>CAZURN010000040.1:0-21869 GCA_964623165.1 uncultured Syntrophobacteraceae bacterium
CCACACTGTCGGATCTGATCCGGGACACGGTCCAGGATCCCGATTGCATCCCCACTTGCATGCCCGAAGGTGAAGGCACCTCTCTCCGCAAAGCCATCGCCGAACTTTTCGTCAAGGGCCACATCGTCCCGCCCTTGCCTCCGAAGGTGCTGCCCATGACCGAAAGACGGGAGGCTCAGGCGAACTCCGCAGCCGGACCGGTTGCACCCGTCTTGGCACCGGTTGTGTCCCGGCCCAACACCTCTACCGGGGATCCCCTGGCAGCCCTTATCCACCGCGAAATCAATGGATTTGTGGTGGACATGTTCGGGCGGTTCCTCAACCCCATGCTCCTTTCAGCCATCCGTCGGGAGCTTGACCCCGGATTCACGGACGAAAAGCTCCGGGATGCACTTCAGTCGATGTTCCAGCGCTCATCCCTCCCGCTGCCAGTGGTACCGGAACCGGCTCCCGTCTTTGCCGCGCCCCCCCAGGAGAGTGTGGCGCCACAACCCGAGCCCACCCCCGCGGCTGCATCCGCGATGCCCTCTCCTGAGGCGCTAAAGGTGAGAGACATCGGCGAAGAGGTCGTCGCCATCATCATGGAGGTCACCGGGTATGAGCGGGATGAAATCGAACCACAGATGGATCTGCGGCTGGATCTGGGCATCCGTTCGAGCAGGCTTCCCATCATCGTGGACAACTTGGAGAAGCGGTTTGACCTCAAGATTCACATGGAAGACTTCCTGGATGTGCGGACCGTCGGGGACATGACCCGGCGTATCGCCGAACTGACTCACGGCTCCATCACAGAGCCCGGCCCAAAGGAAACGCCTCCCGAGATCTCCCCGACTACAAGCGTGAGTGACGAGCCCGACTCCGGGAAGGATGACCTCAAGCGCCTCATTTTCAAACCCTTTCCCTTGGCCACGGCGGATGGCGATGTCGTGTTTCTGAGTTCGGGAACTTCCGTGTGTCTTGTCGCCCCCACCGTGGAATCCCCTCTCTGCAGGGAATTGGAAGGACTCTTGGGCGGGAGCTTCGGGGCTCGGGTTCAGGTCCACGGCCTGCGTCCCGGATTCGAGGAGATTCTTGACGAAGGCACCGATGCGGAGGTCTTTTTCATCCTTATGGATGCCTCCGCTGATGCTGCGATTCAGGACATTGGCGACGCATGTGGGTTGCAGGAGAGGCTGTTCCTGCTCTTAAAGCGTATTCTGGCCACTCCCTCCAGGAAGGCCGTCGTCTTCATCCACAATGACTGGGACGCCCCCACTCCACGGCGCGTGGTGGCGGAGGGGATCCTGGGGATGTTTCTTTGCGCCGCACTGGAGTATCCTTCACTTCAGTTCAGGGCCGCCACCCTGGGAGACAGCCACATCAGTCTTGAACGCGTGGTGCGCCACGTCCTGGACAAGAGTCAGGCCGTCATCGACCTCTCATTCACGGGGGAAGGGGCCAAGACCCTTGCTGGCCGATTGGCGCCCGTAGAGGTGTCCGGCGTGCCTAACCTGGAACTCAAGCCCGAGGACGTGGTGGTCATTTCGGGAGGCGGTTATGGGATCACCGCCCAACTGGCTCTAGCCCTCGCTCCATTCGCCCCCAGGATTGTGCTCTTGGGGCGAACACCCGTTGATCTTCCCGGAAATCTGGCCGAACGGCTTCTGACTGAAGAGGTTTCCGAGAAGGCTCTGCGTTGGGAAATCATGCGTCATAAACCCAGCATCGGATTTGAGGAGCTGGGTGCCGAGATTCAGCGGCTGCAGAAAGCCGGGCAAGTCCTCACAACCCTTGAGGGTTTGCGCCGCGAAGGGCTCAATGTGGAATACCTCCCCTGCGATGTTACAAACACAGAACAGGTGCGCGCCGCCATGGACAAGGTATTGGCCAGGCACGGCAGAGTGGACGGTATCATCCATGGAGCCGGAATCCTCAAAGACACCTTCCTCGCTGACATGGACTTGGAGGCGTTCCGAAGCGTCGTGAGAGTGAAACTACTGGGTGCGTGGAATCTTTTCAACGCATGCCCCACGACCGGACTGAAGTTCTTCTTCGCTCTCTCGTCCATCGTTGCCATACAGGGAAACATGGGACAAGCCAACTACGGTGCAGGCAACCGCATGATGTCCCGCTTTCTCCAGCTCGCGAGGGGTGAGAACGGGGGCACCCTCTTCAAGGCTCTCATGCTGCCTCCAGTGAGCGGCGGGGGCATGGCGGAGAACCAGGAAATCCGGGAGATCCTTGAGCGTTTTGGTGTCGGGTACATCGGGACGGAAGAACTCATGGAGATGTTCCGCCGTGAGCTCTTTTTCGGCCGTCCCGAGGATTCATGGGTCATGTGGATGAAGTCCCTTCCCCCGGTGAGGACTGCATTGCTCGAAGGGCTCAATCTGTCTCCCCAGGAGAAAGAACGTCATGTCGGACTGATGCAGTTCTCTGCCGGCGACTACCCCCTTGTTGACTCCGTCGAGGACGTTGATTTTTCCAATGGTATGCTCCGGGCGAAACGGACTTTTTCCCAAGCCAAGGACCTGTGGATTTCTGACCACAAGCCATTCAAGTTTCTCAAGCATCCGCTGGTCTCAGCCATCATGGCCGTGGAAGCCTTTCTTGAGGCATCCCGGCTCCTATTTCCCTACCTCCACGCCACACAGGTACAGGGAATCCGCTTTTTGGACACCATTGAAGCGGGTCCGGATGGAGAGCGGGAGGTGTTGATCACATGTAAGCGTTTGGCGCGCCAGGGAGAGGAAGTCCGCTGTGAGTGCATCTTGGAGGCCTACGGGTTGTCACCAGGCGGACGAAAGCTCGAACGGCTCGAGACCTGTTACCGGGCGGACATCCTCATGGGTGGGAAGATCCAGGAAACACCCGCACTTCCGGAGGGTTTCCCCGTCGGCACGGATCGGTTCACCGGGCGGCCCATGGAAAAGAACGAGATACTGGACTGGTACGATAAACGATCCGACATGCAAGGTCTCTATCGCGTGCTCGACCGTATCGATGGATATGGCCCGGAGATCATCAGTGGGAGGATGACCACTCCCGATGCACCCCACTTTTCCTTCACTGACATGCAAGCATTTCAGTACCCCCCCTACGCCATGGAGGGTCTCATGCAGTTGTGCAGTTACTATGTGGTCATGCGCGATGAGAGCGAGGAACGGGCTATGATTCCTGCGGGAATAGGGAGCGTGCGATGGCATGGGACACATGGTCCGGGGAGTCCCATCACTCTCCAGGCCCGTCTCATGCAGGAGGATGCCAAGGGTTTGGTGTGGCATGCGGTGGCGTCAGCGGGAGACGGAACCCCCCTCCTGGAAATCAAGGACCTTCACATGCGTTGGTTCAAGGGATAGTGATTCATGGCGTATTCATGATCAGGCCAGGCACGGCCGTGGAAGACCGCGCCGCTGCACGTCGTGTAAAGATGGTGCGCCCGCATCGCCTTCCACAGCGAGGCACATCGATCCAACCGGAATCATTCGGGTTCGGAAGAGGACAGAGGATGAGGGGTAACCTGTGGAGAATGATTTGAGGATTGAAGCCCCTGAATCCCCAGAGCATGCGGCTTCGGTTCGCGCGCCCCTTTGGAAAGGCTCGGAGGCCGAAGGGTTCCGAGCCTGCTCCATCGGGCTGGACGAAGATCAGGTTTTCGTCGCCTCGCTTCCTCTTCCCCATGGCAGTACACAGGGTGGCAATGGTCTCAGTGCCTTGAGAAGCATCAAGGACCAACTGGCTAATCATCTCTGGAAAGAGGCGATGTGGGGAACCTTGATTTCCACGGACTCTCCCGTTGCCTGCGACCGATCCGCTCAGCTTTCCATCGCAAAAGACTCATTCGGAAAGCCTCTGATTGTGAGCCCGAAGTGCCCCGATGTTCACCTGTCCTTCAGTTACGGGGCAGACCGGGTCTGGGCGGCCCTTGTCCGTTCCCATCGATGCGTGGGCATCGATGTGGCTCACCCGTCAGAATTCGGGGAAGATTATCCGTTTCACCAGGCCTTCCACGACCGTGAGTGGTCCAATCTTCCCAAAGGCTTTCGCCATGAGATCTCAGAATCTGCCGCCTGCCTTTGGACCATGAAGGAGGCCGCCGTTAAATGCCTGGGATGTGGATTCCACCTTCTGGGACCAAGGGATCTGCTTGTGACCCCTTGTCATATGGGTCGCGTGGTGGGCGAGTTTCGCGTGTGGATCAGGCCCTTCCATGCTCGTAGGGCCAATAGCTTGGGTGAATTGGAGATTTGCAGCGTTTCGAGGCGCGTCGGCGATGCCTGGCTGGCCGTTGCCCTTTGCGACTGCAGTGCCACCGAAGTATTTCGGAAGACCTTGCTGCCATGTAGGGAGGGTCTCCCATGAAAGCCCTTGTGACCGGAGCCTCCGGCTTCATTGGGAGTCACTTGGCGGAACGGCTTGTCAGAGATGGCTGGGAGGTGAGGTGCCTGTTACGGAGGACCAGTTCTCCTCTCTGGCTCGAAGGCCTGCCCATTGAAGTGGTCACAGATGATCTCGTGACCCCCAGGGATCTCTCCCGCGCAGTCAACGGAGTCGACGTGGTCTTCCATGCGGCCGGAGTGACCAAAGCCTGTTGTGAGATGGACTATTACGACGGAAACTTCAGGGCCACAACCAACTTGCTCTACGCCTGCCTTCGGCGTGGATCCGACCATATGAGATTCGTCCACGTGTCCAGTCTTTCAGCAGCAGGTCCCTCTACTGATGGTCGCCTGCGGATTGAGGGAGACCCACCCCGCCCGGTCTCCTGGTACGGTCGTTCCAAGTTGCTCGCCGAAGAAGCCCTGCAGGGGGCATCGAGAAATATTGCGGCCACCATCGTTCGCCCGACCATCGTCTATGGCCCAAGGGATCGGGACGTGTTTCAATATTTCCAGTCCGTGGCCATGGGCTTTCACCCCGTCCCCGGAAAGGGTCTGCAGCGCGTCATGCTTGTCCATGTGGACGACCTGGTGGATGGCCTTCTGCTCGCTGCTTCCTCGGACCGCGCAGCGGGGCAGACGTATTTCATCACCAGTGATGAAGATTTCAACTGGCTCGAGGTTGGTGACGTGCTTCGCGAAGCACTCCGATGCCAGGCGATCACGCTGCCGATGCCAGAGATCTTCATGAGGCTTTTGGGGGCCTGCGGGTCCCTCCTGTCCCGATTCACCGGCAGGGCCTTTGTGCTCAATTCTGACAAGATGCGCGAAGGCCTCCAGGCCAACTGGCTGTGCAGCAACAGAAAGGCCATGGATGAGCTGGGATTCCAGCCTGCCGTGGGGCTCAGGCAAGGCGTGGCTTCGTGCGCCGCCTGGTATCGACAGGCCGGCTGGCTGTGAGGCACAGCCCGCAGAGACCAGGATTCAACGAATGAAAGGCTATGGCATGGTTGTCACTCCGGATGCAATTCTCACGGATGAGCACGGGATTGCAGGAGGCATGGTGCCGGGGTCCGTCAGCATCGTGATTCCGGTACTCAATGAAGCGCATCACCTTCAGGAGCTGCTGCCTCGACTTGCGAAACAGACCCTCCGGCCTCTGGAAATCCTTGTCGCAGATGCCAATTCCACGGATGGATCCCAGAAGGTCGCCAGACGTCTTGGTGCAACAGTCATAACCGGTGGAAGGCCTGCGGCAGGCCGCACAGCAGGAGCATTGGCCGCTGACAGCGAATGGGTGTGCTTCCTTGACGCAGACACACGACTTCCCGACGACGGATTTCTCGGGCGCGCGCTCCGGGATGTGGCATCCCAGGGGTTGGTGGCAGCCGTCTCGGACAATCGCGCCATCTACCGTCAAGGAGACCTGGGTTACCATCGATGGTGGATCCGAGCATGGGACCGATTTCTCCTCGGTTCCCTCAACAGAGGTCAGCGCGGATGGCTTCGTATGGGATTTCCGGTGGGGCAGGCCGTCTTCATGTTGGTGCGCAGGGATGTCTTTCTTGAGGTGGGAGGATTCGATTCATCGGCGGAACCATATGAGGACTCCGAACTCCTCCTGCGAATCCACCGGCGCATTGCTCCTGAGCCCGGTCGCCGGTCATCGGTCGGCGTGCTTTCTCCCCCTCTTCATGTGCTGATCTCGACCCGGCGGTGGGATGTGAAGGGGCGCCTCTGGTTCCCAATGGCTCTCGGCGTCCGTGGTTCGTTGCTGCGCTGGCTTCTCAGGAGGGAATTGCCCATTCCCGAATACTGGGATGTCAACGCGAGGGGCGACTATCGGAGGACTCCACAGGAGGGCAAAGTTCACGGCAACCCTTCCCTGGACCTCTGAACGCCGCCGGCGCGTTAGACTCTTCCCCCTTGGGCCCGCCAACACATCTTCCTACATCCCCTGAGGAATGAGCTCCGAGACCCGTTCCTCAGAGGACGAGGAATCCCCGCGGAGATGTTTCAACACGGTCTCAATCTCTTCACGCGTCAGCACGACCGAGATGTGAAGCTTGCGCTTCGCCCGGACCACTCCCTCGGAAATGTCACCATCCTAGCCGTGTGAAAGGAAACACTCAAGCACGGCTCCTCGGTGACTCGTGGACGGATTCGGCCCCCGGCTATACCCTAAGCTCCAGAAAATGCAAGGTGCCATAGGAATCAAAAGGAATTACTCGAGCAAATCAGCAAGGTGTCCGTGTAGTGGAAACTGATGCGGAGAGCATTCTCCACGGTATCCTGGTTGATGGCCCATTGAGTCATGAATGCCCCGATCGAATCCGTCACAGGCTCTATAAAGTCGAATGGGAATCCGGATAGGTCATCTCCTCGACTGTACAGAGCCGAGAAGAATGGAATAGTGACATCTACCAGGCTATGCCATTTCATCAGCGATTTCAGCGGGAAGGAATCACGCTGTGACGCCATGGAGCAAGGATCTGGCGCATTACCGTATGGACACGAGCGGCTGAGAACCTGGTAGATGCTCGTGCTCTCGCCGGAGCGCAACGCTTGAAGCCCGTGTGAGCCGTCTCTACCGTGCCTGTTCTTATGCCGTCTCACCTCTCCTTGTCATGGGTGGTCTGTCGTCTTCCAAGCATGCAGGTATCCATGGCATCTTCAACAGGCACTGCGTGAAGGCAGGCAAGATCCCGAGGGGTTTAGCACAATCAACAATGATCGTCTTGAGAGACGTCAAGAGGGCGACTACATCGACTTCTTCAGCTTTCAAGAATCACAAGTCCTCCCGTGGGTCTCAAAAGCAGAAAAACTAATGAAGCCTATTCCCACCTTGGTTAAAGAACGGGTACGTTGACTCGCTCGCTCTCTCTATTCGGTTTGCGGGAAGGCCCTGCGCCAATCGGCTGACTTCTGCCCGATCATGCCCCGGATTGCTCCGGGAGCCGCCTCCCAGCAGTGTGGCAGAGTCTTGTGGCGTAACCAGCTCTTTCAACGCCATTTCCGTTCCCCGGGGCGGGTCCTGGGCAGGCTTGTCTCATCGCTTTGCGCTCCGGCTTCCCTCGGTCGGCGCCTTGCGTAGTTCCGCCCTTGCCTTCGCCCGATACTTGTGCAACTGTAAGATACACGCATCGGATTGACTGCAAGGAACCTGCACCCCATAAGTTCACGCCCATGCCGGGCGCAGACAACCAAGAGGAGGCACGTCATGGTGAATGTCAACAAAGTCGGTGAAGTCTACAAATGTGAGCTCTGCGGGAACGTGGTTGAAGTGAAGGAGGCTGGCGGCGGAGAGCTGGTTTGCTGCGGCCAACCCATGGTGCTGGTCAAATAGCATGCCCTTGGAAGATGCCATGGCTCCACACCGTAAGGCAGCTTCGGGGTCGGGCGGCAAGGCTTCCTTTCCGCCCGGACTATCTCATTCCAGCGGTTCCGGCGGCAGGCCTCGCGTGGCCGTGCTCATCCTCAACTACAATGGGGCCTCTTTTTTGCCGGCCTGTTTTGAATCTGTGCTCGCTTCGGATTATCCTTCCTTCGATGTCGTGCTCATCGACAATCATTCAAGTGACGGGTCGGTTGCCTGGACCCGCGCCGCTCATCCGGATGTCCACATCATCGAAAACCTTGAGAACATGGGATTCGCTTCAGCCTACGACCGGGCCATCCGCACCCTGGAATACCCCTTGGTGGTGCTTCTTAACAACGACACGACGGTCCACCCCAGGTGGCTGACTACCCTGGTTGATGTCTTGGAATCTGATGAGAGAATTGCAGCATGCGGCTCAAGGATCCTCATGATGCACGACCCATCCATTCTCGACCATGGAGGGGGCCTGTTGACCTGGATAGGTTCCGGTCTCGATGTGGGGAAATGGTCCAGGAATACACAGGGCGCATCGACACCGACTGAAACGGGGTTTGCCTGCGGGGCCGCGCTGCTGGTCAACAGGGAGGCGTATCTGAGGGTCGGGGGATTCGACACCACCTATGTGATGTACCACGAAGATGTGGATCTTTGCTGGCGCCTGCGGATGGCGGGATACACGATCATGCAGGTCCCGTCCTCCATGGTCTACCACCACGGGGGTGGCGGCCACAGCCAGGGAATCGACATGCATCCGTCCAGGACCCGCTTCTCTCAGCGTAACAGGCTGGCCAATATCCTGAAGAACATGGGCTCCGGAAGAGTTCCGGTGGCACTGGCCGTTTCCTCCCTCTATGACCTCCTGAGGGTGGCGCGCTTGGCTTTGACCGGCAAAAAAGATGTGCTGAGGGCGATCGTCGGGGGTTATGGGGAAATACTGTCATCCCTGGATGACGTGCTCTCCAAACGCCGCATCGTACAGAGAGGGAGAGTCCTGCCAGAGAGGGAAATGAAGCCTTATTTCGCGACCCTGGCCGGATCGATGTTCACCTATTGGAACATCCTGAGCCTCCAGCGAGCGCACCTCAAAGACTGACGCAGGGCATCCCCTCATTGAAGAAGCGCAGGCCGGTCCTCACCCTCATGAATTGCCTCCTTTGAGATCCGATCGCCTCCCGTGGAAGGGATTCCTTCCGTCATACATCCATTGGCACTACCGTTGCCATTCCTTTGAAGGATACGGGTCAAGAGAAGCTCGAACATCCCCATGGCCTCCAACTGCAGCCCCATCAAAACGAGGAAGGAACCCACGCTGATGTATGACCAATGGTAGGTGATATGGCCTGTAGACATGTATTCGAGAATAACCCCCCCGTTGAGGATGATTCCCGCAAAGATGGGGAAAATTCCCGCGATGAGCATGGCCTTGGTGGAACAGACCTTGAGGAGAAACCGCTCCATCAAAGATCTCCGGTGGCTGCTCCGGTTCAAGACCTCCGCCACCCGTTCGGCCACCACGCCTATGGTGAGAAGTATCATGCCGGCGAGCCCCGCCGCGTTGATGGCGAACAGGCGGTAAATGAGGTGGGCCGGGATGACGCCTCTCAGTATATAAGTGTGAATGGGGCCGAGGCTGTAAATGAATCCCACCAGAAAAAGCAATGCGGCGGTCCACCCAAAGAATTTCAGAGGGCGATAGGTGAGGGCGATTTCCAGTATGCTGTGCAGAAAACGGACCCCGTCTCTCAGCACCTTCAGTTTCGATCGGCCCAGTCGTTCGTGATAGGGGATGGGGATTTCCAGAAGGGTTATCCCATCCTGGAGGACCGCCCTGCAGGTCATGGCGGGAGTGAAATGCAGTCCGTCAGGAAGAGGGTAGAGTTTGGGCAGGGCGTCTCTTCGCAACACGCGCATGCCGCTCGCCGTGTCGTTTATTTTGCGAGTCCCGAGGTGTGAGACAAGTATTGAGTACATGCGGTTGCCGGCCCATCGGAGCCAGGGCATCTTGCTCTCGTTATTCAGCCTCGATCCGAGCACCACGTCCGCCTGCTCCGATATGGCCACATTGATGAGATCCACAAACAACTCCGGATCGCAGGTCCCGTCGGCGTCAAGAAAACCCAGAAGATCCCCGCATCCCTTGGAAAATCCCAGCTTGATGGCAGCACCATACCCACGGTTCTTGGCGTAGGCCACCACCTGGATGCCACTGTAAGATCGGGCGATTTCGGCAGTCCTGTCGGAGCTGCCGTCACTGACGACGATAATCTCCACGTGGCGGATCGGCGTGCGGGCCTTGATGCTCTCCACAGCAGCGATGCAACGTTCAACGGTGCTGCCGATGGCCTCTTCCTCATTGTAGGCAGGGATGACAATGCTGAAACTTCTTGGATCGGGCGGTTGCATCATGCTTTTCATATCCCAGGGTTTCTCAGGAGGCGCGCAGAAACAGATTCTTTCACCCCTCAATGCCTCTCGGTGCGCGGCATGAATCCATGGATCTACAGAGCGAATGTCTCTTACTACATTAGAAGGCGCAAGATTTCAAGCGCCCGGTCGGTACCGAAAGCCGGTGAAAAAACCCCAGTTCCAGAAGACCAGGGTGAGAAAGAAGAGAGTCGTGTATCTCAGACTCCTGGTGAGACTCCTCCCTCTTATGTAAAACCAGGCCCAGACGCCAAGGAAAGTCAGGACAGCCAACAGCAGAAGCATCCAATTCGAGCCCACCAGGAAAAAGGTGGCCAACAGCCCCAGAAGCAAAATCCAGGGCACGTGGTCGAGCTTCCTGAAAAAGCCGTGCTTGCGCCACAGCAGCCATTCACCGGAACCGTAACGCCGCATCATCCGGGCGAAACCGGCGTAGCCTCCCGGCCGGAAGTGCCCGACCACCGCGTTGGGGTTGTAAATGAGCAGGTAACCCAGCTTTCGTATCTTGAGATCCAACTCCAGATCCTCGCAGGGAAACTGTCCTTCGACAAATCCTCCGACCTCCTTCAAGACACTCTTGCGATACGCGGAATTGCAGCTCGGGTTGTGCCGGGTTTCTCTCAGGGTGCTGTCCAGGTTGATGTAATCCGTCACAAAACCGATGGCCCGGAAGAAATCCTGTACCATCCTTCCGAACTCGGATTCGCCCTCGGGGCTCACCTGGTTGCCTCCCACACCGGCAACCCGGTCGTCGACAAACCCCTTCTCAATCTCCCTCAGCCAATCCCGAGACACGACACAGTCGCTGTCCGTGAAGGCCACGATCTCACCAAGGGCCAGATCAATGCCCACATTCCTCGCCCTGGACGGACCGCCGCGGTCCAGCCGAATCAGTCGCACGGACTCATACGCGGCACAGATTTCCGGCGTACCGTCCGTTGACCCGTCGTCCACCACAATCACCTCGTACCACGGGTAATCCAGGGCAAGCAGCGAAGCGAGGCATTGGCCTATCGTCCGCTTCGAATTGTACGCGGCCACAACCACTGAAATCCTGGGAGGATTCTGGTTCATTTCTTTCGCTGTTGGTTCAGGAGGTATGAGAGGAAGTTCCTGGCGCCCAAAATCTTGCGATACAGGTCCCAGGGGCTCTTCGTGGAAAACAGGAACTGAAGCATGTACGAGGGGCGAAAGTAGAACTCCTTGAGCCCTCGATCCACGGCCTCTGTGACCTCAGCCTTGGTGAGGCCGGGATAGTCCACGACGGGGGCCTGTTCGCCATCATCCAGCCAATCGTCCCATCTCTCGGCCTTCAGGAGGCCGGTCTCACGGCAGTAATCATAGTACCGGGTGCCGGGAAACGGCACGGCTGCAGAAAACTGCACCGTGTGCAGACCCAGGCCGAGAGCGAATCGAATCGTTTCCTCCATGGACTCCCTGGTTTCTCCGGGGAGCCCAAGAACGAAACAGCCGTGCACATCCAGGCCGGTCTTCCTGGTCAATTGCATCAAGCGTCTCGCATCATCCACCGTTCCCCTCTTCCTGACGCGCCCGAGTATCTCGTCATCACCAGATTCGAAGCCCACTAAAAGCTCCCGGCACCCCGCCCTCTTCAGAAGCCTGAACATGGCTTCATCGGCTGTGTCGACCCTGGCATTGACTGAGAAGGTGACCTTGAGACCCCTGTGGAGGATTTCTTCACATATGGCCATGGCATTGGATTTGACCAAGGTGAAGGTGTCGTCCTCGAAGAAGAATTCTCCTCCTCGCGCGACGCGCGGACAGAGCCTGATGTCCCGCTCCATTTCGTCCACCACGTTTTTCGGTGAACGTAGCCGGACCTTGTGTCCGTGCATCACCTGAGGCCAAAGACAGAACATGCAGTGGTGGGGGCAGCCGCGGCCGGAGAATATGTCGACATATGGATAAAGCTTGGATCCGTCGAAATACCTCATCAGATCGAGGTGGTGCCAGGCGGGGAATGGAATTGCATCCACATCCTCGATGAGGGGGCGTGGGGCGGTCCGAGTCGCCCTGCCGTTCTCCACCATGCAGATCCCGTCC
This sequence comes from uncultured Syntrophobacteraceae bacterium, assembly GCA_964623165.1. Classification (GTDB taxonomy): domain Bacteria; phylum Desulfobacterota; class Syntrophobacteria; order Syntrophobacterales; family Syntrophobacteraceae; genus JAAYUJ01. The sequence continues at coordinate 12,226 of CAZURN010000040.1, forward strand.
ACCCCTCGTATGTCCGGGTAGTTCAGAACGACATCCCGGACCGTGTAGTCGTATTCTCCAATACAGATGACATCCACAGCTCCGTCGGCGATGCGGAGGGTGTCCTCGGGCACTGCCGATGCGTGAGGACCCACCATGATGACCGCAGCACCGCTTACCTCCTTGCAGATCCGCGCGCACTCGATGTCCGAGTAGATGGACGGCGTCGTGGAATCCAATACCACAAAGTCGGGCTGCTCGCTTCTGATGAGACGTGCCAGTCTGTCCTTGCCCCACCCCTCGGCGGGAAAATCAAACAGCTTGACAGGAACTCCCGCCTCTTCAAGGACGGCTGTGGCGTAGGCGAGCCAATCCGGCGCCCTGAGGACACGCCCGCGGGTGCGAGCTGCCCAGCGCTGGGTTCGGTTGAACCCTTCCACGTAAGGCTCATTGATCACAAGGACTTTCATTGCTGCTCATTATTTCGGCCGCACCGCCCGCCAACTGCGGCGAAAAGGAGCCATCACGCATGGCAGTCAAACGGTTTGGGCCGCGCAAGGCCTGGTGGGCCAGTCCTTTAATGCCTCCGCGCCCAGAGAGGGACGAGGCTTCGTGCATCCTTCATGCGTGCATCAAAAGACCTGCACCCAGGCTCGAAAGATTCCAGCAGGGCCCAGAATTTCGGCGAATGGTCCATGTGCCGGGTGTGGCACAACTCATGAATGATGATGTAGCGCACCAACTCCGGAGGAAGAAAAAGAAGGTCCTGGTTGAGGCTTATGGTCCCCTTCGCCGAACAACTGCCCCAGCGGCTCCTCTGGTTGCGCACCTGTCCCCTGGCATAGTCTAAGCTCAGTTCATCAGCAGTGCGAGCGAGCCACGGAATGAGGTGCAACTGCCCCTGAATTCTCAGCCATTTCAGAAGGATCCCGATGCACAGGTCGTGGTTGGCAAGATCCCCCTCGCACTCCAATGTGAGAGGCGAAGTGCGAGTGAGTCGCACCGACCCTTCTCCCCCTGGTTTGTAAACCACTCGGTGACACACCCCCAATGCCTCCAAGCGGATTGTCTCAGGGAGGTTGCCACGGCCGCCGGAGGGATTTCTCCGCTGTGTGGCGAGGCGTCCCAAGGCATCTCGAATCCACTGGTTATGCTTCGCGAGGATCGCCGGGAGTTCTTCTCGATTGAACCCCTTGGGGACGACCACCACGACCCCCTCCTCAGGGAGAACCCTCAGTATGACTCTTTTCGCCCTCTTACTCTCCCGCACCGCAACTTCGGCTGGAAGATTCAACGCGGCTGAGGGATTCCAGGGGTATCTGCCCGACAAGTCTTTAGAACCCCAAGTCTTCGTTGATGAGGACCACCTTGATCCGTCCCTTGGGGAAAGACTTCTCGGTAATCCCCCAGGAATTGCAGATGCGATCCGGACTCTTGCATTCCTCGCAAAAGGATGTGGCGGCGCAAGGAGTCTTCCTGTCCAACCGCATGGCATTCACAGGAGCCGCGTAATTCTTGACCCGGAACATGGCATCTTCCACCTCGGGCACCACCTTGTTTCTGCCCACAAGGATGATCACCAGTTTGGGGCCGAAAGTGATTGCCGCAACACGGTTACCCAGCGCGTCGAGGTTGATGAGCTTGCCGGTTTCGCTTACTGCATTCGTACCGGTGATGTACACGTCCACCAACAACGACTGGCGACGTCGTTCGATCATCTCATCCGGCGACAATGTCTTGTCATAGGTGTCCAGAACCTGTATATCGGACCTGGATTTCAAGGTCTCGTACAGCCCGGTTGCAGGAAACGTCATGGACCCTCCCCATGAAACGCTCTTCACCTGAAGCTTGGGCAGTATTTCGTCGAGCACGATCCTCTTGGCATCTGCGGAAGTCTCCGCGATAAACACCTCAAAGTTGTTGCCCTCAAGGGCCTCCTTCAACTCTTCAAGACGCTTTCGCCAATAAACATCAGTCGGCCTGTCCATCTCATACTCCTCGGTCTGGGTCATGTCAGGGTTCCCAGTCCCCTCGTTTCACAAGAGGCCGAACCCCATGGAATGCCATCTCTAGAGAAACTTCGTCTGGATGTCAATCCACAATGCACCACCCGGCGAAGCCCATCATCCTGTCTTGGCCATCACAGGGGGGTTCCGTCCAAAACCGTCCTGTTGACTTCCCAGGCGGTTCCCCTATAATGACCACCTGGTCATTTTTCATGAACACAGGATTGGCATGCTTCCGCGTGAACGATTCCAGAACCTCGAAAACGACAAGAAGCAGAGAATACTCGACACAGCCGTCGAGGAATTCGCCTCCGAGGGGTTCAGGGGAGCGAGCATCAACAGGATGGTCCAGAGGCTGGGGATCGCCAAGGGATCCATCTTCCAGTATTTCGGAAGCAAGGAGGGCCTCTTCCACTTGGTGTTTCAGCACGCGGTGGAGTTGGTCCGCCGGTCACTGAGGCGTGTGCGGGAAGACTCCTCCCAAGAGGACTTCTTTGAACGGATACGCCGAAGCCTTCACGCCGGCGTGCGTTTCATCGACCAGCACCCCAAGGTGTACCAGCTTTACCTCAAAATGGTCTTCCATGAGGACTTTCCGCTTCGCGCCGAATTCCTGAATCAGGTGCACCTGTTCTCAGCCGAGTATTTGAAGCCTTTCGTGGAATCGGGCATTGCCAGGGGTGAACTCCGGAAGGACCTCAATGTGGATGTGGCCGTCTTCTTTCTAGACGCGATCATGGACCGCTTCCTGCAGGCGTATTCGGTATCGTTCCTGGATGCCCGCGCCGGGATTTACAAAGCTGGATCCGAGGAGATTTCACAAAGGATCGACGAATTCATCCGGTTGATCCGCCACGGGATGGGCGCTGCGGCATGCCTCCCGTGACCCCCGGGCGGGACAAACCCGCAAGACCCGGCTCTTGGAATGCATTTGCTTCAAAGACTTCAACGGGAGAGTGACTGGTTTATGTTCGATGGCCGATGGTACGAAAGACTCGGTTTGGGTGACGTGCATGACAAGGTGCAATTGGGCAAACGACTCGACCTTGCCGACGGGGAAAAACTGTTTTCGTGCCCCGACATCGTCGCGGTGGGCGCTCTCGCCCATCAGGCACGCTCCCGTCTTCACGGCAATTCCGCCACCTATGTGGTCAACCAACACATCAACTACTCCAACATCTGCATCAACGGGTGCCTCTTCTGCGCGTTCGGCAGGGAAAAAGGGGATCCCAAAGCGTTTCACCTTTCCCTGGACGACATTTTGAATAAGGTGAAGGTCAGGAATCACGAACCTGTCACGGAAATCCACATCGTCGGCGGATGCCATCCGGATCTTCCTTTCTCGTATTATGAAAGTCTTGTTCGAGAAATTAAGGAACTGCGGCCCTGTGTGCTCGTCAAGGCTTTCACGGCCGTCGAAATCGGCCATTTCGCCAAGCTGGCAGGGCTGACCGCAAGGGAGATCCTGGTTCGCCTGAAGAATGCCGGGCTCGACATGCTTCCGGGGGGAGGCGCTGAGATATTCAGCCCTCGAATCAGGGCCAGCATCTGCCCGAAGAAACTGAGTGGCGGCGAATGGCTTGAGATTCACCGGGAAGCTCATTCGCTGGGGATAAGAACCAATGCGACCATGTTGTACGGGCACATTGAAACGCCCCGGGATCGACTTGACCATCTCATGGCCCTGCGTGAACTCCAGGATGCGACGGGAGGGTTTGTGTGTTTCATCCCGCTTCCATTTCAGCCCGCCAACAACCGGGTTGGGAAGGCGGAGGGCACCACTGGCGTGGAGGACCTCAGGACCATTGCCGTCAGCCGTCTGATGCTGGACAACATCCCCCATGTGAAAGCCTACTGGGTGATGCTGACGGTCAAGCTCGCACAAGTGGCGCTCCATTTCGGGGCAGACGACCTGGACGGGACGGTCGTCGAGGAGAAGATCGGGCACATGGCCGGAGCCGAATCAGAGCAGGCGCTTACCCGTTCGGAGCTTGAGAGACTCATTCGGGAGGCAGGCTTTCAGCCCGTCGAGAGGAATTCGTTCTTTGCCGAGGCTGCGCCGGTGCTGTGAACGCCCCCTTGCAAACAGGATGAAAGGGTGAACCGCGCCAATTGGCCGGCACCAGCAGGCAGGGGTCAGCCTCCTGAGCACACAGGATTTCCATGGACCTGCATGACGTCTTCAGAGATATTGCCTCAGGGAAACGCCTCGATTATTCCAAGATCCTGGAGCTGTATGAGCGTGCGTCGCTCCACGAACTAGGTCACTTGGCTCACTGCATCCGAATGACGAAACACCCGGACCTCATCGTGACATACGTGGTCGACCGCAACATCAACTATTCCAACATCTGTGTCTGCGGATGCCGCTTCTGTGCCTACTTCAGGCCGCCCGGTCATCCTGAAGGCACTCTTCTCCCGAAGGAGGAGCTTTTCAAGAAGATCCAGGAAACGGTGGACCTTGGAGGAACCCAAATTCTCTTGCAGGGTGGCCATCACCCGGACCTTCCTCTCAGCTATTATGAAGAAATGCTACGGGCCATCAAGGAAACCTTCCCCATCCACATCCATGCTTTCTCCCCGCCTGAAATAGTCCACTTCAGCAAGTTGAATGGCACGGACATCTCCACGGTCATCTGCCGACTGAGGAACGCCGGCCTGGATTCCATCCCTGGTGGCGGTGCCGAGATCCTGGTGGACAGGGTCCGAAGGAGCGTCTCGCCCCGAAAGTGTTCCTCGGCGGAATGGCTGGACGTCATGGAGGAGGCACACCGGCAGGGGCTCAGGACCACCGCCACCATGATGTTCGGCCACGAGGAGGAGACAGGCGACCGACTGACGCACCTTTTTGCCTTGAGGGAGCTTCAGGACCGCACCGGAGGGTTCACCGCCTTCATCCCGTGGGCGTTCCAACCCGCAAACACGGCCATCGAGCGGCCAGCCGAGACTGCGGTCTCCTATCTTAGACTACTGGCCGTTTCACGGATTGTCCTGGACAATTTTCCAAACATTCAGGCCTCCTGGGTCACCATGGGCCCCAAAGTCGCCCAGCTGGCCCTTCACTTCGGGGCCAACGACTTCGGTTCGACCATGATCGAAGAGAACGTGGTGGCGGCGGCTGGAGTTCATTTCAGACTTTCGATCCAGGAGATCAGGCGAATCATACGGGAAGGGGGATTTGAACCCCGCCAGAGAACCATGGCCTATTCCCTGATCGAGGAAACCGGCGGGACGGACCCGTGAACCCCGCGACGAGGTTGGAGCCGATGAGCGAGGACACAACCGAATCGCAACGGCCGTTGGCACCTGTGCTTCACAGGGCTTCGTGGGTGGTCCCCGTATCCAGCCCCCCTGTTCCAGACGGGGCAGTCCTGGTTCACGAGGATCACATCGAGGCGGTGGGGCCTTACCGCCATCTCAAATCAGTGTGCCCCTCGGGAACGGTTGAGTCGGATCACGGCAACGCGGCTCTCATTCCAGGAATGGTGAACGGGCACACCCACCTTGAGCTTTCCGCTTTCAGAGGAGCCATTGAGCTGCCCAAACCAGGCTTTCCCGCCTGGCTGGCCGAGGTGTTCCGGATCCGTTCTTCTCTCGCCCCGGAGGCCTTTGAGACAGGCTTTGACGAAGGGTGCCGAGAGCTGGCCGCGTATGGAACTGTGCTGTGCGGGGACATCACGAACAGAATCAGCCATGGGGCCTGCAAACACTACTTTTCGCCTGAAAGGGAAGTCTTTTTGGAGCTGATCGGGTTCAATCATGGCTCTCTGGAATCCGCTCTGCAAGGGACGATGTTTGAGGATTGCACTCAGTCAGACTCCCATTCCCTGGCAGCTCATGCCTGCTACTCCACTTCCGCTGCGGTCATCCGAGGTGCCAAGGCGTCGTGTCGGATCCGGGCGAAGACGTTTAGCATTCATGTGGCGGAACACCCGCAGGAAATGGAATTCCTGCGGGAGGGAACCGGGTACTGCCGGGCTCTGCTGGAAAGCCTTGGCAAGTGGGCCCCGTGCTGGGCTCCTCCCGGAATGACCCCCGTGGGCTATCTTGAGAGCCTTGGTGTTCTGGACACCGGCACACTCCTCGTCCACGCCGTTCACATGGCGGACTCCGACTGGGACATTGTCGCCAAGAGAGGCGCGACTGTCTGTTTTTGCCCCCGCAGCAACCGTAACATCGGAGTGGGCAGGGCGCACATACCCAGTGCCGTTGAGCGAGGCATTCCCACATGCCTGGGAACCGACAGTCACGCCAGCAACTTCGATCTCAATCTGTTCGCCGAGGGCCTTCAGGTCATGGAGGATTTCCCGGGGATTCACCCCGACTCCATTGTGGCCATGCTCACCATGGGTGGCGCCAGAGCTCTCGGACGCCACCGGGATTATGGAACACTGGATACCGGCAAACGAGCTGCATTGCTTGCGATAACCCTTTCCGGCTCCCCCACTGCGTCGGGACTTTCTGAAACGGTCATTCACCGGGGAAATGAAGGAGCGATTCGATGGGTCCCTCATCCACAGAGCGACTGAGGCTTGGCAGAATTGAATTTCTTAACGTCCTTCCCATCTATTTTCCATTGGAATCAGGAATCATCAACCATCCATTCAGCATTGTCTCCGGAACCCCCGCCTATCTCAACCGTCTCATGGCCGAGGGGGATCTGGATCTCAGTGTCGTTTCGTCCATCGAGTATGCGAGACACCCTGACCGGTATTTCATCTTGCCGGATCTTTCCATCAGTTGCCGGGGAGCCGTCAAGAGCGTACTCCTTTTCAGCAGTGTGCCCATCGGCGAACTGGGCTCCTCCACAATCACTGCAACCAATCAGTCCCACACCTCGGTCGCCCTGCTCAGGGTTCTTTTCTCCAAAGCCTATGGATTGGATATCAACGTGAGAGTTGGGAGTCTCAATGATGCATCGGTGGAATGCGGCCTCCCCAAGGCATTCCTGGCTATCGGGGACCAGGCGTTGAGTCTCAGTGGCCAGGGCCTCTATCCCTATGCCATGGACCTTGGAGAGGCCTGGCACTCCTGGACGGGACTCCCTTTCGTGTTCGCGGTGTGGGTCATCCAGAGGGAAGCCGCGGAGGAATGGAACGGCGAGCTTTGCGAAGCGCTGGAAATCCTTGGGTCCGCCAAGCAGTGGGGCAGGGACCATCTGGACATGATTTGTGCCGTCGCCGCCCGGAAGGGTGTCCTTTCACCGGAAGAACTGCGAGTGTACTACCAATGCCTCGGGTTTGACCTGGGTCACCATGAGCGGGAAGGCCTGACTATGTTCTTCCGCCTTCTTGAGGAAATTGGAGAAATCCCCTCAGTCCCAGGTCTGGAGATCATCTCGCCCCTTGCGTGCGTGGCGTGACTGGAGACAATCGAATCCCGACCGAGCCAGGAGAGACCAGGAGAGACAGGAATGAGTGGAAAGAGCCTGCGCCTGAGGCGATGCGGAATTCAATCGGATCGTGGGCTGGTTGTCTTGCCATTGGATCACGGGGTGACCTACGGCCCCATCCAGGGTCTCGAGCAACCGGAGCGAATGATCCGCATGGGCATTGAGGAGGGTACCGACGCCGTAGTACTCCACAAGGGACTGATTTCACAGGTGCCACACATCCCAGGGCGATTGCCCGGGATCTTCATGCATCTTTCCGCAAGCACACAACTGGGGCCGAACCCTCAATACAAGGTCCTCGTCGGCAGCGTCGAGGAAGCCATCCGCAGGGGTGCCGACGGCGTGTCAGTGCATGTCATCGTGGGAGACCCGAATGAACCTCGGATGCTTGAGGATTTGGGGCGCATCGGGGCTGAGTGTGCCAGATGGCGGATGCCCCTGCTGGTCATGATTTACCCCCTCTTTGAGGCAAAAAGAACCTTGGCAGGTGATTCCGCCGTTGCGCACGGCGCCAGAATTGCCATGGAGCTCGGCGCGGATTGCGTGAAGATACCGCTGCCCTTAGACATTGAGACCCTGGAGGAGATCACGGGCAGTCTCCTCGTGCCCGTCGTTGTCGCGGGGGGCGGACGAAGTCTGGATCCCCTGGCTTTTCTCAGAAGAATCGAGAAATCGGTCGAGGCTGGGGCGAGGGGGGTGGCCGTTGGGCGCAACGTCTTTCAGCAGGAGCAGCCGAGAGAGGTCCTCAGGGCCATCATGGACATTGTCCATGGAGGCTCGCGGGCCGCCGCGGCTTGGGAAAAATCCTCGAATCGAGACTCGGCCCAAGAGGGCGCTGAGGGTTGCACCCATCGCACATTTGCATCGTGATCTTAAGATCTCCGGAGTGGCTGACCCGGGCAATTCGTGCCCGGGTCAGAGGGGTTCCAGGTTCATGGACCTGGAGCAGATGAGTGGGAAGAATTCCCAGAGAATCTAGTGCTTGAAAGCTCGTTGCCCGGTGAGCACCATGGTCACCCCGGCTTCATTACAGGCCTCGATGACTTCCCAATCTCTGAGGGACCCGCCGGGCTGCACCACGGCACTTATCCCCTGCCTGATGCCCACATCGACACCGTCCCTGAAAGGGAAAAAGGCATCCGAAACCATCGCGGCACCTTTCAGTCCAGCCTTGGCCCGCCTTGTTTCCGCATCGATCTCCTCTTTGAGCTCCAGTGGTTTAGCACCCTTCTCCGTTGCGAGCTCGAGTTCTTTGTAAGACATTCTGTGGCGATCGAAGCAGAGGGCATCCGCATACTTCTGGTACGCTTTGTAAACGGCAATTTCCGCCACTCCAACCCTGTCCTGTTCGCCGGTGCCGATTCCGACAGTGCAGCCGTCCTTCACGTAAAGCACCGAATTGGAGGTGACTCCCTGCTCGATGAACCACCCGAACAGCAGATCCTCCATTTCTCTGGGGGTCGGTTCTCTGGTGATTCTGTAAATCTTACCCTGGTAGATCGTTTCGGCAAGTTTCAGATCATCGGCATCTTTGACTCGGTTCAGTGGCGATTGCTGTGCGATGAGTCCCCCGTCGATGAGGGACTTGAAGTCCACAAACCGGCGGTCCAGGTAATCCTTCAGGCGATCGATCCTGGACACTTGGATGACGCGCAGATTAGCGCGCTTCTTGAGCAACTCCAGGGCCCCTTCTTCGAAGTCGGGCGCCGCAACGACTTCGAGATAGTTCTCTGAGATGAGTGCTGCCGTGTCCCTGTCCACGGGGCGATTGACGACGAGGCAACCACCGAAGGCTGCGATGCGGTCCGCCCTGTTTGCCCTCTGATACGCCTCAAAGGCGGAGCTGCCAAGCGCCGCGCCGCAGGGATTGTTGTGTTTCAGAATTACCGCTGCGGGCTTGTCCATGAGAAACTTGAGGATGTTCAAGCCATTGTCCAGATCCGTGAGGTTGGTCTTTCCGGGGTGCTTCCCCTCCTGCAGCATGTCTTCTTCACGAATGGCGCTCACCAGGCCGTTCTGCGGGTCTATAAAGCGGCAGGCTCCAAGGGTGAGGTGGCCGCCCACCAGTTCGTACAGTGCTGCTTCCTGTCCCGGATTCTCCCCGTAGCGCAGTCCCTTCTCGATGAGTTCCCCCGTCTTGTCGTCTGGGAATTTCCAGGAACGCTTGCGATAGAGAAGCTCCTGGTCCCCGAATGCGATACGCAATGATTCTGGAAAGTGATCTTCCATGACGGTTCGGTACATCTTCTTGAGATCTTCTGCCATAT
>CAZURN010000041.1:0-21377 GCA_964623165.1 uncultured Syntrophobacteraceae bacterium
ATCACGGAGTGCTCGACGAGGGGATTCGCTTCATTCCGAAGCCCTTCACCATGAAAGACATCGCTCGCATGGTGCGGCAGATGTTGGACGAAGGATAATATGGCGGTCCGCATGCCGGCGAATCGCCCGGCAGCCATCCGAGCAAACAAGGAAACCTGACCGCTTCCGAACGACGATCCAGAGGACCGAGAAATGCATCGTACCGCGATCATATTGGCTCCCGACGACAAGGGCTCGCATGAGATCTTTGGTGCCCCGGCAGTTCGCAGGCTGGTCCTTGCCGCCACGCGCCTCGGGTTTGACAACATCCACCTGGTCGGAGAGGTTGCCGCTCTCGCGCCTCTCCTGTCAGGTCTTCTGCCCCGCCAGTGCTTGCATCCGCTCAAGGCAGACGAGCCCTTCAACCGGGTGACCGGGGAAATCAGCCTGCCGGACGAAGGAAAAGTCCTCGTCATGCGGGCCCACCACGTGATCGACAAGAGCGCACTGAGCCGCTTTCTGGAGTCCTGCGACGGACCAGCCATCCAACACCTTCCAGCGGAAGGCGGCAGCACGGCCGGAGACGGGTTCTACCTGGCTGAACCCTGTGACCTGATGCCAGTCATGGATGCGGTCTGGTCAGGCAAAACCCTCCATTCCGACGTCTCTCAGAGAGTCGTGGTCGTTCCGAACACCAACGGACTTCCATATGCCGTTGAGAACAAGGCAATCGATGGGAAAGTCGCCGAGGAAAGGCTGGTCAACTCCCTTTTCGCCCAGACCGCGGCGGACGACGGATTCATCGCGCGGCATTTCGACCGCCACATTTCCCGCGCCATGAGCAAGCGGCTCGCACACAAGAACGTGACACCCAACCAGATTACCCTCACAGGGATGAGCATCGGTCTCATGGGTGCATATCTGCTCTCTTTGCCAGGATACTGGTCAAAGCTCGTTGGTTCGTTCCTGTTTGTGTTCTGCGTCATTGTGGACGGCGTGGACGGTGAGGTTGCCCGACTGAAGGCAAAGGAAAGCAATTTCGGTCACTACCTGGACATCACGACTGACAATATCGTGCACGCAGCCATTTTTGCAGGAATTGCGTTCGGACTCTTTCGGGACACGGGCAATGCCGCCTATATTCAGGCACTCTGGTTTCTGATGGGCGGGTTCGTGCTGTGCCTCATCGCGGTCTGGCGGTGTATCCTGCGGCTGACCCCCAAAGAACTCGACCGTTCGCCCATCGCGGTTCGGGCCATGGCCCTCATGTCCAACCGGGATTTTGCCTACCTGGTATTCGCCCTGGCCTTGGTCGGCAGGCTCCAGTGGTTCCTCATCGGGGCTGCGGCCGGCTCCTATGTCTTCGCCATCGCGCTCTGGGCCATCAGTCGCCACGAGAGACGACATCGCGCAGCGGTCACAAAAGGGACCCCCGCTTCATAGCGCTTCACCCGGCTGCCAGGGCGTCCCGGGACATCTCCACGAAACGCTTGAGGGTCCATGGCTCCTGGGCGGCCCCCCTGCAGGAATACCAGCACCGACCGCAATCGGTGGGGCGGAAGAACCCGGCTCTCCATTCACTGTAATGACCGAGAACGGGATGATCGGAACAGCGTTTGATCATTCCGTCCGGTGTCACCTGCACCCAATTGAGACCGGCGGTACAACCCGGCATGGATGCATCCTTGAAGAACTTGGGAATGCCATCCAGATAGAAATCGCCGCTGGTGAGGTTTCCAAGGGTCTTTCCGAGGTATTTCAACTCAGCAATGACTCTGTGTAGCACATGGATTTCATCCCGATCGATGACATGGTCCTGATTGTTCGTACGCGAACCATTATAGGTGCTCACCGAAACCTTGATCCCCTGCCTCGCCACCTCACGCACCAACTGAGGCACTTCCAGGTAGTTCCCCCGTTTCATGACCACGTTGAAGCACAGGTTGACACCGGCTGCCTTGAGCCTGGGAGCCACCGAAAGGATATGCTTCGTGAGGCCGGGCAAGCCGCGGCCTTTGTCATGCCTGTGATCGAGATAATCGAGAGAGATGGACAGTTCATCGAGACCGGCATTCCAGAGCTGAAGACCATTTTCCACCGTCAGTAATCCCCCGTTGGTGATGAGAGAGATGAAAAGGAAACGGAAGTTGCGGCGCAGTGAGGCAATCAGCTGCGGCAAGTCTTTTCTCAGCAGGGGTTCTCCGCCGGTGAGGCTCACCGAAAGCGGATTAAGTCTTTTCACCAAGGGAACGTAATCCGTCAGTTCCCGAACCGGTTCCTCCTTCCAGTAGTCGCAGAAATCGCATCGTGCCTGGCACCGCTTGGTGACTTCCAGGTTGATGTTGAAAAGGCCCCCTCTCACGAGGTACCTGAAAAACTTGTAACCGCCGATGATCATCTCCGACCGGGTCAACTTGCGGGGCATGCCGTTCCTTCCATGACGATTTGCAGAGCGATGGGAAGCGATCCTGGAGATTCTTGAGAATCTCTCGTTGCCCGTCCGAGAGGCATCAGGTTACCCATCTCCTTTAGCGTGCAGAAGCTCGCCTTTGGGTTTCGCCGGTAGAAAAGTCGCATAGCACAGAAGGCCGGCCGCGGCCCAGAAGATCTGTTCCAACCTCAGAGTCACGCCGTAAGCGAGTCCCATGACAAGGTCAAAGCCGACAGCGTTCAAGGCAATGACCCTCGTGGCCTCCTGGACTCCAATGCCAAGCGGGATGGCGAAGGTGGTGAAGTCGAACCAACTCCCGAGAAACCAGATGCCGGCCGCCACCACTGGTGAGGCGTGTTCAGTCAGGAGAAAGAGGAAATACCAGGTCTGTAAGATGCCACATGACAAACCCAGGGTGTGCCAGAACATGGCAAGGGGCAGGTCCCTCGGACGATCGCGATAAAAGGACCTGAGCTCATCGTCCACCTCAGTGATGTGCTGGGATGCACTTCGCAGGAGCCTCCCACCCACTCGGCGTTCCACCAGCCGCCGCACAAGCGCCCCCAACTTGCCGTATCTTTGCATCAGCAAGAACCCGAGGACTCCGGCGGCAAGCAGGGCGCTGCTGGCCAGCATGGCTGGCCAGAGCCCGCCGGGCAGGGGGATTCCCCAGAGGATGACCATGGAACCCAGGGACACGAAGAGGAGCTGAGCGAGGGTGTAGGCGAGCTTTCCGATCAGAACACCGCTCACGGCTCCTGCCGTGCCCTGATCCAACGAGAGAAGAGTCCCCTTGGTCACCTCTCCTCCCAGTGTGGCGGTCGGAGTGAGGTAATTGATGGAATACCCGGCCAACCGTATGCGAAATATGCGGAAGAATGGAAGAGACCTGTGCATATCGCTCAGACAATGCCGCCACCCGAGAGTATGAAAGATGTCGGCCACCCCCTCGATCAGAATCAGCGGAACCAGCCCCCAACCCAACAGGGTGAGTTCATTCCAGAGTTCACCGGCTCCTATCTGCCAGATCAGGAACACCAGAAGACCGATTCCCAGGAGGACACTGATAGAGTGAAATCGTTTCATCGGCGGAATACCTGCCATATTTCCCGCCGGCCAACCTGAATGAGCCGCACGGCATGGACGGTCGCCGTCACGGCGGCCCAGAAGGAGGTCACGGCAAATGTCTGCAACGGGTACCCCGCCAGGAAGCCAGCCATGAACATGAACCCGTAGATGTTCCGCCGCCCTGCGATCCGCCTGAAGGCGGCATCGAACGGGCCGAACAGATCGATGCTTTTCCCCTGCCATTTGCCCGCCAACGTGTAGAGGATATTGTCAGCCGTGTCCGAGAGGATCATCAGAGCGGACAAAAAATACGGATGCGTCCCACCGGTTTCTGCGCTCAAACCTGCTCCAAGGGCCGCATACCAGCTGTTTTCGCAGAAGTAGTCGATGACGGCTTCCTGCCTGCCGAGCCTCGAAAACTGGAGCTTCGTGCGAGCCAGCTTCCCGTCCACGCCGTCCAACACTTCCACCACAAATGTCAGCAAGGCTCCCGTGGCAAAATGCCCATGCCAGAACAACCAGGCAATCAAAACGGCCACAGCAGCCCCGGCCATCGTGACCATGTTGGGAGTAACGGGTGTTTGACACAACCAATAGGTCAGCGTGTTCTCGAAAAAGGGATCGATGTATTCGGCGGGAAGATCCATGACGAACTTCTGCTGACTGCGGATCAACAGACGTGTTGCCTCCGTTGCCTGCTTTTCGGACCGGACCTCCACGAAATAGGGTTTTTGAATTCCCCTGATCTCCGGGGAGAAGGCTTCAACGTGCTCAGGGAAGAGCGGCCTGCAGCGGTTGATGAGGGCGCCGCTCCCTTCATCCGCCCACGTGTGAAGGTCCTCCGCTTGAAGGAGCCCGGCCCGGATCACCCCGCCTGCCTTGTCCTCAGGACTGATGAACCCGAGCGTTGACTCTGATGCGGCCATCAGCGCTTCCAGGAGACAGGGGTCAACGAGGTGTGAGGCATCGAGATAGAGGAAACGCCGGTCCAGACCCGCTATCGAAAGGATTGTGGAAGCAGTGCTCTCTCCACCCGATTTCCTCGCTCCACGCAACCGCATCCCACCTTGCCATTTGCTGAGGTTCATTGGAACGCGGTCCGATGTCAGCAAGATGATCACCTCTCCCACGCCGAGTCTTCCCAGGTGATGGATGGTCCTGGCAATCAGGGGGATCCCGCCCACCACTTTCCATGCCCCTTCATGCCACGCATCGAGAATGGCCTGCCTGGGCTTTCCGTGCGGGGACACCTTCAACGTGTCGTCTTCCAGGCGGGCCTCCGGGAGAGTCTGCAAGGTGGAGGCTTTCATCGGCCGAAATTCTTTGACATTTCGCAGCCGACTTCGATGGGGCTGGATGAGTCCCGGCCGGATCGGTAGGCGAGATCGATGAGGCGGGCGCACCACTGGGCCTCAGCCAGATTGGTGCCTCGCTGGCCCGATTCGAGAATCTCTCGGGAGAAGTCCGCGATGACCGGTTCCATCCATTCGGGGTGATGAGAACCTGCGGAAAGGGCTTCCGGGAAATCGAACCGGATGGCAGTGCAATCCCTCGCATGTACAATCAGGTGATCGTCATTGATGTCAATGGTGCCCCTGTCACCCACGATGGTCCCGTAGTTCCTGCGGCATGAGGCTTGCCATGTGAGATGCAGGCGTGCCTCCGCCTTCTCGAACCGCATCACCACATCCGCCGTCTCCTCCAGACCGGAACTGCCTCCTAACGGCGATTCCAACCTTGCCGCGATGGACACGGGACGCTGCCGCACGAGGGAGAGAATGAGATAAAGGTTGTGCCACCCATGGTCGATAAGGATCCCTCCCTGTGCAATCTCGGCGCAATTTCGCCAGTTCGAAGCGCCCCCTCCGGAACTGGAAGATCGGAGAACATTGAGGCAAAGCGAACGGACGGTGCCGATGACATCTCGTCGAATCAGCTCGGATGCCTTGAGCCACAGGGGAGCATGCTTCCAGTTGTTGACCGTGAATACAACCCTTCCGGACCGCTCGGCCGCACGCTGAATTTCGGCGAGATCCCTGGAGCATATGGTCAGGGGTTTTTCGCAGAACACATGCAGGCCAGCCCGGCACGCACTCAGAACGAGCCGCGAGTGGAAACAGGGGGGAGTGCATATATCGAGGAATTCGACACCGTTGTCCGAAACCAAGGCATCCACATCCCTGTAGATGCGGGCTTCTGGAAGCAGTTCCCTTGCCATCTCTCGCCGTTCAGGGTTGGTTTCCACCACGGCTTCAATGGTGAAAAGCCCGCTCTTGAGCCACACCGGAAGGTGCGCGTGCACGGCCACATTGCCAAAGCCAATGATCGCCCCACGCAACGGCGTAGGCCTCTCTGGCGTCCTGTCCATCATCACGGCACGCTCTATTTGTAGGGAATATGATCGACCACGTGGGCAAACACTTCGTCCAGGATCGCCAGCCCTTCGTCCGCTTCTTCCTCGCTGAGAACCAGAGGAGGATTGATGCGGAAATTCGCCTTGTAGTTCATGCAGACCAAACCCCGTCTGAGGGTCTCAAGAAAGATCTGTTTGGTAACCGCCTTCTCGAGGGGTTCCTTGGTCTTTCGATCCTTCACCAGCTCTACGCCGATCAGAAGGCCACGGCCGCGGACATCTCCGATGAACGGGTACTTCTCCTGGAGTGCCCGAAGGCCGTCCAACAGGCGCTCTCCCACGTCGCGGGAGTTTGCGATCAGTGATTCCTCCATGATGGTCCGGATCGTTGCCAGTGCCGCCGTGCTGGCCAAAGGATTCCCCCCGTAGCTGCTGGATGATGAACTCGGTTTCGAAAACGGAATGCTCGCGGTGATCTCATCAGTGGAAACCAGGCCAGACACAGGAAAACCACTGCCCAAACCTTTTCCGATGGTCATGATGTCCGGGCGGATTCCCGTGTGTTCGCAACCGAACATCCTGCCCGTGCGTCCAAATCCGGTAATCATTTCATCGGCTATGAGGAGGGCATCGTTTTCCCGGGCGATCTGAACCAGACCCGGCAGGAATTCAGGGGGCGGGATCACGTTACCGGCTGTCCCCTGGATTGTTTCGACAATGATGGCAGCCAGACTTCCCGCCGTATTATTCTCTATGGCCTTGCGGACGAACTCCAGGCAGAAGAGGCCGCAACCGGGGTACTCCATCTTGAATGGGCATCGGTAACAATCAGCATAGGGAGCCAGGTGGAGACCGGGATGCAGGATCCCCCAGTTCTTCTTGAACGGGTCTCCAATGAGCCCCAGAACTCCACCTGTCTTTCCGTGAAAACCACCCCAGAAACTGAGGATTTCATACTTCTTCGTGTAGGACTTGGCCAGCCGAATGGCGGCCTCAACGGCTTCTGCACCACCGCTGTAGAGCTGGGTTCTGGTAAGACCAGCAGGGGTGATGGAAGCGATGAGACGAAGCAGGCTCACACGGTTTTCCGTCGTGAAGCTGCCCACTGAGACCTTGTCCAACTGATCCTTGAGTGCAGCGACATACTTGGGATGCGAGTGGCCAAGGCTGCAGACCGCCACTCCGGCCATGAAATCCAGGTAGGTCTTTCCTTCCATGTCCTCGAGACGGCAGCCCCTCGCCTTCTTGATGGCCAGCCTGGAAACCTGGCTCACCTCCTGAAGTCCGGGGGCTATGTAGCGCCTTTCCTCGTCACAGAGCTGTGAAGAGAGGGTCTTACCAATGTTTTCCGGCACACCTTGATAATGCATGAGGGGTCTCGTTTCCTTCCGATTGTCCGTTGAATTCAGATGAGTTCAAGTTTCGTATTGCGCAACTTCCAGCCAGAGCGCCACATGACCTTGCGATCCATCTCGATCAGGAAGAACCCAGGAAAACCATTAGGGACCCATCCGCAATCAACTCCCAGCCCTGTCGTGCAAAGCAGCGCAACTGCAAATCCAGCACATTTGCTGCGGTAGCGTCATCATCCACATCAATGCCAATCCATGAGCCGCCGTTTTCCTCTATCGGCAGATCAGTTCAAAACATCCGAGGTTTCGGCATCAGATCAGTCCAGCAACATAATTGGCGATGCTCGCAGCCGCGGTTTGACAGCAGCGCGAGAAGCTCGGCCAGTCATTGAGGTCGATCAGTGAGACACCGTCCCCATTGGTCAATACTGCGTCACCGCCAAAGACCTCCAGCCCGACCGCCCTTGAGGCGGACTTCGCGACATCGCGGAGTGCCGGAACGCTGGCGGTAATGTCTTCACCGGTTTCGGCCAGATAAGCCTTGAAGTATTCACTCTGACCCACCCCGTAGAACTTGGCCACCATTCCGTCCACGTGTTCCTGAACGAGGATCTCTGCTATCCCATTGCTCCGAAAATGATCGAGCGCTCTCGCCATTTCCTCCTTTGAAGTCACTGGAGCGACGTCCCCAGCCTGGATGGCATGGACGTCGCCTCGTTTGAACCAGAGCCGGCCTGTCCGTTGCCAATCGATTTCCTCATGGACGTTTTTCACGCGGGTGATCCGACTCCTGGGCATGTTGACACCGGAGTTGAGAAGCATGCTCAGCAGGGGGGCGCGATAACAGCTCCGCACAGACCGGACTGAATTGATGACCCTGGACCCCTTTCTGCTCCACTCTTCCAGGATGCCCAGCACACCCATTGACTGTGCCATGCTCAGCACGACTCCCGGCCTCGGATCGCACCGATTCAGCGACTCCGCACGCCTGGCTTCAACCGCATGCCCCATGCCAGACAATTCCCTGAGAGTCGCATCCAGGATGGCTGCATCATCCTGGATTTTCCCCGGAGAGTAGACCTGCTCGCGATATATGCCCAACACCAGGTCCGATTTCATGTGCCGTTGACTTCTCTCAAATAGGCTTCGGCCTTTTCGATGTCATCCGGGACATCCACATCAATGGTCTTCGGGACCATGACCCCGTGGAGAGGGTAGCCCCTGTCGACCAAATGCCCCAAAAATTGGCGCAGTGCCGTGAATCGCTCTTGGCGCGCCACCTCGATCTCAGAGAAAATGTCAGGCTTGAAATAGTAGAATCCGGCCGTCACAGTCCCACTGCCCTTGGCCGCATCCCCCATGGCAGTGATGCGCTGCCGACCGTCCACGGCCACCCACAGGGGTTTTTCGTCGTCCACATGGCATGTGAGGGCGAGGGCCCCCATGGAATCCTTCAGTCTTCGGGCTTCCATGATGAACTTCTCGAACACTTGCTCCCCGCATACCACATCCACTGTGGACATGAGGAATGGCTCACTGGCCAAATGAGGGGCCAGACAAAACAGGCTCTCCATCGAACTGGGTGTGGTCCTGACCACCAACTCCAAGGGAACCGGCCAGTCTCGTGATCGCAAATAGTCTCTAACAACAGGATTCAGCTCGTTGACGATGCAGGCGACAGAACTCACCCCCAGCCCGGCAGCCGCGTCGATGACCCTTGCGATCATTGGACGCCCTCCGACAGGCACAAGAGGCTTGGGGGTCAGAATGCCTCCCATGGCCAGACGTTCACCCCTGCCTGCAGCAATGATCCCCATCTTCATAGGACGGCTGAGACCAGTTGCGGAAGGTTTGAAATGACTCGGTCGACCAATTCGGGACCCTCAGGGAGCCTTGGATTGGGACCTTTCATCCAGACCGTCTTCATGCCGAGTTGCCGCGACGGCATCATGTCCCGTTCATAGGAATCGCCCACAAAGATAGTCTCCTCTGCCAAGACTCCAAGCTTTTCAATGGCAACCTGGAATATTTCCGGACTGGGCTTGCTGACCCCGATCCGCGTTGAATCGAGAATCACATCGAGACATTTTGACAGGCCGGCTTCCTGGCAAAGTGTGTCCACATTGCCATAGAAATTGGACACGACTCCCAGCCTATGCATGTGCTTCAGGAGGCCCAGAAGTTTGGCGTTGCGCCGCAGGATGCCCTCCGTCTTGGCACAGAACTCTTCAACCAGCTCGCGCTCCTTGCCAGGGTCCTTCAAATTCAACCCTGTGAACTGCAGGTGGACATGATATCTCATGAGCGCTCTGAGCCCCATCCTATTCACTTCCGGATCAATGCAGCACGTCTCATCGGCGCCGTAAAAGACTCTTTTGATCTCGTGTCGCGGGATGCCGAGACCGGCTCTTTCGTAGAGCTCGTAAAACCGGTCCAGCCAATGTTCTCCATCGGAATCCAGCGTACCTCCGAAATCAAACAAAATCGCCTTGCACCCTGAAAGAGGTTTCATCTGCAGGCCCTGTGCAATCCAGGCTGATAAAAGGGAAGAGACAGTCATTGTGCCTTGCGGTTGTTGCCCGTCTCTTTTCGCGCATGAAGGAAGTCCAGGAACTCACCCCCTTCGCGCAACCGCCTCTTCAGCATATGACGCTCCACCGACATCTCCCGAACCATGCGGAAGATGGGTTTCAAACGAAAGTAGAAGCGACGGTACATGCGATCCACAGCCTCTTCAATCTGGTCGATGCTCAGGTCCGGATAGGAAAGCGTGGACGCTTGGATGCCCTGCTCCGTCACAAGGGTGTTGTTGTCTATCCAGCCATTCTGCACAGCCTGATCATAGAGTTCCGTTCCCTGAAAGGGGGCGGCAATGGAAACCTGAATCGTGTAAGGGTCCAATTCCTTGGCAAACCGTATGGTTTCATCTATTGACTCCCGTGTTTCGACGGGGAGTCCAATAATGAAAGTCCCATGGACCTTGATGCCCAACTGGTGGCAGTTCTTCATGAACTGGCGGGCCCTCTCGAGAGTGATCCCCTTCCTGATCCGTTTGAGGATTTCCTGGTTGCCGGACTCGAAACCGACCACAAGGAGCCTAAGGCCGTTTTGTCGAAGGACCTTGAGCGTATCGTAATCCACATTTGCACGAGCATTGCACGACCAGGTGAGGTTCAGTCTTTTCAACCCCCTGCTTATTTCCACGGCTCGTCCAGGGTTGGCCGTGAAGGTGTCATCATCAACAAACCATTCCCTCACCTGAGGAAACAGGTCCCGGCCCTCCTCGAATTCGCGAATCACCACCTGCGGGCTCCTGACCCGATAGGCATGACCGCCAATGGTCTGCGGCCAAAGACAGAACGTACACTTGGATGGGCAGCCCCGGCCCGTGTAAAAGGAGATGTAAGGATGCAGAAGATAGCCTATGAAGTAGTTCTCGATGCGCAAATCACGGTGATAAACCTGGAGAACGCTCGGCATCACATCCATGTCCCGCAGCAATTCCCTTTGAGCCGTATGACGTATTGAACCGTTCTTCGTTCTGTAACTCAGGCCCTTTATCTCATTAAGCGCTTTCCCCTGAGCGAGTTCAAGACAAGTGAAGTCGAACTCGTTGCGGCACACGAAATCCACGCAAGGCGCCTGCCGCAAGGTTTCCTCCGGCAGGACCGTCACATGGGGACCCACGAGACCTATCTGGGCTCCAGGATTCCTTGCCTTGATCTCTTGAATGCACCGGATGTCGTTTCGCAAGGAGGGTGTGCTGGTGTGCAGGATAATGAGTTCATAGTCACTGACGGTTTCCAGGATATCTTCGAGGGCCATCCGGTGAGGAGGAGCATCGATCAATCTGCTTCCTGGAACAAGGGTGGCTGGCTGAGCCAGCCAAGTCGGATACCAGTAGGATGTGATCTCGCGCCTGGCTGGGTAGCGCGCGCCCGCACCGCCATCAAAGCCTTCAAAAGAGGGTGGGTTGAGGAACAGGGTCGTCTTCAAAAATGCATTGTCTCCTTTCCGTTGTCGAAGGAGAATCGGATCTTCTCATTCACAACGGCCTGCCGCAAATGCCAACGGAATTGCTGAGCCTCGCAGAAGCAGCTGATTCAATCCGACCAGCCACGGAAGGATGGCATCCACACTGTGAATTGGTTCCTTGGCAGCAGGATTCGGATTTTTCCTGATCTACAGTTGCATCCATATTCGGTCAGTTTGCCGGGATGAGCATAGCCGCCTGCAAAAACTTGTCAACGGGCAACTTGAGAAACATCTGGCACATCGCAATTTAACTCTTGTTTCGGACCCGTGCGACGTTGCTCCAGAGTCTTCTCAAGATGGTCATGGCGATGCGGGAGGGTTCCTCCCCGTGAAACTTGATATAGTGGTGAACCGGGACGACCTCGAAGCCCCTGATGAGCTTGTGATCCCCGCCAAACCCGGGATCCATCATCTGGATCCCGTTTTGGATGGCATAATCGATGGGACTGTAATAGCAAGTGGAAAAGTGCAGAAATGGCACATCCACAAAGCTTCCCCAGTAGCGGCCATAGATGTTCCTATTTTTCTGGTAGAAGATGGCAAGCCCCTGCTTCCCCAGGGAATTCTCGGCCACCGAGAACATGACCCTGTGTCGGAATGTGGCCGCCAGGGTCTGAAAGAAGTCGGCGTTGAGGAAAGGACGTATCCCTTCCCCCATGTGCTTGTTCCAGGTTCTGAGATACAGGGCATGCATCTCCGAGAAGTAAGCCTCGGGGGCTTCGCGCCCGGCGACCATTTCCACATGGACTCCGAGGTCTCTCACACTCCTGAGCTCTCTCTTGATCTTGGTCCTGCGGCTTGATTTGAAGGATTGGAGGTAATCGCTGAATGAGCGGTACCCACGGTTGAACCAATAGCTGTAGTGATTCTGAAGGGTGATATAGCCCCTTTCAGTGAGCAGTTCGTGCAACTCGCGCGCTTCCCTGGCAACGAAGTAGATACGGCTGCTGTAAAGACTCCTGGATTCGCAAAGTCGGTCCATGTGATCCAGGAGCAGTGCGCAGGCCTCACGCTTCCCGATGGTTGGGGCATGAAGGAATTCATACCCGGGAACCGGGGTCAAGGGGATGCTTGCCAGGAGGCCCCGATGGAACGGGAGTCCAGTGAATTCGGTCAGGAACTCCAGCAGGCCCCCGTCCCCAAATTCCACCCAGGCTCGGTCACGTTCATACAGGGGAGCGAGGGCCACCGGCTTTCCATCTCCGTATGCCACCAAGTGGCTGGCAGCATAACCGCACTCTTGGGAAACGGAGCCCGATTCTTCCAGGGCGTTGAAATACTCCCACTCCATCATGGGATTGGCCTGGGAAGCCATTGCATTCCAAACGGACCGATCCAGTTGCGCGGCACCTGAATAAGTGTCAAAAGTCAGGTTCATTGCCAGGCCATTCATCTTTCCCGGAGCTGATACGACGGTTCACTGCCCCTAATTCGAGATGGTTGAATCGGGTTTATATTCTATGGCGCCATGCTCAAAGCCTATTATAATCACTTGCCACGGAATTATTCCATGTACCCACTGTCGAAGCTGCACAGAAAAGGAGATACTTAATGATTTCCCAGGATGTTCTATCAAGGATCGAAAGAAACCGGCAACGCTATGTCGAGGAATTGCTCGATTTCCTGAGGATCCCCAGCATAAGCACCTACACGCAGCACGAATCCGACATCCGCAAGGCCGCCGAGTGGGTTTTGGCTCAAATCAGGAAGCTGGGCTTCGAGGCCACCATCCATGAGACCCGTCGCCATCCCCTGGTCCTTGGTCGCCAAGTCACGAACCCCGACCGTCCCATGCTCCTCATATATGGCCACTACGACGTTCAGCCACCGGAACCCCTTGAGGAATGGATTTCCCCCCCCTTCTCCCCGACGCTGCGAGACGGGTATGTCTATGCCCGTGGCGCCGCCGACGACAAGGGACAGTTTCTTACCCATCTGAAAGCCATGGAGGCGATCCTCGAAGTCACCGGCAATCTTCCTGTCAATGTGACGATCCTGGTGGAGGGGGAGGAGGAAATCGGGAGTCCAAGCCTGAAACCCTTCCTGGAAGAGCACTCTCGGGAACTAACGGCGGACGCGGCCGTCATTTCCGACGGGTCCCAGTTCGCTCGAGGGACCCCGGCCATCACATATGGGTTGCGAGGCCTTGCCTATTTTCAGATCGATGCGATCGGACCTCGCATCGATCTGCACTCGGGGGTCTACGGTGGAGTCGTCGCCAATCCAATCCAGGCCGTTGCGGAGATCCTTGCCGGCCTGAAAAACCCCGACGGCACCGTTGCAATTCCTGGATTCTACGACGACGTAACGGATCTCGAGGAAAGGGAAAGGAAGGAAATGGCATCGCTTCCCCTCGATGAAAACGTCCTCAAAGGATATCTCGGGGTCGAAGTCCTCACAGGCGAGAGCGGCTACTGTGCGCAAGAGCGCAAGACAGCCAGACCCACCCTTGATGTCAATGGCATTTGGGGAGGTTTTTCGGGAGAAGGGGCCAAGACGGTGATCCCTTCGAAGGCGGGTGCCAAGGTGAGCATGCGGCTAGTGCCCAACCAGTCCCAAGAGCGCGTGAAGAGACTCTTTCACGAGCATGTCAATTCTCTGAGCACTCCTGGGATCAAGATTCAGGTGACAGACTTATACGGAGCGGACCCCGTCATGATTCGTCGAGACGGGCCTTATGTCCGAGCTGCTGAACGGGCCATCAGCCTTGGCTTTGGAAAAAAGCCGGTATTCATCAGGGAAGGAGGGTCCATTCCCATTGTCAACTATTTTAAGGAAATCGTGGGCATCGAAACGGTCCTCCTCCTGGGTTGGGGCAGCCCAGACGATGGAGCTCACTCTCCCAACGAACGCTTCTCTCTAGATGATTATCACCACGGCATCCGCGCAGCCGCCGCACTCCTTCATGAGCTATGAAGCGTCGGCGTGAACCGGGAACGAGGGACACGGGGAAAGAATCACTTCTTGGAGGATTCTTTCCAGAGCCACTCGAACTGGCCGACCGGCTTTGCCTTCTTCCCCTTCACGAAAAGGATGCTGATCCTTCGGTTCCTGGGGTCATCGGGCTGTTCTGCATTGAATGGCACCTTGTCAGCGAAACCGACCACCCTGGCAATTCTCTGGGGTTCAATGCCGTCGTTCTCCAGTTCGCGCCTGGCTGAGGATGCCCTCGCCGTGGAGAGTTCCCAGTTGGAGACCTGGTCATTCCGTGTGGGTGAGCGGTCGGTGTGACCCTCCACTGCAATATCGTTGCGGAAGTTCTTGAGAATGGCCGCAACGGAGGCGAGGATCTTTTTCCCCGTTTCGGTCATTTGAGCGCTTCCTGGTGGGAATATGGGATTGTCCCGGGCATCGACAATCTGTATTCGGATGCCTTCGTCGGTGATCTCGATCATCACCTGGTCTTTGGGATAATCCCCCTTGCTTTCAAGGCTCGCAAGGATCTTTGCGGCAATCTCCTCGCTCATCGTGGCCCCTGCGTCGTTGGACGTATCGACCACGTCGCTGCCTTTCTGCGGAAGGACCATCGGCTTCGCCCCCGAATCCATCATGAAGGACTTGCCACCCTTCTCGAACAGGCTGAAGTCCTTGAAATATGCGGCGAGCACAGCGCGCTTTTCCGTAGAAACCATTGAGAGCAGCCAGAGCATGAGAAAGAAAGCCATCATGGCCGTCACGAAGTCCGCATAGGCCACCTTCCAGCTTCCGCCGTGGTGTCCCTCCCCATGCTTCTTGTACCGCTTGATGATGATGCGTTTTGGCTTGTCTTCCACTATTTCTTGGCCTTCTTGAGGAGATCCTCGAGTTCGAGGAACGTTGGTCGGAGATCGCCCGGAACCACTCTTCTGGCAAATTCAATAGCCACCTGCGGGGATGGGGTATTGACGAATGCCAGGAGCCCCACCTTGAAGACAGAAAGGTACTCGCGATCCTCGCTGGCGATGTTTTCGAGGTTCCTCGCCATGGGGCCCACAAATCCGTAGCACATGAGCACACCCAGAAATGTCCCCACGAGCGCTGCCCCGACGTGATGGCCCAGCACTTCAGGGGGTTCATTGATCTTCCCCATGGTTATGACGATCCCCAGGACCGCAGCCACGATGCCTAGCCCAGGCAGGGCGTCTGCCACGTTGGCGATGCTCTTGGACGGGATCACCGCCTCCTCGTGATGGGCGTCGATCTCGTGATCCAACAGCGAGGACAGTTCGTGGGGTTCGATGTCGGTGATGGTGAGGGTCCTCAGTGTGTCTGCGAGAAAGGCCAAGGCATGGTGGTTCTTGAGGAATTTCGGGTACTTTTTGAAGATGGGGCTCTTTTCCGGCGCGTCGATATCGGATTCGATGGAGACAAGCCCCTCCTTCCTGATCTTGAAGAAGATCTCGCTCAGGAGGACGAGGGCGTCCATGTAGTCCTGTTTTGAATAGACCTTGCTGGAGAACATACGGGCGGCGCCACCGATGGTGGCTTTGATGATCTTCATGGGGTTGGCGATGATGAAGCCCCCCAGGGCCGCTCCCAGGATGATGACAAATTCCGAGGGCTGAAATAGTACATGGAGGTTTCCATGAGCCATCAGGTAGCCCCCCACGACACAACCGAGCACGACAAAGATTCCAATGATGACGAACATAGGGCGAGACTACTGCCTCCTCTTCATGCGCAGGACTTCTCTCTGCTTTTCAAAGACGAATTTGGCGATTTTGTCCCGAATCTCTTCATCGATCGACGTGAATTCGATGCAGGTGAGGTGCATCCCCTGCTCCGTCGTCTCAGTCCTCACCACGTCCCCGTAAAGATAAAAGACGACGTAAGGCAGCGTGGGGAGCATCATCTTCACCTCCAGCACTTCCCCGATTGCATGTTCCACCGGCAGGAGGACTCGTACTCCCCCTGCACTGATATTCACCGGTGTGGACTGAAGGGTGCAGCATTCTCTCGTTTGCAGGGTCAACAGGTTGAGTATGGTATCGAGCTTCCTGTTGATGATCTTGAGGCACTCACCCAGAGCACTCTCACCCACATCAGGAAGCTGTTGGGATTCGGTGAGGGCAGATTCCATGGACGTTCTGGAACGCAGATTCTGACGCTCCTCGTCGGAAACGACGCGCACCTCAAAGGGGAGGGTGGCGTCCACCCTTGAGTATTCACGCATCTGGACAAAACGGGTGTCCCCCCCTTCCGTCCCTCTTTCGCCGACTTTGATTTGACATTCCGTTCGGGTTTGTGAGTCGCTCACGGCCCTCTCTGCCTCCTTGCTTCCCTTCAATGCTCGAGATCCTTCACCGAAATCCGACGCCGTCCGCTTCAAAGTCCATAAGACCATCCAGCGAAAGGGATTGGCGTGGCCAAATGGGTTGGGTCAAAGCATTGACTTAATCCGGTTCATACCATGATCTTTTGTTGGATCTTTTGACGCTTCACAGGATCCCCCTGACGGAAGCCGTCTTCAGCAGTCTTTCGGGGAGTGGCAACAGGGAGCGATCTGGACTGTCCCTTCTGAATATCCCATTGTGGCCTGAGTCTGCATCAATGCTCCCCAGAGCCAGGAGGTAAGCGGGATGTTGACTCCCTCCGGTTCTCGGCCAATCTGGGGAGCAAGGTTCGCGCCAAACTACAGTCAGATGAGGGGTAGGTTGCTTTTGGCTTCTGGAAGATGTCTCATTCCGGATTGGATTGTATCGTGGCGTGAATCATCGAGGGGTGTCTTGATAGAGCATCAAATTTCAGTAAATCATTCCAGTCATCGATTATATACGAGAACATGCCGATTCATGTAGGAGTCCTGAATGAAGACCAACTCAATTCTGGTTGTTGAAGACAACCCTGTCAACATGGAGCTTGCAGTGGCTGTTCTGGAGCTTGACGGCTACCGGGTGTTCACTGCAGCCAATGCCGAGGCGGGTATTCGATCTGCCCAGGAGAACATTCCGGACCTTATCCTGATGGATATCCAGTTACCTGGAATGAGCGGGCTGGACGCAGCCAGGGTCATCAAGCAGGATTCGACCACCCGGCATATCCCGGTGGTTGCGCTGTCCGCCCATTCGATGAAAGCCGATGAAGAGGAGGCCATCATGGCGGGATGTTCAGCATATATCACCAAGCCCTTCCATCTGAGGGCCTTTCTGGACGTTGTCAGAAGGTATACGCAGTAGATCACGGCGTACTGGAGGGCGAGGAATCAGCGCTATCTCAATTGCCAGGGCCTGTCCGAACCCAACACCCAAGCCACCGGCACCTCGTTGCCTCAGAACGCAGACCGGGCAGGTCTGAGGTTCCGAACCGTCCCGTTTCCTGTTGCGATCAGGGACAACTGGAAAATCCTGCTCCTGAATCCTCCGGCAGCATCCCATCAGGACACACAAGACCAAGCGCCAGTCATGAAATGAACCATTACATTCGGGAATGATGGCCGAACCCCTGACTCGGCTTCAGCCAAGGTAGAATCCGGTCGGGTCGATACTCCTCAGGGTGGTGAGCTCATCCTCCGAAGGGGTGCTCGTCTCCTTGAGGTCATCGGCCACTTTCAGATCAAAGGAACAGTTCGCCCGAATCCGTTCCACGGACTGTCCTGGAAAGTATTCGACGAGGCAGATCTCACCGCTGGCCGCATCAAACTTGTAGACTCCCATCGTGCTCACGACAACCGACGGCCCCCCGCTGCTCCCGCCGTTCCTTTGACGGCAGCCTTCCATGATCACACTGCCCGGCGTGGTGATGTAGTCCACCCGTTCCACGAACTTCTTGGGATCCTGAGGCATGATGGCGAGAACCCTCCTCCCGGAGGTGGCCATGTCATTGGCCCCACCGCTCCCCGCGAAATACGTGAAGGTCTCCGCATCCTCCCAGTTGCCCACACCTGTGGAGTTGATATTCCCATACCTGTCGATCTGGGCACCTCCTATGAAAGCCACATCCACCTCACCCCGCTGGAGTGCGGCCATGGTGGCGAGCATGCCGAAGGTGGCATCGCCACCGCAAAAGAGGGCGGGGTCATCGACCGTGATTGCCAGACCGGGAGGAGCGGTGGCCCGGATCGAGCCCCCTTCGGTGAGCAGGATCATGTTGGGTGCATGGGTCGCCATGGCAAAGCTGACCGTAACCAAGGGAAGCCCCACCCCTGCAAACACCACCTCACCGTCCTTGATTTCCTTGGCGCAGCGCACCACCATCAACTCAGACAGCTTGTAGTTCCTATACATACAGACTCCTTGGGCTGGCGAGCAGTGGATGTCACACCCTGATATGTTCGTCGGTGTATTGGGGCACCCCTTTCCAAATGGCCGGATCATGATATCCGTACTCTATGTCCATCCTTGGCTTGAACCCAAGCTGGGGCTTCAGACGGTCAAGTCCCTCCTGGCCGAACTTCTTGATGTACTTCTCCATGGTGGCTGCATGGTCCTCGCAGCTGTAGATCCATTCTTCCAGGAAATGAGGAAGGAGCTGCTCGTTGCGTTCATACTTGCCCTGATACTGGCAGAATCGGATGTCGACGCCGTAGAATCCTCTGCACGCCGAAGGGTGTGCTCCCCAGGGACAGTGAATCACCGCGAGGGTCTTGAAGTAAGGGACGATAGTGCGGTCGGGGTCGCTTCTGACCATTTCCGGCTCCACCACCTCCTCCGCCGTCACGATGACTCCGCGCTTGGATCCCATGCATCCGAATTCGTCAGTGACACCGCGCGTCCCCCATGCAACAACATTTCCAAGCCAATCAGCCCTCTGGGCGTGGATGATCGCCACGTCAGCCCGCCACGCACGCACAACGGGGATCTCCTCTCCAGTGAAAGGGTCCTGCAGGACACACAGGTCCTTGGTGTTGTGTTTGAGCATGTCGCTCCCGATGTTGCCCCGAACCGGGATGAAAGGCACACCGAGATAACCGGCGAGCAAGGCGCTGGTGGCACCGAAGTTCGAGATATCGAGCCTCTTGACCTTTCCGGCCTGGAATGCCCTGCGGATGGCGTAGGGGGCCTTCACATACCAATTCATGGCCCATGCAAGGTGCATTTCCTCGACACACCCCGCCCCGACCAGGAGATCGAGACCTCCCACGTCAGTGGACGCATTGAAGATGGTCAGGCCTTTCTTTCTCTGCCTGATGATTTCGTGGGTTATGGCCATCGGAACCATGATCTGAAAACCACCATAGTAGACCATGTCTCCGTCTTGAATGAAGCTCGACACCGCCTCCTTGAGCGTCATCCTCTTGTCTTTGGCTGTTGCCATACTCCCCTCCCAAGGCCAACCAGGAAATGCAGCGAAAGGACGATCCGCCGCGAAAGGAGCCCCCATGGCCACGACATCCGGGATCGCGGGTCGCCAAAGGGTTCCCCCTTGCGGAGGATTCACCAGTCTTCCATGGACAGCTCTAGGGAGAGCCAAGGAGAGAGATCAGGGGGACAAGACAAAGTTCGCCTGGCACGGCAGAGACGAGGAGAAGCGAAGATGTGGCTGACCGGCCTGCAGGGAACGCTGTCAATGGACTGGCTAATGTTGCCTTCTAAACCGCAAAAAAGGAACCGGGAAAGGCAGGCTCCCCCGGTCCCCTTGCTCCGAATTACCTTTTCACCCCAAGCTTTTCCAATCCTATTGCTCTACGATCTTCCTCTTGAGGAAGAATCCTTCCGTATCGCACTTCTTCTGGAGCAGGTACAGATCATGCTCCGTGGGAATCTGCATCTCCTTCACATCAGGCGAAATGAGCAACTCGAAGTCCACGAGTTCCTGGATCGCTTCGGGGCTCTTTCCAGGCAGGTACTCCAGAAGCATCATTCTCCTGGTCTTCTCGTCGAAGCCGAACAGGGCCTGGTTGGTGATGACACGGTAAGGACCGGCACCCATTACGCCCGCCTTGAGACGATAATCTGGGGACCCGTCACCGAACCCGATGCTCGTGATGAAGTCCACTTTCTTCACGAAGCGCCGCTTTTCCAAGGCCATGATGGCGATCGTCTTTTCGCAGTTGGCGGCCATGGCACCCGCGCCGCCGCTGCCCGGGAATCTGACTCTGGGCTTCAGATAGTCCCCGCCTTCATAGGTCGAGCACACGTTGCCGTACATGTCGATCTGGGCACCACCGATGAACGCATAATCGGCATAGCCCCTCTGGGTGAGCTCGAACACCGCGCAGAGGCCCTTGGCAAAAACTGCCTTGCGGAAGGCCCTCGTGTCACCCACGGACATGGGCATGCCCTGTTCCAGGATGGACGCGAGCGAACCGGCCTCGAAAATCAGGTTGACGTTGGGGGCATGTGTCATCTGGGCGTGCATGGCCGCAATGATGGGCAAACCCGTTCCAACGAAAACAATGGTATTGTCCTCCAATACACGGGAACCTGTGAAAGCGATCATTTCATAGGGATTGACATCTGCTATAGATACCATATTGTAACCTCCTTTGAACTCATGTCGGCCTATTGTCTCTCGTCTGACTAGGAAATGATGATCGGCTGCTGTCCGTCTCTTTTCCTCAGTTCGATGAGTTTCTTGTGGGGCACGATTTTAGCGATGAAGTCATCCCACGTGTCACAGCTGAAGAAGTATTCATCATAGTATTTCTTGAGCTTGTCCTTGTTGCCGGTCTTTCTGAACTCATCACACATGCTGCGGAAGTAGAGGAAATGCTCCATGTCGAACCAGTACATGCCGTATACGGCACCCGGCCACGATCCGAATTGCTGCTCGCACACCGCATCCACCACGGGATAGGGGATCTCGGTCAGGTTGGGATACCTGCGGATGGCCATGTTGTCGATGACGGTCTCAGTGCTCATGATGGTGTGGGCAGCAGCCTGAGCGATCTCAGGGCAGGTGCAGAGGGCCCCGAAAATCCTGGCATTGCCGTACATGTCGGCCATCGGCACGTGAACGATGCCCACATCAGGGTTGCAGGCCGGCACGAGGTAAGTGTTTTCCCCGCTGAAGGGGCACTGGATCATGGCACCGCGGTTGACGAGCTCCATGTCAGAACCGCCGTGGTCGCGCACAGGGATGAACGGGATGCCCATTGCCCCCGCCTTGAACCGGATCGACATGCCGTAGTTGGTGTAGTCATCGATTTCGATCATCTGGTTGCCCGCCAGGTAGCGGAGCAGGGGGGCGATCCCGATGACCTCGTAACCCCACCAGGCAAGCTCCGTGCGCTTGATGGAAA
>CAZURN010000042.1:0-21065 GCA_964623165.1 uncultured Syntrophobacteraceae bacterium
ATTCAGAGTCCTCCTGGTGGATGACGAGGAGGATTTTGTCAAGACTCTGTCCGAGCGGGTTTGTATGCGGGATATCGAATCGAATGTCGCCCTCAACGGCGAGGAGGCACTCAGTATGCTCCAGGAACAAGCCCCTGACGTGATGGTCCTGGATCTCAACATGCCGGGAATCGGCGGGATGGAGGTGCTGAGCAAGGCCCGGGAGATCTGCCCGCAGGTACAGGTCATCATCCTCACCGGTCATGGAACTGAGAAGGACGGAGAGCGAGCCAAGCGTTTAGGAGCTTTCGAATACCTTCAGAAGCCCGTGGACCTCGAACGGCTCATCAGCACGATGAAGGCGGCCTACCAAAAGAAGCTTGAGACGTTTTGAGACCGTGCACGTGGATCACAAGGTGTGCTCAATTCAGTCAATCCTGCTCCATGCGGTTTTGCGGGACCTTCAATGTGATTCGTCCCGATGGGCTTTTCCTTCCAGCGCACATCCATCCTTTCAGTGGGTGAGCGAGAGAGGGGCTTTATGATCCAAAAGGTTTTTCCGTTTCTTGATTGGCTAAAAGACATCAACTCCACGACGCTGCGGGCTGATATCATTTCCGGCCTCACCGTGGCCCTCATCCTGATCCCTCAGTCCATGGCCTATGCACAGCTTGCAGGGTTGCCGGTCCATTACGGACTCTATGCTTCTCTGCTCCCCCCGATGGCAGCCTCCCTATTCGGATCCAGCCGCCAGTTGGCCACGGGGCCTGTCGCCATCGTTTCGCTCATGACCGCGGCAGCCCTTAGCCCCATGGCTACCGCGGGCAGTGAGGCTTTTGTGGCCTATGCCATTCTTTTGGCCCTCATCGTGGGAGCTTTTCAGCTCACCCTGGGTGTCCTGCGCCTGGGACTTGTTGTGAATTTCCTGTCGCACCCCGTGGTGAACGGCTTCACCAATGCCGGCGCCATCATCATTGCAACCTCGCAACTGTCAAAGATGTTCGATGTCTCTGTTAACGAGGGGGAACATCACTACGAAACGGTCTACAACGTCATCAAAGCGGCCATTCATTACACCCACTGGCCCACTTTGCTTCTGGGGGGGTTCGCTTTCGCCATTATGTACGGTCTGAGGCGAGTGAATAGGAAGATTCCCAATGTGCTTGTGGCCGTGGTCGTAACCACCCTCATTTCCTGGGGGATGGGTTATGAGCGCAATGCGAGAGTTCCCCTGGATTCCATCCGGGTCCCGGAAGCCCAGGATCTCATCCGTGGATTCAATGGTGTGATAGCCCAAACCGACGACCTCGCCAAGAAGCGGACCGCTGTCTCTCAAAGATTGGAAAAAGCCCAGAAGGAGAACGGCCCAAGATCCAATGAAGTCCTGCAGCTGCAATATGAGCTTTCGGTCATCAACGCTTCCATGGACCTTCACACAGAGGAGGCCAGGGGCCTTCGATCCCGGTTGGGGGATTTCCTGTTCACGGGTGTCCCCGGAGGCGGTGGCAAGATCACGCTGTATCCTCGAGGTGCCGTTCCTGTCGAGATGAAGACGGATGGGAGAACTTGGAGGATCAGGGTCCGCAATACCAAACTGGACGAGGCGGCAGTTCCCATGATGGGGGGTGGCAGCGTGGTCGGGAGGATTCCCGATGGACTCCCCCCTTTTAGGATCCCGAGCCTGGACTTGAGCGTTTCTCTGCGCCTGCTCCCCATAGCCGCCATCATTTCCCTCCTGGGTTTCATGGAAGCGATCTCCATAGCCAAGGCGATGGCAGCCAAAACGGGCCAGCGCCTGGATCCCAATCAGGAACTCGTGGGTCAGGGACTTGCCAATATCTTGGGGGCGTTCGGTCAGAGCTATCCGGTTTCGGGGTCGTTTTCCAGGTCAGCGGTCAACATCCAAAGCGGTGCCGTGACGGGACTGTCGAGCGTGTGCACGAGCATCACCGTCGCCATCGTACTCCTGTTTTTGACTCCCCTTCTTTACCATCTGCCACAGTCCGTGCTCGCAGCGGTCATCATGATGGCGGTCGTCGGACTCATCAACGTGAGCGGTTTCATCCACGCGTGGAAAGCTCAATGGTATGACGGCGTCTTCTCCATAGTGACCTTCCTGTGCACGCTTTACACGGCGCCCCACCTCGACAAAGGCATCATGGTCGGAGTGGGCCTGTCGCTCGCGATGTTTCTCTACAAGAGCATGAGACCCAAGGTCACCACCCTGTCCATGTACCCGGACCGGTCCTATCGCTCGGCGAAAGACTTTGGCCTGAAGGAGTGCAGGCACATCGCAATGGTACGTTTTGACGGGGCACTTTTCTACGCCAACGCTGGCCACTTGGAGGATCGTATCAGTGAACTATTGCTCTCCAAACCCGAATTGAAGCATATTTTAATCGTTGCCAACGGAATCAACGACATGGATGCTTCCGGGGAGGAAATGCTCTCCCTCATTGTGGATCGACTGCGCAGCGGAGGGTACGACATTTCCATGACCGGTGTGAATGAAAACGTGAATGCGGTCATGCAAAGGACCCATCTCCTGGCCAAGATAGGGGAGGAGAATATCTTTCCAACAATGAGTGAGGCCGTGGAGAAGATTCACGCCAGATCCCACACCCGGTGCGGGGAGGATGTGTGTCCCCTCCAGACGGTGTGCCTCATCGATACCAAATGACAGCAATCAGCTTATGATAGAGGGGAAAAGACGACCATGCCTGTGATCACCCTGTTCAGTGGATCCTTCTGCAATGGACCGGAAGTCGCCAAGAGGGTTCTGGAACTGTCACAATACAGGCTCGTGGATGATCAAGCATTGATCACCGAAGCTGCCAAGACGTTCAGCATGGATCAAGCCAAGCTGATGCGGGCGCTGATGGGGAAGACTTCCATGTTCAACAGGTTCACCCATGAAAAGGAGCGTTCGGTCGCTTGCCTCAGATGGGTGCTGGCGCAAGAGCTCAAAGAAGACGGGTTGCTCTTCGAGGGGTTTTCCGGGCTGATGATCCCTTCGGATATCTCTCATGTGCTGAAGGTTTGTCTCATCGGCGACCTCAAGTATCGGGTGAAAGTGGCCGCGCGATCCGAGAGCCTTTCTGAGAAGGAAGCAGTCAAGAGAATACACAAGGAGGATGAGGCGCGAGTCCTGTGGGTTCAGCACCTGTATCAAAAAACCGATCCGTGGTCGCCGGACCTTTACGACATGGTGATTCCCATGGACAAGACGTCGATTGAAGACGCGTCCCAGCTCATTCATTCGAATACCCAGCGCGATGTCCTGCAGGTTTCTGACGCCTCCCGCAAAGCCGTGGACGACTTCGCGCTCGCAGCCCAGGTGGACATGCAGCTTGCCAAGGAGGGCCATGATGTGGTCGTCAAGGCGAAGGACGGTGTGGTCACGCTCACCATCAACAAGAATGTCCTCATGCTCTCCTCGCTGGAGAACGAGCTGAAAAAGATCGTTTCGGGGCTCCCCGGTGTCAGGGGCGTGAAAACGAAGGTGGGTGCTGGATACCACCAGGCGGACATGTACCGCAAATTCGATTTTGATGTTCCTTTGCCTTCTAAAGTCCTTTTGGTCGACGACGAAAGGGAGTTTGTGCAGACACTGTCAGAGCGGCTGCAGATGCGGGATATGGGCACCGCCGTCGTGTTTGACGGGAAGGAGGCTTTGAGCGCCCTGGAAGAAGAAGAGCCGGAAGTCATGGTCCTGGATCTCAAGATGCCGGGTATCGATGGGTTGGAAGTCCTGAGGCGCGTCAAAGAGGAACATCCCAATGTGGAGGTGATCGTCTTGACAGGACATGGCTCCAGGGAGATCGAAAAAACCTGCTTTGAGATGGGGGCCTGCGCCTATCTGGAAAAGCCGGTGGATATGGAGCTCCTCACGCAGGCCATGAAGGACGCCTACAACAAGATCCGAGAAAAGAAGAGAGATCAGGAATCTTAGGAACCATCCACTAATACTCGAGTGTAGCGATTTCACGCTTCAGCCCCGTGCGCCGCTCCAGGAGCCATAATGCCCAGAGTACGTCTTCTGCTTGTCGATGACGAGGAAGCCTTCGTCACCACGCTTGCCGAGCGCTTGGAGGCACGAGGTTATGAAACGCACGTGGCCCTTGATGGGGAACAAGCGCTGGACTTTCTCCTTGATTCCGACGTGGATGTGGTGGTGCTCGATGTTGGACTGCCCGGCTTAGGCGGGCTCGACATCATGAGAGAGATCAAATCGGTTCGGCCTTATGCCCAGGTGGTCATGCTCACCGGCGCGGATGACGTTTCCACCGCGGTTGCCGGAATGAAGCTCGGTGCCACTGATTATCTCGTAAAGCCAGCCCCCATGGATCTGCTCGTTAAGAGCCTCGAGTCTGCAAAGACTCGCAGAGCGATTGAGGAAGAGGGTCTGCGGATGCAGCAAATCGAAAAGCTGGCATCCCTGGGAGCACTGGCGGAGGGAGTTGCCCACGAGATCAGTAATCCTGTCAACATCATGGTTAACGAGGCCGGATGGATTTCTGAGCTCCTCGAAGAGGACGGGTTCAAGGACGTGCCAGACAGGGCCGAGATCCAACGCGCTCTCGACACCATAAAACGTCAGGGGAAGCGGTGTCGGGCCATTATCGAAAAACTTCAGGCACTCGGCGGGCGGGTCGATCCAAAGCCTCGGGAAACAGACTTGAACAGGCTCATCCCGTCACTGGTTGAAAAGGCGCGAGAGCGCGCCGATATCCTCGGAGTCGCCATCGAGACAGAGGTTGACCAAGGCCTTCCCGTCCTTGTCTGTTCCCCTTCGGATCTGGAAAAGGCGCTGCAAAACATTGTGGACAACGCCCTTGATGCCATGGAGACCAATGCCGGAGTCATGCGAATCACCGCGCAGAGGGATGAGAGCGGAGTCGTCATCTCAGTGGCCGATTCCGGTTTAGGTATGGAACCCGCAACGTTAGCAAGAATATTCGATCCCTTCTTTTCAACCAAAAAGGTGGGAAAAGGCATGGGATTGGGCCTTTCCATCACCCACAGCATCCTCAAAACCATGGGGGGATCGGTCAGCGCAATCAGCAACCCACACCATGGCACCATCCTCACGGTCCGCCTGCCCATCCCTGCACCAAGGTGAACTGATAACGAAGCCGGTTTTAGGGGGCGGCTTTTGGTACATATGGCCGATTCTGACAGCGACATTGAGACGGGCGCCTCACAGAGGGGCCAGTCAACGCCCAAATCCTCGAGGACAACCGGCCCGTCTCCGCGCACATGTGGTTTTCCCCTCATTTCAGAAACGGGCCTACAACCACGGCTTCCCTGAAACGACAAGCATTGGAGAGGCTCATGCGATGGACATTTCCTTTGTATCTGAACATACGTCAAAAAATCATAGTTGGGTTGTCCCTCTGTGTCTTGATTATTGGCTCCATTGGCGGCATCTCGTATCGTTCCCTGCACGAGATAGAGCGCAAACAACGTTTGGTTGAAATCGCCGATGATCTGAGCAACATCATTTTGGAGATCCGGCGGTATGAAAAGAATTACCTGCTCTACGGCGCATCCGAGGATCTTCAGGAAAATCGAAAATATATTGGTGAGGGAATGGAGGTCATCACCAAAATCTTTCCGGAGGTGGAAGATCTGAAGGCAGCGCCTTTGATCCACAGACTCAAGGAGGAACTGCTTGGCTACCGGCAGTTGATGGGGCAGTTGACCCGCGACGAGGTTCAGCGAGGCCACCCTGTTGACGCACGGGTAACTGATCAACTGCGTGAACGTGGCAAAGCCCTGGTGGATCTCTCCCAGCAACTCGTTCAGTTTGAACGGCGACGAATTCTCACCATTGTCTCTTCGCTCAAGACCCAGTTGCTTTCTTCTCTTGCAATATTTTTGATTTTCAGCGGATTCTTGATTCCAGTCGTCGGTCAGAAGATCATTCGGCCTTTGCGTGTCATAGAGAAGACAACGCTTCGCATTGCTCAAGGGGATTTTAGACCTATTCCTGTTCTCAATTCGCGGGACGAGACGCAGCGGGTGGTCGAAGCATTCAATCGCATGGTCACCGAACTGGAGAAACGGCAGGACCAGCTGCTGCAGGCCAAGAAGCTTTCATCGCTGGGAACCCTGACATCCGGAATAGCCCACCAGCTGAACAATCCTCTCAACAACATTTCCACTTCATGCCAGATCCTTCTGGAAGAACTGGACCAAGCTGAACGCGAATTCCTCCGAAAGATGCTCACCAATATCGAGCAGGAGGTCCACCGATCTCGGGATATCGTCCGGGGACTCCTGGAATTCTCACGCGTCAAAGAGTTTTGCCTCGCTCCCACCCCTCTTTCACAGGTGGTGGAACGTTCTGTCAACCTGATTTCCAGCCAGGTTCCACCTGGTGTTCAGATCATCAGGGACATTCCCGAGGGTCTCAGCCTGAATCTTGATGCTCAGCGGATGCAGCAGGTCTTCTTGAATCTGATTGAGAATGCGGTTCATGCCATCAAGAGCCCTCCCGGGGAGATCAGAATCGCTGCCAGAGCCGAACCTGTTGGAGGTGAGCTCGTGATCACGGTGGCGGACACGGGATTGGGCATCCCTGAGCACGATTTGGGACGAGTCTTCGATCCCTTCTTCACCACCAAGGAAGTTGGCCTCGGGACAGGACTGGGCCTCTCGATCGTTTATGGGATCATTCAAAAACATCATGGCACCATCTCTGTGGAGAGTAAGGAAGGAGTAGGCACCCGTTTCACCATCCGCCTGCCACTCGACACCGCTTGTTGAATCGGACAGGAGGGAATAGCCGTGACGAGGATCCTCATCGCCGACGACGAAATGATTGCCAGAGAGAATTTGGAATACATACTGAGCAAGGAAGGCTACGAGACTCTGTCCGTTGAAAATGGATCGGCAGCCATCCGCGAATTGGAAAAGCAGCAGTTTGACCTCGTCATGACCGATCTTCGCATGCACCCTGTGGATGGCATGGAGGTCCTGCTTCGAACAAAAGACCTTTACCCCGATACCGAGGTTATCGTCGTCACTGGCTACGCGACGGTGAGTTCCGCCGTTGAGGCGATGCAGAAGGGGGCTTATCACTATGTCTCCAAGCCATACAAGATCGATGAGGTTCGCAACCTGGTTCGTCAAGCTCTTGAAAAGCGTTCGCTTCGCCAGGAAGTGACTGAATTGAGGCAGCGCGTCAAATCACAGGAGGAATCCCCTCTCCTGATTGGCAACAGTCCCGAAATTGAAATGCTAAAAAGAGCCATCGATCAAGTGGCTCCCACAGACTGCAACGTACTGATTCTGGGAGAAACCGGTACAGGAAAGGAGTTGGTAGCTCGCACCATACATCGGTTGAGTCCCCGCGCTGACAGGCGCTTTTTGGCCATAAACTGCGGCGCTTTCAGTGAAGAACTGTTGGCTAACGAACTTTTCGGTCACGAGCGGGAAGCCTTCACCGGGGCACGGGGGATCAAGAAAGGTTTGCTGGAGGTTGCTCAGGGCGGAACCATTCTTCTGGATGAGATCGGGGACATGCCGCTCTCCATGCAGGTGAAGCTCCTGCGGGTCCTCCAGGAGAGGACCCTGATGCGTGTGGGGGGCACTCAGGAGACTCCTATTGATATTCGCGTGATAGCAGCCACCAACAAAGACCTCAAAAATGAAGTCGAAAGGGGCAACTTCCGCCAGGACTTGTATTACCGGCTCAATGTCATCAATCTGGCCATTCCACGACTGGCCGAGCGAAAGGAGGATATTCCGCTCTTGAGCCGCCATTTCCTGAGGAAATTCTCGCGCGCGCAGGGCAAGGCTATCGAGACGATCTCCGATGACGCGATGGATGTTCTACTGTCTTATGAGTTCCCAGGAAATGTCCGAGAATTGGAAAACATCGTCGAGCGTGCAGTGGCCCTGGCTGACGGAAAGTTCATACAAAAGGAACATCTTCCAGCCGATCTGCAGGTGCTGGCACTTCGTGTTCCCCGTCGGCAGAAAGGACTCATGACACTGGAGGAAAATGAAAAGGAATACATCACGTGGGTGTTAGAATATGTGAATGACAACAGAACCAGAGCAGCCGAAATCTTGGGGATCGATCGTGTTTCCCTCTGGCGCAAGCTGAAAAGATATAGCATGGTGTAAACCATTTGCGCGGGATCATGGAGACCGGCGCGACGGTTTCACTCAGTCCCACTCAAAGGCTGTATGATTACAGCAGCACCGTGTCAACCAGGGAGTGAATCTCATGGGCCAACACCACCTCCACACCCTCCCTGACATCCGTTTCCAGGCTATTGACGTCGATTTCGTTGAGTTTCGGAAAGACCACGACTCTGACCCCCGCCCTTTGCGCCGCAAGCATCTTTTCACGAATCCCGCTGACGGGGAGGATACGGCCACTCAAGGTCATCTCCCCGGTGAGAGCGATGTCCCGGCGGGCCGGCCTTCCACTGAGCAGTGAGAGCAGCGCCAGGGCTATGGTGACTCCGGCCGAAGGGCCATCTTTGGGGATTGCGCCAGCGGGGATGTGGATGTGAATATCGCTGCCACAAAAGAAATCAGGGTCGATGGAGAATTCGCCAGCATGGCTTCGGATATGACTCAGAGCCGTTTGGGCCGACTCGCGCAGGACATTCCCCAATGAACCGGTCAAGATCAGCTGTTGTTTCCCCCTCATGATTCTCGCTTCCACGGTGATGATTTCCCCTCCAAATTCCGTCCACACGAGGCCGGTGGTGACTCCCACACGGTGGTCCGCTTCCGCGATTTCATGGGTGAATTTTCTGGGTCCCAGGAGCCTTTGCACCAGAACCTCATCCACCAGCAAGGGAGTCGATGCCCCATCCTTTTCTTGCAGCCAGATCCTAGCCAGCTTCCGTAAAACCGTAGCGATCTCCCGCTCAAGATTCCTGAGTCCTGCCTCCAGAGTATAGTCTCTGATGAGCCTCAAGACGGCTTCATTCGCAAATTCCACACCTTTATGACTGAGGCTGTGCTCCCGCAGTTGCCTCGGGATCAAATAATCCTGGGCAATCTGCCGTTTTTCCTTTTCTGTGTAACCGGGAAACTCAATCACCTCCATCCGATCCAGGAGCGGATCTGGAAGTCGTTCCACCACGTTGGCTGTTGCAATGAACATCACCGCCGAAAGGTCGAATGGGAGATCCAGGTAGTGGTCCGTGAAGCGACTGTTCTGCTCGGGATCGAGAATCTCCAGGAGCACGGAAGCGGGATCACCCCGGAAATCCTGGCCGATCTTGTCGATTTCATCCAGCATGAACAAGGGGTTCTTCACACCCAGCCGCTTGATCTCACTGATGATTCGACCCGGCATCGCGCCCACGTATGTTCTTCGGTGCCCTCGCAATTCCGCTTCATCGCGAAGACCCGCCAGAGAAATACGCACGAATTTTCGCTCCAAGGCGTCGGCAATGGATCGGCCGATGGAGGTTTTCCCAGTCCCAGGGGGACCGGTGAAGCAGAGTATCGGGCTGCGAGTCATTTGCATGTGTCGTCTCTTGTCGCGGATGTCTTTCACCGTGGTGCGCAATTCGTCCAAGTCAATGGGCTTGGGCAGGTAGTGCGATGCACCTTTCTTTAAAGCGTCAACTGCAGTGGCTACCGTGGCATAACCAGTGATCAGCACAATTTCGCTGTGCTGGCCAATCTGTCTCGCTGACTCGAGGAGTTGGATCCCATCCATCTTCTCCATTTTTAGGTCTGTGAGGATTAGGTCAAACTCATGCCTTTTCATCGCCTCCAGCGCTTCAAGCCCGTTGGCGGCAGTTGCGACTGCATAGCCTTCCTTCTTCAAGACGTATTCCAGGTTGGTGCGTGCAATCTCCTCATCATCCACCACCAGGACGTGAAATTCACCAAGGCTGCAAAGTGTCCGCACGGCGAGATACTCGAGAACTCTCTCCTTGACGTGCTGGAGCCCATAGTGCTGGGACTCCAGAATCGTTTCAGCCCGTCTCAGGTCCAGATTGTCATCCGTGAAAACCTGCCAGGGAAGCGAGAGCAAGTACTCGACATAATTCAGTCCGATACTGTACTCAGGGATGGACGGATCCATCTTCTCCAGGCGCTCCAACTCCCTGACAGCCACCAAATTGACTGAATCGGGGAGCTTCGCCCTGTTGACGAAACTTCGAAGATCCATGAGATCTTGCCCAACCTGCAGGGGTTCCTCCTGCGGCTTTGCGGATTTGCGAAAAAAAGCCATTACCCTTGTCCTCTCCTAAATCAACAGGTCGACTGTTGCATTGTGCAATAACGCATCTTGACGCTGCAACACTCATTTTTTGTGGAAACTTCAGTGAATTATCCAAGGGACACAACCACAGCGTTACAGAATGCAATACCTCAAAATACGCCGATACTCCATTGCACTCTAAGTTTATATTGAAATATCGATTACTTGTCTGGAAATGATTGCATGGCACGGGACTTGATAACAAAGCGTTGAAAGTTCATGTTGGGGATCATTAGGCTCAAGATGAGGTCAAATTCAACCATGATCGATACGTGTACAGAAGAGGACCACAGAGCGTGCCAGCCCGAACGTCGAAAAATCCTCGTGGTCGCGAAAGGTGAACTCTTCACTGAAGAGGCAATGGAATATGCAGTCCAGATAGCGGATCGCCTCCAATACGACCTCTTTGCATTGCATGTTGGCAGGGGTTGGAGTGAAGCCGCGACGATCAATTCCGAAAACCTTTGGCGCGAGCGCTTCAGGAGACGAGCTACGGACGATGCGCAAACTCTGGCGAACAGGGCATTGAGGAGGGGCGTTTACTTCGAGCATGGAGTGAAATTTGGAGATTTGGGTCCGGTTCTTGGGGAACTCATACACGAGATCAAGCGCATTGAGTTCATTGTCGCCGACACGACCGTGAACCGGGTGGAAATGGGCTTGGAGCTCAATGTCCCGATATACATCGTCGTTCCACACTCATTGAAAGCACAAGGGGGAAGAACCATGGCAAATGAACACAGCATCCCGAAGAAAAGACCCTGGGGCAAGACCATTGGTTTCGGTGCTATTACGGCAGCCCTATATGCGGCGGTCTTCACCAATGCCGATACCATAACGGGGTATTTCGCCATGGGTGGCTGGCACGCAATACTGCCCATTTCAACAGTGTTCGTTTTCTCTTTCGCTCACGGGGCATTTGCGAGCAACCTCTGGTCCATGTTGGGAGTCGAGGCGGTCAAGAGGAGTGCCCTGCGACGGGTGGAAAGGAGTGTGGTCCACAAGAGAAAACACGCTAGGAAAAGACCCCGAACCTATGCGTATGTCAATCCGTTCCACAGGATTTGATCGTAATCACCCTGTGAAGCATACGTGCCTGGAACATCAGGTCTTTGGGCATTCGATAGTATTGGTTCCGATTGCC
Source organism: uncultured Syntrophobacteraceae bacterium (assembly GCA_964623165.1). Classification (GTDB taxonomy): domain Bacteria; phylum Desulfobacterota; class Syntrophobacteria; order Syntrophobacterales; family Syntrophobacteraceae; genus JAAYUJ01. Next base: position 11,373 of record CAZURN010000042.1, read on the forward strand.
GCATTCTATTAGTTCTCAGAAGGAGAAGTGACATGCACGACTTGGCACCTCAAGCAGTCAGTTTCATTGACCTGAACGCCATATCGATTGGCTTCTTGTTTCTGCTCGGCTTCATTGGCGGGCTTGTGAGCGGCTTCATCGGCTCAGGAGGGGCCTTCGTTCTGACCCCTGGAATGATGAGTCTGGGAGTGCCTGGAACCATTGCCGTGGCGAGCAATATGTGCCACAAGTTTCCTAAGGCATTAGTGGGCGCATATAAACGTTTCCGTTACGGTCAGGTGGATGTCAAGTTGGGTCTGGTCATTGCCGCGTCGGCCGCGGCAGGAGTCCAGGTGGGGATAAGGATTCAGCACTTCATCCTCGAAACGTGGGGGCATGCGGGATCGGATCTCTACGTGAGCCTCTCCTTTGTGACCGTGCTCCTGATTGTTGGTGGCTATGTGCTTTACGATGCCATGAAATCTTCCAGGGATGGAGCCGAGGAGAGAGTCTCATCGCTTGCCCGTAAACTCCAGGCCATACACCTACCCCCGATGGTTCACTTCAAAACCGCAAACATCACCATATCCCTTTGGTTCACTGTGCCGGTTGGCTTTGCCACCGGAATGCTTGCAGCGACCATAGCAGTCGGCGGCTTCATTGGGGTCCCGGGAATGATTTACGTGCTTGGGGCATCAGGTCTTATCGCATCAGCCACGGAGCTTGTCGTGGCGTTTGTGATGGGTTTTGGGGGCAGCATCAATTGGGCCATGCACGGCATGGTGGACATACGGCTGGTACTGATCATTCTCGGTGGATCCCTCCTGGGCGTTCAGCTGGGAGCTATCGGAACGACTTACGTGAAGGAACACATGATCAAGGTTGTCATGGCCACCATCATGGTGATCGTTGCCGTGAGCAGAGGCCTTGCCATCCCAAACTATCTCAACCAGCTGGGCATACTCAATGTGAACGCTGAAACCGTCAACATGTTGAGTAAAGCAAGTTTAATCACCATGTGCCTTGCCCTCGCGACCGGTGCCGTGATCATCCTGGCCAGCATGTGGCGGGCGAGTAGAGCGATGCTGCATACGGAAGAGGGTTATGCGCAGGTATAGAAACATACTCGTGGGAGTCGATGGCTCCGAACCTAGCGTTCATGCCCTCAAGGAAGCCATGGGGCTGGCGCGCTGGGGAAGAGGGGGGGTCACGGTAATTCACGTGACCCTTTTCTATGATGGGGACTTGAATCTCTTGGGGGTCCGGAACATCAAGGAAGCGGTTCAGGGACTGAGCGGACAAATCCTCAGCGAGGCGGCGGATATCGCAGATTCTTACGGTATTCCGATCAGGACCATTCTCGATGCGGGAAAAGCACATGAGAGAATTGCTCACCATGCGACGGTTAGGGATGTTGACCTGATTGTCCTGGGGTCAAGGAGAAGCTCATCCATCGCCAGACTGTTTTCCGGGAAGGTACTGGCTGGGGTGCTCGACCGCAGCATCAAGGATGTTATGGCAATTCCTCACAAGACATCCATCCGATGGGAGAGCATTCTGTTTGCGTTCCAGAATTTCAGCTGTAGCAGAGATACGGCTGCCCGGATCATTGAGCTTGCTGCGGTTTACGGAGGGGAGTTGAGGACCCTGTCAGTGATGAACTCCTTCTTTGGCTCCAACGGGAAGGATCCATCCAACAGGGAATACATTTTGAAGAACAGCTCGATTGAATGTCTGGCAAACGTGCACGCCTTTGCAGATCAAGCAGGGATCAAAAACGAGTGGGCTTTGTTGAGTGGTCGCTTTCACAAAGTGGTTGGGAAGTATGCAGGGAAAGAGCACATTGGTGTGATCATCCTCAAGCCGGATGAAGCAATGCGTCTCAAATGGGGCTTAGCCAAGAGCCCTATTGAAAGTATCGTCACCAGTGCACCCTGCCCTGTGCTCTTCCTGAAATATTACTAAGAATTTCCAGTCGGTTTACCTGTGAGGCTTTCCCTACCGGACTTGAACGCACCAATCATTCTGCCCAGTCCACCACATGGGAAACATTGACGTCAACTGACTTGACCCCTTCAATACTCCGCGCAATTCTGGTGATCTCGTCGATGAGCTCAGGTTCCCTAAGCACATGAGTTCTTGTCCCCAGCAATACCTTTCCATCCCTGGCAACCACCTGGATGTCCGGCTTCAAGTCGATGATGGCAGCTTTGACATGGGCGGCAACGGCCAGGTCGTCCATCGCCTTCTGGGATTCGAAAGTGGTCTGGAATTTGTCCATCTTTGCAGTATGACATATGATGTCGGCGGCTTCGTCCACTGATATCTTCCTGATGTGAATGACGAGGTCATAGAGGCTCGGGTCCCATGTGTCAATTCCGAACAGGTTGAGGCCCCACTTCCTGCGTTCTTCGTCATCCTTCTTGAGAGTATGCAGGGCGTCCTCCCTCCTGATGTTCTCGCGCTCCATCTCAAGTCTCACACGATCCGCCATGTCAGCAATGATCCGGACCTTGAGAGCGTGGGCAATGCCCTTCAGGAAGAAATGACCCGCCAGACCATGGTAGACGATGTCGTCTCCCTGCAGGTATTTCAGCAATGCAGACTCTAAGTATGCAAGGTATTTCTCCTTTCCATAGGTGAATCTATCGAAAATTGACGGTGCATCGTGGAGGGCCCGCACCAGCTTGAATTCGGGAATATTGAACTCCTTGGATGTCTCCAACAACAGCTCACGACCTACGCACCGATAGCCCAGTGACTGCGAGACCTTTTCGGCCACCTCTTTCCCTTTGCTGTAGGACCCTCTGGATATCGTAATGATCGCCATTCTCCATCTCCTTCTCTCGCAATCCATAAATCATTGAAAGGCGCCCCCAGGGGAGGGTGCAGGCCATGGTGCCCATGATAGCAGCCGCCATGGCTGCAGACGAAGATCATTTCCAGGCCATGCAATTCCTCCAACGGTCAAAGAAACACCTTGGCAGCTCATGAGTGAAAGACCTGCCTGGAATGATTTGTGATTCCGCTCTCTTTCTGGCAGCCTTGGTTCGCCTTCGTGGATGAAAACCCCGTCTGCCTTGTTTCGCAGGATCCGTGCAGAAGAGCTCAAATTTCACGACGGAAGACGCGGAGGTCGTCAAGGGGAATGACAGAGCACGCAATGATGGGACAAGGCCTCAGGAGACCAGTTCGTAATGGCCACGCACCACCCCGACGCACAGGGAATGCACATCCCCCCCATGATTCTGCCTCGCGGCACAGCCCATTACAGGCATCAGACTGCAGTCCGAAACAAGTATGGAAAGTGGAAGTGTATCGGGCATCCAATCATCAGAGACGCACCAGTTCATAGGAGGCACTACCAAGGCCCACCTCCTCAGCGTAGCGCAGTTGGTGCCACCACTGGATGCTGGGGTATACCGCCAGCACCTTGTCCCCGTGTGGATCCGCCGCTTCCATGAGCCGGGAACTCTCAAGGGGAGGCTGTCGGTTTATCAGGTCGATGGAAGCCTGATCCAGAGCGACGGGATCTCTGGATGCAAGGATCCCGATGTCAGCCACAATGGGGGCGTCCGCAAAGGGATAACAGTCGCACGCTGGTGAGATCTGGGTGAGGAAATTGACAAAAAGGGAACGCGTTGCCTTACCCTTAAGGGCACCCGCGGTGTACTCAACCATCTTCTCCATGAACTTGGGGAGGTCCGTGGCCCAATCAATTCCAAGGGCACCGTGCGGACAGGCGTGCACGCATCCCGCACACCCGACGCACCGTTGTGCATCGAACACGGCAAGCTTCTTGGCTTTGGCGGTGGGTTTCGGGATATCGCGAGGACGGTCCATGAGATCGATGGCACGGTGAGCACACTGGCGGCGACAAACTCCACAGCCAACGCACTTTTCCGGTGTGAGCTTCGGGCACATTTCCGAATGCTGGGCCATCTTCCCTTTTCGTGAAGCGGTCCCCATTCCCACGTTCTTGATGGCCCCCCCAAACCCTGACATCTCATGGAGCTTGAAATGGGCCAACGAGATCAGGGAGTCGGCCCTTGCCACTGCCGAGGCGATGTATGCCTCTTTCGTGTGTTTGAGCCTCACCGGCACGGCCACTTCGTCCCGCCCGTCAATGCCGTCTGCGATGATGAGGGGGGCTCCCAGGGTTGAATAGGCAAAGCCGTTCATCACCGCCGTGGTGAGGTGATCCACCGCATTGCCGCGAGTACCCACATACAGCGTGCTCGCATCAGTCAGAAAAGGCTTGCCCCCTGCCTTCTTCACGGCGTCGATGACTGGGCGCACCAGCAGCGGACGGATGAATGCCGTGTTCCCCCTCTCACCGAAATGGATCTTGATGGCCGTCAGCCCATTCCTCTTGACGACCTTTTCAATGCCTGCCTTCACCAGGAGGCCCGTGATCTTGTCCAGAAGGCCTTTCTCATTTTTCACCCTCAGGTCGATGAAGAACACCTCTCTTGCCATACTGTCTCCCTTGATTGATGGATGAAGAGTCTCTCGTCTTACCGCAGCAGAGAGTGTGAAATCGCCGAGGCCTTGTTCACGGGCGTTCAGGAAAGCAAGACCGCCAGGATGCCCGTGAGGAATATCCCGTCGAATGTACCGGCGCCTCCGATGGAGGCCACTGGGGCCTTGAGCACGTTCAGCTTGTCCAGATTGAGGAGATCGGCACCGATGAGGGTCCCGAGTGTTCCCGCCACGTAGGCCGTCGGCGCAGCCCACTCATAGTTTAGGATCAAGGCTGCAAGGGCTGCCGCGATGGGAGGAATGAACATGGGAGTGGCGAAACCCACTCCGGGTATGGGCCGAGCAACCTTGTAGACCACGTAGGTTACCACGCCCAGAGCCAAGAGCATTCTGATGGGATTTTCTCCGTGGCCGAGGAGGTAAAGGGACAGACACGTCGGGATGACCGCTCCCCCAAGGTTCACGGCCAGGACCATCTCTTTGCGCTGTGGCCGCCTCGGAGGTTTGAACCGTATTCCAAAGAATGACACAACCTCCCACTCCTCCGGTTCACTCTCAAGCCGAATGCGGCGCACGGGAATATTGACCATGCTTCCGACAATGCACAGGAAGAGAAGCGAGAAGAGGTACTCGGGAGGGATGCCCAGCTTAGCAAAGGCCCAGGTGAACAACCCGAATTGGACCAGACCGAAAACGAAGAAAAGCAGGAACAGAAATGCAAAGAAAAAGAAGAGAAGGAATGGCGGGAAAAACATTCAACGTCCTTTCCAGATCGGCCGGCTTGAAGGGGAGACTGGTTTCCATGGACCCATTCTCCATCCTTCCATCAGTCCCCCATTCCTGGGTCTTTCGGCGCCCACAGATCCGAGACAGCCTCGTAGAGGCTTGTATAACGGGGGACTCCATTTTCTCCAGGGGACCGGCCGGTCATGGACAAAGCCACGCCTCCCCCATTGCGGTCCAGAAGCACACCCCTGCAGCCAGCCCGTGAAGCAGCATCGAGGTCCGTCAACCGGTCGCCGATCATGGTGCATGTGCCGGGGTTGACGTCGTACAGCTTCGAAGCCTCCAGGATCATGCCGGGCCTCGGTTTTCGGCATTGGCACTGTTCGTCGGGACGATGAGGGCAGTAGAACGCCGCAAGGATTTCCCCCCCGGAGTGCCGGATGGTCTCCATCATCCGATGATGAATCTCCCAAAAGGATTCCCAGTGAACAATTCCACGGTTCAAACCCGACTGATTGCTGACGAGGACCACCTGCACACCGAGTTCCTTGAGCCAGGCCAGAGCATCCAGGGATTCGGGGTAAAAGCGGACATCTTCCCATGAAGTGATGAAATCAGGGCGGTCCTCATTGATGACGCCGTCCCTGTCGAGGAAAAGGAACTCACGGGAGTGAGGCAGTGGTGAGCTTAGCCATATCAGCATGGGGAATCCGACAAAAGGGGAGTCTACGCCGGGGCATTTCCACGAATCGCTCATGAACCGGGACATGGAGCATCCGGCGAAATGCCATAGGTTTTGTTCCATTACCCTTGACATCACTACGACTTCGCGAAAAAATCAGACTGCTATGTCTGAAATTGCCCTCCATTTGTCCATGACGCGGTAAGGTACCAGAAAGACATGAATGAAGCAAGCCATCTCGATGATCTCCAGGCACTCCTGGCCTACCGCTTCGACCACCCGGAACTTCTCGTTCGGGCCCTGGTTCACCGGTCCTATGTTCATGAGAATCCCCACCAGGACCAGAAGGACAACGAGACGCTGGAGTTCCTGGGCGACGCGGTTTTGAGCCTTGCCATCAGCCATCTGCTCCTCAGCCGCTTTCCGGACCATCGGGAAGGTGATCTTTCCCGGCTTCGCTCCTCCATCGTGAATGAACGTGAACTGGCATCGATTGCCACTTCCCTCGACATGGGAAAGCACCTGAAGCTCGGCAAGGGAGAGGATTTGACTGGCGGGAGGCAGAAGGCGTCACTTCTGGCGGACAGCCTCGAGGCTCTTCTGGCCGCTGTTTATCTGGATGGGGGTCTCCAGGCCTCCATCGATGTGGTGGAAAGGCTTTTCGGAGGCTACCTCAAGTCCGATCACCCCGCGCATCTTCTCTCCATTCTTGACAAGGATTACAAAACCCAACTCCAGGAGGTCACCCAGGGCCGGTATAAGATGACCCCCGAATACATCCTGGAATCCGAGGAAGGGCCCGACCACGACAAGACGTTCTTCGTCCGTGTGGATCTCGACGGCCGCGTGCTTGCCCGGGGGACCGGGAAGAGCAAGAAGGAAGCGCAGCAGGAGGCAGCACAGAGAGCCCTGGAACAGATCTCCGCCGAGATCGGTCCGACGCACGCCGCATGAAACCCAAGAGGTGCATCTATCCCATCTTTCTCCCCCATGCGGGATGCCCGTTCCATTGCATTTACTGCAATCAAAGCCTTGTGACGCATTGCGACCCCGATCTCCGACACGGCAAAGAGCATTTGCTCCTCATCGTTCGCGAGAGGCTGAGGGATCATGTCCAGTGTGCACGCAAGGATCAGTTGCCCGGAGAAATCGCCTTTTACGGGGGAACCTTTACGGCCCTTCAGGAGGAGACCATGACCGCCATCCTCCATGAAGGTGCCCAATGGGTGGCGCGCAATGCCTTCTCCGGCATCCGCTTCTCTACCCGGCCCGACTGTGTGTCCCAGCAAGTGTGCCTCGTGCTGAGGGACTATCCCGTGCATACCGTGGAATTGGGGGTGCAGAGCTTCTCGGACGCGGTTCTTGACGCCAGCGAACGGGGATACTCTGCAGCAGTGGCAGAAGATGCGGCAAAGCTGGTCAAGAGCATGGGGTGGTCCCTCGGGATCCAGCTCATGCCGGGTCTTCCGGGAGATACACGAGATCGCTTTCTCAATTCCGTTGAAAAATGCGTGGTGTTGGGCGCCGATTTCGTTCGACTCTACCCCACCTTGGTCCTCAAAGAGACGGTTCTGGCCCAACTGCACCGTGCCGGGCACTACGATCCTTTGAACCTTGAGGAGGCTGTGGCATGGTGCGCGGCAGCCTACGAGCGGCTGGCTCGCGCAGGGGTCCCTGTGGCACGAACTGGGCTCCATGGAGACCCGGAACTGGAGAGGCCTGGAGTCATTGTTGCCGGCCCTTACCATCCCGCTTTCGGGTACCTTGTCCGGGTCCGGTGCTGGAGGGAGCGAGTGGACAAGGTGCTCTCCGCCCAGGCAGAGAACCTCTCCGGAAAAAACCTCACGGTTCTTGTTCCGGGAAATCTCGTCTCTGAAGCGATTGGCCCTGCCAGCGCCAACCTCACACATTGGATTGCCCGGTGGGCCGCTCTCAGAGTCCAGGTTGTTGGCAAACCCAGGTGGACAGACCGCCGCCTGCAGGTCATCGTGGACTGAAGGATGGAAACACGGCAAAGCCAATTACACCCCCTCGGGGCAGTTGAACGACCGGATTTGAAGGGCTGTGATATAAGAAACCGGCCCAGCACGCCGCCATGGAAGGTTTAGCTGATGATCCGGGCGCAGGCGTTATGGTGCTGTGGCCCTCCATGGCCATACAACTACAGAAATGGTCACGTTTTGCCATCTCTTGGAAACGGGGGGCATCCATGAATCCACCGCAGATGCGCCTGAATTGCAGAGTCTTTCTCGATACGATTTGTTGTCTCAGCGACTTTCGCACTATCGGCGGCCAAGCGTACTCTTATTTCTGTGGGCTTTGTTCCTTTCCAAAATAACCCTTCCAGCAAGGAGGGCCCCATGCCGCAGCAAACACAATCAGGACAGTTCAGATCGGGATATGTGGCTCTCATCGGAGCACCCAATGTGGGGAAATCCACTCTCCTGAATCAGATCCTCAAGGAGAAGATCTCCATCACCGCACCAAAGCCGCAGACGACCCGAAACCGGATACTGGGCATCCTGACAGATCCCGGCTGCCAGGTGGTGTTCGTGGACACACCGGGAATCCACAATCCTCGAGACCAGTTCAATCGAATCCTGGTGGACATGGCCCTATCCACCCTCCGCGAGGTCGATTCAGTATGCTTCCTGGTGGACCCCTCCGAGGGAGACCGGGATATCAACCATTTCATCATTCAAAACCTTGAGAGAGTCAGGAGTCCCATGGTCCTCGCCATCAACAAGATCGATCTCATACGGGACAAGGGCATTCTGCTTCCCATCATTCAGAAGTACAGCAGCCTCCTGCCATTTGAAGCCGTCATTCCCATCAGCGCTCTCACTGGAGACGGGGTGAACGAACTCCTCAATGAAATCAAGCGGCTCCTGCCGGAAGGACCACGGTATTTTCCCGAGGATTACCTCACGGATCAGCCAGAACGGTTTTTCGTCGCGGAGATCGTGAGGGAGAAGATCTTCCACCTCCTGCGGGACGAGGTCCCCTACTCCGTGGCAGTGACAGTGGACAGGTTTTCCGAGGAACAGGAACGGAACTTCATTCATATCGAAGCGACCATCAATGTGGAACGGGATTCCCAGAAGGCCATCATCATCGGGAAGCAGGGCCACATGCTCAAGGAGATTGGAAGTCAGGCACGCAGGGACATCGAGGTGCTCCTTGGGTGCCGCGTGTTTCTGGGGCTCTTTGTGCGGGTCCAGAAGAATTGGAGGAAGGACCGGCGGGCCATGCAGGAGTTTGGATACTCCTCGAGATAATGACTCTATGGCTTCAAAGACATTGCCAAGGCAAGAGCGCGGCTCTCATAATCGCGGGGGCAATTGGACACTTACACCTTATGGGCCTTGAGACCAGGGGAGCGGATTGTGTCTGAACCGGTCATTCCGCGATGGGCCAAGCCGCACAGATCACCGTGCCTCCTCCCGGAACGGAATCCACCGAGAAACTGCCCCCCGACAGCTCTGCTCTCTCCCTCATGCTGGCAAGGCCCAAACCTCTTTCTGAGGGCTCCTTGGCAGCATTCCTTCCAAGGTCGATGCCTCGCCCGTCGTCTCGAATCATCAGTCGGATTTCCCTGCCGCGGCTTCCGAGGGACAGTCGTACAGCGCTTGCCTCACTGTGTTTGGCCACATTATTGAACGCTTCCTGCACGATCCGAAACACGATGATCTTCAAGGGAGCAGGAATCTCCTCTTCGCGGATGGCGATCTCTTTGAGGACCGTGATGCTCGTGTATACGGCCTCGAACTCCCGGCAGAACCAGTCGAGGGTGATGAGGATACCCAAATCGTCCAGCAGCGACG
>CAZURN010000043.1:0-20986 GCA_964623165.1 uncultured Syntrophobacteraceae bacterium
AGGCCATTGATCACTGCCTGGGCATTGTCTTGAATTGGTTGGAATATGTTTCCTCTCAATAGGCGTTATGAACCGTTTGCTGGAGGTTCAGGGGCGGAGAGGGTCCACGCCCCGGCGTTCGCAGGTCTCCACCACTCCTTAAACCCTGCATTGGAGGGCCATGGACCACTCACTGCGACTAGGACATTCGCCGTGTCCCAACGACACTTTCATCTTCTTTGCTTTGGCCGAGGGCCGCATCGACTCTGCTCCCCACGTGATTCAGATTACCCTGGCAGACGTGGAAGAGCTCAACCGGTCTGCGCGCCTTGGCACCTTGGACATCACCAAGGTCTCCATTCACGCGATACTGCATCTGCTTGAAGACTATTGGCTCCTCCGCGCCGGTGGTGCCATTGGTCGTGGATGCGGCCCTCTCCTGGTTGCCCGCCAAAAGCTGACAATGGGTGATCTTCGTGATGCCGTGATAGCCATTCCCGGACTCACCACGACGGCGCACCTTCTGCTTCAGCTCGAAGGGACTCACCATGGACCAAAGGTGGAAATGCCCTTCGACCAAATCATGCCCGCTGTCGAACAAGGAACCGTGCAAGCCGGAGTCATCATTCATGAGAGCCGTTTCACTTATCCTTTGTTTGGGCTCGAACTCGTCCTGGACCTTGGAGAGTGGTGGGAAAATGAGACAGGCCTCCCCCTGCCCCTTGGGGGAATCGTTTCAAGGCGCGATCTGGGATCTGACTTGGCCTGCTTCTTGGAGAGCAGGATCCGGGCAAGTCTTGATTACGCCCGGAGGCATACCGAGGAGGCTTGGCCTTATGTCCGTGCCCACGCTCAGGAGATGGAACCCGAGGTAATCCGTCAGCACATTGACATGTTTGTGAACGAATTCAGCGTGGATGTGGGATTGGATGGAAAGAGGGCGATCCGGCATCTCCTGGAAGCCGCGGCCAGGGTCAATGGGTTGCGGCTTCCCGACAAGCCTCTGTTTTGGGATGAGGGGTGAGACTGACTGCGGACGGAACTCGGCAGGAGAGTCCCTCAGAAACCTCTGGAAATGGACACCACTCATCCAGGAGCAAAAGACCAATGACCAATCGAGGGTTTCATTTCTTTCTCTTTCCTCAAAGCGTCCTCTCTGAGGGGGAGTTCCGCTTCTTTTCCTATCTGTTCCCCGAACTTCATCTTCTCCAGGTTCTTCGCCCACCCACCTTCCCTGAGTGGGGGAGCCGGCAGTTCTCAGGTTGGCCAGCCATAAGGGATCAGGAACTGCTCGACGCTATCCGGGGATCCCTCGAGGCCTTCCGAGAATTCGCCGCCATACACGGTGAGGAGAGCAGCCTCGCGTCCATAAGCCACGAATACATCGCGGGCGAATATTCCGAGAGCCGCTTCCAAATACAGGCCAATCTTCGCGAAAAGGCCCCGCCCATGGACGTAACGGCCCAGGCGATGCCCATGGAAGCCTGTGTCTTTCTGGAAATGGCCAGGGATCTGGACGAACGGGAAATGGAACTGGAGACTGGCATCGCTCAGGTAGATCGCTTGGAATCGGAATTTCGGGAAATCCTCGGGATATCCTCCGAAGAAGAACTGGAAGACGTGCTCGAAACCGTCACGCCGCCGCTTTTTTCCGACAGGAACCTCTCCTACCGTCTTGCCAATAGAATGGCCTTCTGGCTGAGGCTGTTCCTTTGCTCGAAGTCCCTGGACGAACCACCTGTCTTGGTGTCAACGTCGAACGAGGTGGTCGAGGAAGCGGTGGAATCCCTTGCAAAATGGCTGAGTCTCAATGGCAAGGCATTGCATTTTGAGCGCCATGTCCTCTGTCAAATCCCTGGACCAGTCGTGCAAAGACTCCGCAACGGCCCCACGGTCACATTCACGGGCCTACCGCTCATGGAACGTGAAGCAGTCGTGCACCTTCTTCTGAGTCTGTATGAAGCGCCTGCCAATCGGCTGCACCAAGGCCTTGTGGATGCGGCCGGCAAGGCTTGTGCAGAGTGGCTTATAGACCTCGGGGTTGGCTCCGGCAATGACGATTCAGCTGATCTGGAGCTTTCGATTGTCACTTTCGGGGGCGCTACCGTGACAGACCTATGGGCATCACTGGACCGTGACGGTCATCAAAAAACCCACCGGAGTGCGCCTGAAAGCCGTGAACCGTTGATGTTCATGGTGGCGGCCAGGAAGCAGGAATTCTAGGGAGGCGGGCAAGGGCATCCCTGAATTCGGGGGGGCGCATCAGAGCTTTCTCGACCTGAAAATGGAGAGGATGAGCCTGAGACCGAGAACTGTTGCGATGAGGTATCCGATCACGCCGAGGAGTTCCGTAAGGGAAAACCTGTGGGCACCCAGAAAATCGATTGTGAATTCAAATATCTTCTGGGATGAGTTGAGTACCAGAGACCCGGCAATGATGGATGCCGAGATGATCAAACCCACCGTCAGTCGGTTCACCCCCTTTTCAACCTGGCTGTCCAAGTGCTCGAAGCCTCCGTGCCACAGTTCCATGCGCAGCTTTCCCCCTGCCGTCGCCTTGAGAATGTCGCTGACATGCCTGGGGAGTGTCTTGCTATAGAACGCCATGAGAGAGGCATCCTTGCGGATGTTCTTCAGCATGCTCCTCGCGTCGTAGCCCTTTTGAAGCAGGTCCCTGGCATATGGCCTGACCACCTCGAGCAGGCTCGCATCGCTCCCCAGTATCTTTCCGAGCGCCTCTGTCTGAATGAAGGTCTTGAGGAGGAGCAGCAGGTTGCGGGGCAGCCGGATCCGATACTTGAGGACCAGGTGCATGACCTGGTCATAGACGTCCTTCACCGAAATGTGCTGAAGGGACCGTCCATAGAATGCCTCGCTCACGTCTTTGAGGTCCATTCGAAAGGCGGTCAGGTCCACCCGGTCCTCATCGACAAGGCCCGCCTCGATGAGTGCCTCCATAACCAGATCGTAGTCGTGTTCCGCATAGCCGAGGAAGAGATTCGCAATCTGGCGCATCATTTCCTCATCCAGGTAGCCGGTGATCCCGAAGTCAACGAGGCCGACTCGACCGTCCGGCATGACGATGGTATTCCCCGGGTGAGGGTCGCCATGGAAAAATCCGAATTGCATCAACTGCCTTGAAAATGCGCGCAGACCAATGAGGGCGATGTCCCTGGGATCGATTCCGTGGGCCTTGATGGTTTCCACCTGGTCCATCTTGATGCCGTCGATGTGCTCCATGACAAGGACAGACTTGGTGCTGTAGTCCCAGTAGACCTTGGGGATGTAGAGTTCCCGGCTGTCCTTGAAATTCGCTCCGAACTTTTCAATGCTCCCTGCCTCGACGAGCATGTCCAGTTCTCGGAAAATGACCCTCTCGAATTCCTCGACCAGGTTGACAACTCCGATGATCCGCCCGACTTCAAAGGTCTTCTCTATTCTCCGGGCGAGAAAATACATCAGGCCGATGTCGTCCCTGATCATTTTGTCGATTCCAGGTCGGACGACCTTGACGGCGACCTTTTCACCGCTGAAAAGTCTGGCGACATGAACCTGAGCCACAGAGGCCGCGGCAATGGATTCCCCATGGAAATCGGCGAAGATCTCGGACAGGGGGCGTCTCAGTTCTCGTTCGATGACCTTCTTAATATCCTGGAAGGGAACCGGAGGCACTCGATCCTGAAGTTTCTTGAATTCCTCGATGTAATCAGGGGGGAACATGTCCGCCCGTGTGCTCATGAGCTGTCCGAGCTTGGCAAAACTGGGGCCGAGCTCTTCAAGAGCCAACCGGATTCGGCGGGGTGACGGCAACCATGTGCTGTGGTGTGGCTCATCCACACCAAGTTCCCTGCCCTTGTCCTCTTCCCCTCCGAAAAGCCGCTGAGTGACATCGCCCATGCCATGCTTGATCAGGACCCTGCTGATGGCGCCGAAACGCCAGAGACTCTTGACTCGGCCAGCCCCCTTGTGCAGCTTCATTTTCCCTGGTTCCTCCCCGGCTGAGCACGCTCAATGGTGATCGTCCTGGAATAGAATGTCCCCGCGGATATTTCGTCAGCATAGGCAGCCACATCCGGTTGAAGGGAGTTCAGAGGATCCTGCATGCCCCTCACCCTGCCGGCCATCGTGATGGGGCGTTCCGCCGAACTGGCAAGATCCCGGCTCTTGCGTCCAAGGGACTGGATCTCCGAGACAATGTCACGGGCTCCCTGAGGCCTCCGGGACGCATCCATTCCGTCATACTCTCCCAGAAGCTCTTCTAGCCGAACCAGGCGGCTCGCTGAAACGAGGAGGAAGATGCTCTCTTCTCCCGTGCCATCCTCCATCACCATCCAGGCATCGCCTTCAGGAATGTAATAGGGCCGCCCCGTTTGCACTTCGCTTTCCGGCCCATAGAATCTCAGGGGATACAGCAGTCTGATTTCTCCCCTGGAGTTGTGGTGGATCACGTAGGCGAAGCTCTTGTTCCTGAATTCAATAGACATCTTGAGCTGGTCACCGGACTGGAGGACTACTCGTCGCGAGACTCTCTCCATTTTGGGCTCATTGCCCTTGGTGGTCATCGCCACACAAGCCCATCGAAACTGAATCCCCTTTTCCTGGCCCCACGCAACCCCGGAAAATCCGTGGGCGCCCGGCATCACCCAAACCAAGACTGTCAACAAAAACAAAGGCACAGAGAAAGAACTTCTCCAGACAGAATAGGGCAAAGGACCTGACATCGGACATCCTCCCCTCTTCAATGCTTGCCCTTCCTAGTGCTCCGCAAGGGCTTTTATGATCTCTTGGCAGAACTCCGGCAGGTCATTGGGGACCCGCCCCGTGATGATGTTTCCTTCCCTGACGGCAGGGACATCCACGTACCGTGCACCTGCATTGATGACATCATCCCGCACGGCGACCACCCCTGTTGCCTGCCTTCCCTCAAGCACCCCGGCCGAAATCAAAACCCATGGGCCATGACAGATGGCGGCCAGGATCTTCCCCTTTTCATGACACTTCCGAACCAACTTGATGACGTCGTCATTCCTGCGCAGATAATCGGGCGAGAAACCGCCCGGGAAATACAGGCAGTCGATTTCCCCTACGAAGAGCTCCTCAAGGGGTCGTATCCTGTATCGCTTGCCCTCAGGCATGACAGGGATGGGAACCGGATGGCCGAACCGCCCTGTGACCGGTTTGTTCTCCAAACTGGGTCGCGGGTGATGCCCCATCCTGACGGGTACGACCACAATCTGTGCACCCTCTTCACTTAACCTCAAAATGGGGTAGAGCAGCTCGATATCCTCGTACTCTTGAGCAACCACCATGACAACGGTCTTGCCGTGCAGCACCTGAGACATCACACACCCTCCCTTGGCCCGGGGCACTACCATTCCGCCG
Organism: uncultured Syntrophobacteraceae bacterium; assembly: GCA_964623165.1. Lineage (GTDB taxonomy): Bacteria > Desulfobacterota > Syntrophobacteria > Syntrophobacterales > Syntrophobacteraceae > JAAYUJ01. The sequence goes on from CAZURN010000043.1 coordinate 5,362, forward strand.
CCACCCTGAACGACGGGTCCATAGCCAGGAGCATACGCAAGCTGAATGTTCAACCCATCATCAACATCGCTTTCCGATGAGAGAACGATCTCATGGGAGCCTCGTGGACCTCATTTGCCGTCGAAAGCCCCTCGGGGTGGCGGCTTCTCATCCACGCGCCGACAGACCAGAAAGGGCTCAAAGATCCTTGAGTGATCGCTTCTCTCAAGGAATTCCAGGAGTCTCTCGGGGCTCTCCGTGATCTTGACCTCTTTGGCAATTCCACTTTTCCGAACCTGCCCCTTGAGTTGTCCCTCTTCGACGAATCGGGAGATCTCATCGGTCAGAAACCAGATGCGCAGGATGCCGTCGGAGGAAATGTGGTATTTCGCCAAGTGGTAGCCGCCTGGCCGAGGGTACTTGTCTTCTTCGTTAACCTTGAGTGCGAGAGCATTCTTGGGCTTATGCGCCTTCACGTTCATGAATGTGAACCCGCCCGCCCGGGTGGGGTGCATTCTGTAAAAGGACGCTTCTACCCCCTTTCCGGTTTCGGGGCAGATCAGGACAATATCCGTCATGGAATTCTCTGCTTGAGTGAAGTGGACCCAAGCCGGACCCTCCCCATCGGGTGTCGATCCAACCCACATTCCCAGGAGCCGGGGGTCCGGCGCGGCGGAAGCAGGGTCTGAAAGAGGCCGCTCCAGCTCGGGCACGCACCCCGAGAGCAGGATGTTCAGGCATACCGCAAAGACCGCCAGCTTCAAGGAGCCCTTCCGGCTCACCGTCCAACAGAGGAGCCGCCCCTGAGCACCGCCCACACCGGGACCCATCAGATCTCCAAGGATTCTCTTTCGACGCGGCATCGCTCGCCCCCCTCTGACCCCATCAAGCCCAAGCCCTCCAAAGTCCCGGGCGTTGGCGCACCCACCGGAGCATACTCGTCACAGCAATCCCTTCCATATTGACAGGTTGCATCTTTTTTTCAAGATGCGATGCAAGTTGACCCCGAGGCCGCGCCTCTTTCGACACCTACATCGGAACCTGTTATCGATCAGAACTGAAGATGTTGCATAGTTCGCAGGCGCCATGAAGGGTGCGGGCAAGAGGCCCCAGGCCACACCGACCTGACCGCAGCTTCGTATCAGTCCATGGGGAGTGATCCATCAAACTTTGCCCTGCCTCCTGCCATGACTCCTGCCTGACCCCACATGCCTGTCGATCCCACCGACAGGGGATCCTGGGGTGGAAACCCAGGGGGGAGACTATTTGGAATCGGGACTTCCCGGGCAGGCAGGTGTGTCAGGAGGCAGGATGGGCTTGGTATGAGGAGGGTTGGCGGTGCACTTCTTGGGACACGCGGCTCTCCGGATTCCGTCTGAACATCGAAGGCGGAAGCAAAGTGCCAGTGTCCTGCGCAGAGGAATGCGGGAATCCGTTCAGTGGATCGTGACCTTGGAGCGGTAGGCTGCTGTTCTTGCTGACAGCAATGCCAGGTTTTCCACGAGTTCTCTTGCAAGCACCTCGTCGAATCTCACATGGACGGTGTAATCATCAAACGGATGGGACAGGACCGCCACCACCAGCCCTGTCTTATCGATTTGCAGTGACGCGCCGTCGACCTGAATCGCGAATCTGAGGGCCAGCTTGCGACCCAACAACAATCTGGCGGTTTCCTTCTTGGAAAGCCGAATATAAAAGCATAGGCCTTTCGCCGAGATGTCGGCAAGGTCCCCTTTTACAGGAGATCCGACGGGTGCCCCAGAACTGCCAAGGACCTGCACAATTCCCTTACCGGGCATTCTGTATCGTTGGTCGGATCTCCGATCCAATCCTTTTCGCTTGAGCAGATCGGGAGCTTTTTCAAGTTTGTCGCAGTAACTCCTGAGCTTCTGTTCGAGTGCGGGGTGCTCCTTTGCCCACTTGTTCAGTACTTCCTTCTCCAAATAACGGTACCTGGCTCGGGTGAAGGTTCGCAGGCTCGTCGTACATAGGGAATCATGGAAGAAAGTGTCCTCTCCCACGATCTCACCGGGGCGACACACCTTGAGCGCCACCTCTTTTGCCCCCTGAATGCAGACCAGGATCAACTGGCCTTCATCCAGGAAGTACAGATTCGAGTTTTTCATTCCCTGGCGGAATATGGTCTCGGTTCCAAGACTACTCTTTTCTTTCATGGAGTAATAGAGGGCGTTCGCCTCCTCGTCGGAAAGGAGCCTGTATAGACTTTCCCACGTCTTCATGTGATCCTTGGGCCTGGCTTCCTTCTTCTCCTCCTCGATGATCTCTGCCGACGTGATGATCTCACTCAGAGCCATGGAATCGACTTGCATCAATCGTTCCCTGAATTCCTCGGCCTTTGTGAATTCCTTCCTTTTCGCATAGCCTATGATCAGCTCATAAAGCGTGCGAACAGCCTCTTCCCTGTTATTGTCGCGGATATGTTGATCCGAGAGTTGTTCCAGCTGAGTTAGATCGTCCACGGCTTTCACCTTTTATCCGGGTTCCCAGTGTTGTCAACAGGGGCTCTGCCCACTTCATCTGACAGGCCATCCGCACGGTTTCCACTCCACGAATGCGCTTCATTTCGATGTCTTATTCGGCATGCAGCCCGGCCAACTCAAGTTGTTTCCTTCGCCTGGACCGGATTCCGGGCAGGGTTGCAAACACTCATGCGAAATCCATTGAGGCACCGGAAACGATTTTTGAATGGAAAAATCTCAGGACAAGATTATCATGCTGCCTTGCATCTACGGCCACGAATCATGCTTTGGGGAACGTTGCAGTGGGATTCTCGAATCTGTCCAAAATGCATCGTGTCAGAAGATGGGTCCCTTCGGCCCGTATGCCCCAAGTCCTTCTCGTGGTGGGCTTCGCGGGGGTCATCCTTGCCGGCGCCTTGCTTCTGCTCCTTCCCTTTTGTCAGCACAAAGGCCATGTGGGCTTTGTGGATGCCCTGTTCACCTCCACCTCGGCGGTGTGCGTGACCGGATTGATCGTTGTCGATACGCCCACGGCATTCACGGTCGGGGGGCAGGCCGTCATCCTCATATTGATTCAGATCGGCGGACTGGGCATCATGACCTTCGCGGCCATGGCTTTCATCCTTCTCGGCCGAAGACTTACACTGGCCTCTCTGGCGGCCCTCCACGATTCCTTCTTCCAAAGGGACCTTGGGATGGAATTCCGAAGGAGGTTCTTTCAGATCATCATCATCACTGCGGTCATCGAAGCGACCGGGGCACTCTTCCTGTTTCTGGCCCTCGCGCAAAGGGAAGAGCCCCCCCTGCAGGCCCTCTTCTCTGCCGTGTTTCATTCGATTTCAGCTTTCTGCAACGCAGGCTTCTCCGTTTACACAGACAATCTCGCGGGGTTGCGCAACAGTCCAACGGTGATGGTCGTCATCATGCTGCTCATCATTCTCGGTGGTTTGGGGCACGTGGTCATCACTGAACTCTGGGATCGTTTCAAGAGCAGGCCTTCAGGCGTGTCAAGCCGAAAGACTCCCGTTCAACTTTCAGTGCACGCCAGGGTGGTCCTCAGGGTCACGGGGATTCTCCTCCTCACCGGATGGGTCGGCCTGCTGATGCTGGGCCAGACTCCGGGCGAGACGACTTGGGGAAGCAAAATATCCTGTGCCCTGTTTCAATCGGTCACGGCCAGGACAGCAGGATTCAACACAGTGGATATCGGCCGTCTGCCTCTGAGTTCCCTGATGCTCATTGCGGTCTTGATGTTCATTGGGGGGTCCCCGGGGTCTTGCGCCGGCGGAGTGAAGACCACTGCCGCAGCCATATCCATGGCTGAGGTCAGGGCCCGCCTGCTAGGGGAGGAAGACGTCAGACTTTTTGAGCGGCGGATCCCGAAGGAAACCCTCTGGCGAACCACCTCCCTCATCAGGCTCGCCGTGCTATGGAATCTCATAGGGATATTCCTCTTGTCCGTCACGGAAACACGGCAAAACGGAGTTGGGCTCCATGACATCGTTTTCGAACAGATTTCCGCTTTTGGCACCGTGGGGCTCTCCACCGGCCTCACCTTCAAGCTCTCAACCATTGGCAAACTCTGGATTACCGCCACCATGTTCGTGGGTCGCCTGGGACCGCTCACCATTGCCATGTGGATGTTTCCAGGAAGACCTTCCCATCTGCGCTATCCCGAAACCAGGATCATGATCGGATGACCAGAAAGAGGCACATTTGCGTGATCGGCCTGGGAGAGTTCGGCCAGGAACTGGCCCGCCAACTCGCCAGGGAATGTGAGGTGCTGGCAATAGACCGGAACGAATCGGCTGTTGCGGCCATTATGGAAGACGTTCAGAGAGCCCTCATCATGGATGTGCGGGACTTTGCGAGCTTGAGTGCCGTAATCACGGCAGACTTCGATGAGGCGGTGGTCAGCATGGGAGAGACCCTCGAAGCCAGCATCCTTGCGACACTCCACTTGAGGAAAATAGGGGTGAAGCACATTTGGGCCAAGGCCAACAGCGAAGATCACGCCGCCATCCTGAAGGCCGTGGGGGCATCGGAGATTGTCTTCGCTGAGAGGGAGACGGCACGCCGCCTTGCCGCTCAAATCGTGAACCCCAACCTCCTCGACTTCATTCCCTTGGAGGGCGATTATCGGGTCATGGATGTGGCACCCCCTGACGTCTTTTACGGCAAGACACTCCTTGAACTGGATCTGCGCAAGCAGTACGGGGTATTCGTGCTGGCCGTCAAGGAGCTGATCCCCACCAAGTTCACCTTTCTCCCCAGCCCCACATTCATCATCAAGCCCAGTGATATCCTCGTCATGATTGGACTGGAAAAGGATCTCATGAGGATTCTGGAGCTTGCAGGCTCTTGAAAAGGAAACAAGGAAGCATGACGCATCCAGATGACGAGAAATTGGCCATTGAAACGGCAGCCATGGATCTCTTCAACTACGCCATCGACCGCGAAGATACAAGGATCCTCATGGCCCGTCTCCCAAAGGAAGGGGACGCCCAAAGGAACACGGTCGAATACGAACTCCAGATCCTCAAGATCATCACCGTGGGCTGGAGCATCGCCTACCACGTGGAAAGGCCATCGGTGCGGAATTACTTGGCGGAGCACTACTGGGCCGCCGTGCAGGGACTTTCGGGAAGCCTCTCCTCTGCTGCGGGCCTCATGGCCGGCCGCCAGATTGACTATTTTCAGGTTCTCAAGGATCGCCTGAACATATACGTGGAAGCCATGAAGGAAAACCCGCAGGCGACCGAACCGGCTGCAGTCATAGGACCGGAATTTGCCAAGGTCTGCGCCGACATGGATGACGTCCACACCATCATTGCGGGTTCGAGGATGTTTGCTGCAGTGGTTGCGGGAGTGCGGCAATACCTGGATCAGTCGGGGTTGAGGTCATGAACCCATTGCAACAAGACCGTTCCAAATGACCGCACGCGGGATTCAATCCCTCCAGCAACGTGTTCAGTGCCGGGCAGCAGGCCTCAGCGCACCACCACCTGCCAACGCGTGTCGGCAACCCGACTGGGTGTCAGAAAATAGCCTCCCGTCTGCACCGTTCCGTTCATGGTCCACACATAAAGGTAGCCCAGGCTTTCATGGTACCACAAGATATCCGGCTTTCCATCGCCACTGAAATCCGCGACCTCCCGGATCTGCCACTGCGTGTTCGGCACCTGTGCGGGAGTCAGATAGTAACCGCCCGTCTGTGTCAAGCCGTTCATGGTCCAGAGGTACAATGCGCCCGTCGAGGCATGATGCCAGAGGATATCCGGCTTCCCATCACCGTCAAAATCCGCGGCGGCCTTGACCTGCCACTGGGTGTCGGCCACTTGGCCGGGTGTCAGATAATAGCTCGCGATTTGCACCAGGCCGCTCATGATCCACACATAGAGGCCGCCGGTCAGTTTGTGCTGCCATAGGATGTCCAGGTTGCCGTCTGCATTGAAATCCGCCAGGGCCTTGATCTGCCAGTTGACATCGCTCACCCTGCCAGGGGATGGAGCTGTCTCTGAAATCCTCTGCAGTCCACCGTTCATCAGCCAGGCGAAGAGATCACCGGTCGTTTGATTGTGCCAGAGCAGGTCGGTTTTGCCGTCCCGGTTGAGATCGCCCACACCGCGAATCTGCCACTGGAGGTCGGCAACATAGCTTGGGTAAAGATAATAGCCGGCGATCTCATTCAACCCCTGCATGGCCCATGCGTAGAGGGAACCTCCGGACTGATTATGCCAAAGAAGGTCCGGACTGCCATCTCCAGTCAGATCGAAGGGTTTTGGAGGAGTGGCAGCCGCCGTGATGAGGAACGACCCATTGGAGCGGTCCTCCACTTCACATGCCCCCCCCACGTAGCTGCACACACTCACTGCCAAGGAGCTTCCCGGGGTGTTGGGAACCAGCCAGAGAAGCGATCTGTAACTCTGTGGCAGGTCGCCAATGAACGTCCTGGTCGCCCAGTTGTTTGTTGTGTAATAGAGCCTCGCCACCGCGTTGGCGTTCCAGCCCGAAGCCGTCCATGAAATGACCTGCTGGGAATTGGCGGGCCAGTACTCCCCCCCGTTGGGGGAGGTCACGGTGACGGTCGGCACTTCGCCCACTCGAAAGTTGGCGACGGTGACACGCGTGTTGTTGAGGCTCAGGGCATTGTATGCAGAATCGGCCGCCGTTTCGACAATGCCGGTTGTTCTGCCGTTGTAGAACACATTGGGATTGGAGAAGTTTAGAATGCGGGGACAGGAGATGGGACAGTCATAGGCCATCATGGTCCGGAAATAACTCAAGGGGTCCTTGTACCCGTAAGAATAGGAGTAAGCGCCAGTGCCCACGGGGTCCGTTCGGGCATGGTTCAGGCCCATGTTGTGGCCAAGTTCGTGGCCGAAACTGTAACTGGGACTGATACAAGTCTGCTCCACCACGCTATACGCATTGGGGGCAAACGAGGGGCTATTTCCCCCCATGAGCCAGGCAACGCCGCAATATGCGGGGCTGGGCGTACTGGTGATGAGGGAGACAAGGTCCGCTTTGTATGCATCCCTCAAGCTTTGGACGTTGTCCAGGACGCCATCCGTATAGGTGAGGCGGTTCAAGTCGGTGCTGATGTCGCCCGACTCGGTGTAGCTCACCTCGACGGCGCCGACCAACCGCAGCCGCTGGAGGACTCCACTGTTGGCATAGGCTGCGTTGGTCTCGGTCACCCCCAGTTGGATCCTGGATTGGATCCCGCTTGTCCCTCCCGCCGCATTGCGGGCGGCTGGGGTGTAGACCACCAGAACATCGATGTTTGAGCCGTCGTCCATGAGCGCCGCCGGGTCCAGAGGGGCATCGGGGGCAGGAAGGGACGGGGGTTCCAGCGGCTCGGCCTCGGGCGGCAGGGCGGACCGGTCGATTTCCTCCACCACCTGGCTGGACCCGTTATAGCGAATGGAATAGGCTGCCTCGGGCGATACGATGCTCCCCGCCATGACACCATCGTGAATGACGATCACCACGTCGCTCGTGGGCTTCCCCTTGAGCTTTCCCACCCACCGCATGCCGCGCTCCGTGCGCTCGCTGCGCTCCATGCGCGCCTGGAGCACCACGTCGTCGAACACGTTCAGGACTAGCTCATGACCTGCGCGGGGAAGCTCTCCACGCCCATCGGCGCCGGGCATTTGAGACAGGTCCACGTCCACAGTGCGCCCCCGTATGACCCCGACGCGGGGCAAGGCCCCCTGGTCCGCCTGGCTCCCTTTGGAAATGAAGAGACCAGGTTGGGCGGCCGCCGGGGATGAGCCGGAACCCAGAAGCAACAGAAATCCAGCGATGATAATCCAAAAAACCTTCATGTCACGTCTCCCTTGACAAAGAACTCCCCGCCTGAGGATGCCCAGAGTGTTTCCAACCACTAGGCACGGCACCCTTCATTCGCGCCTACCATAACCCGCAGCACCTGGGTTCTTAAAGGAAAGCAAAATTTAAACCAAGATGATCAATGGAGGAAGATTTTTGGGGGAGCTTTCATCGACCAAGGGCGATGACCACAAACGATCACCCCCGCCCAAAAAAATGGCAAGGATGGACTCTTCGCCCATCCTTCCCTGGATCGATTTGGTGTCAATCGGGTTCAATTCACGACACGCCAGTTGAGATCAGCCACCGTGGCAGGCGAGACGACCGAATAGACCGTGGGGCCGTTCATCAGCCAGAGGACGGTCTGGCCCGTTGCGGCGTTTTTCCAGATGATGTCGGCCTTGTTGTCGGCGTTGAGGTCACCGACTCCCTCGATCATCCAGTTCAGATCGGAAACAGTGCCTGCGACCGTCGCCGCGGACACGCCGCCCGTGCCTCTCGACATGGTCCAAATCGCCACAGTGCCCGTGACCGCATGCTTCCAGAGGATGTCTGCGGTGCCATCCGCGTTGAAATCACCCACTTCCTGGATGACCCAACTCAGGTCGCTGATGGTGCCAAGGGTGCTCACCGAGAGAACGGCGGCACCGTTCATCCTCCACACGGCAACAATTCCCAGGGATGTGTGCTTCCAAAGGATGTCAGCCCTTCCGTCCCCATCGACGTCGCCGATCTTTTCGATGCTCCAAACCCTGGGGACACTCCCAAGGATATTGATCGAGGAAAGCACAGGCCCGTTCATGAGCCATACGACCACCTGACCTGTCGAAGCATGTTTCCAGACGATGTCCGCATTTCCGTCCCCGTTGAAATCGCCTGCCCCTTCAATGGAATAGTTCAGGTCGGACACGGCGCCCACAATATTCACCGACTGAATTGCTGAGCCGTTCATGAACCAGATCGCCACCGCGCCAGTCAATGAATTCTTCCAGAGCACGTCCGTTCGACTGTCATTGTTGAAATCCGCCAAGGCCTCGATCCGCCAAGTCAGATCGGAAACCTGCCCGGCAACGCTCACACTGGAAACGGCAGTTCCGTCCATGAACCAAGACACCAAGGTTCCATTCAAGGTGTAGTACCAGGCCACGTCGCTTTTCCCATCACCGTTGAAGTCGACAACCCTGTTGACGACGCTGTTGGCATGCCTGAGGTCACCACCCGAGGGGCTGCCATTGTCAATATAGCTGATATGCACATGATCGCCCGAATCGATGGTGATATGGGTGTCATACCCCGTGTCTGGAGTCACATTGTCGGGGCACCGGTAGTTGTCGACCACAGAGGATACAAAAGACCCCGAGGCGTTCGTGATATGTTTCAGAACCCCGTTGCCGAAATCCTGATAACTGATATGGACCTTGCTCCTGGAGTCAACGGCAATCGATGAGTACCTGCCCACGTTACCGCCATCGTGGTCTTCATCGATCGTCGCGACCACAAAAGTTCCCGGTGCCAACTCATTGTTGGCATACTTCAGGGTGAAGTCCGTTGCATCGTGATAGCTGATGTGGACTCGTCCATTGGAATCCAGCGCGAGGGAACTGAACCACCCTACATCATGGCCACCACCCCCATCATCCACGGTGATCGCGGAAAACGTTCCGCCCACATTGTTGGCATACTTCAGCACACCGTTGCCAAAATCGTAGTAACTGATGTGCACCGAGCCGTTCCCGTCGATGGCGAGGGAGTTGTAATGCCCCACGTTTTGAGTCGCCTTGTTGCTCACGCCATCCACAATCGCAATCGAGGGGACGACGGGGAAAGGACCGGCTGATGGAAAAGCGGCGTGGAGAAGGTTGCCGGTGGAGCTGTCGTGATAGCTGATGTGCACATTGCCTTGGGCATCGAGGGCGATCGACGTGTTGCTCCCCTCGTCCGCCAGGCCACTGACCGGGTCGGCAAGGCCATCGTCAACCACCTGTGGTGAACTGAATACCCCGGTAGCCGTGCCTTTCACATAGCGCAGCGCACCGATCTGAGCGTCAAAATAGCTGATGTGCACGGTGCCACCGGGACCCACCGCAATCGATGAGTACTCCCCCCTATTGACGGTGGGGTCGGCAGTGAACGTTCGAAATGTTCCCGAGGCATTGGTGGCGTATTTCAGTGTGCCGGTCGCCGAATCATAATAACTGATGTGTATGTTATTGTTCGCATCATGGGCGATGGAGGTTTCATATTTCAAATCGCCATTCTGCCCACCATCGTCAACGGTCTTGAGGTTCCATACGACAGGTCCCTGGGCGGATGAAGCCTGCGGTGCTCCAACGGTGGCCATGGCGACAACGAGCACTGACCAAATCCAAACACACCAAGCCGATCTTCGGTTATCTGCCATTGCCATTCTCCTCCCTATGATGCCTTACTGCCTGCTGATGGCCCTTATTCGAGCCAGACAACCGTCAATTCGCACAAACGAGCACCGTGAAAGATTGAAACACACTGTTCTATTTCGGCGGCGCCCCCTGACAACTTCAATCTGAAATCCATGAATTCGACCCCAAACCGGCAAATGCCTGGCAGAATCACCAAAATCGGTTGCTATGACATGAGACGCAACTCAGCATGATTCGTTCATCCAGGCAATACCTCACTCCCCACTACTTTGCCTCGAAGCTGTCATGGAGTTTTGGGGCGACGACCTGATGACCGGCAGCACCGAGACATGAGTGAACAGGCACTAATCGTTCGCTTCCAATGTATTGGTTTGGTTGGCTGGCCTATTGGGTGGATTGCAGTGGACCGAGGGGGGACACATTCCGAGGCTAAACCAGACTGAGGGGCGTATTTCTTTCAGGCGGGCTTGATCAGGAAGAGGATTTCATCTGCTTCTTGGGTCCTCAACCTTTTCAAGCACACGTTCGTAATAGCGCTGGTTTTCTTCGAGGTTCAAAGGCACCTTTCGAGTGACATTCAGCTTCAGGATGAGGTAATTGAGCTTCTTTATCGCTTTGTACTTTTCCTGGGTGTCTTTCATCCCTGAAAGCATGTCTTCCGTGGTGCGGATTTCCTTCCGAAGCTCCAGCTCAGGGGGAAGACAATCGGCATTTTTCAAGATCTTATAGGCCAGCCGAAGATCCGCGGCCAGGTGGCGGTCGTCCTCAAGCTGAAGTGGTTTCCCTTTTCCGGGAAGGTTGTCGAACTCCCCATCCCGAATGGACTCGCGAATCCGTTCCTCGGCAATCTTGTCGAAAACACTGAAAAGATTGCTCATGGTCCTGCCCTTTCTACAAGTTCTGCGGCCGTAGCGTTCCTTGCTCGAACGCCAGGAGCTATGAGGCCCCTCGGCTCATCGTGGATTTCTCAATAACACATCCAGCAGGAAACACCAATGGCATCTGATCAGGGGAAGCGTCCCATCGGGAAAAATTGCCGGTACCCTTCCAGACGATCTTCCCACCCAAAGGCATTCTCAGGAATTGAACCCACGAGGTCCAACAAAACGACTGATGCTCATTGAGCAAAATGCAAAAAGCGGTTATAAACGACAAATTTTGGGCCGTAGCGCCCACCACGGCGGCATACCAGGATCGAGGAAAGCACTTCGGTCCGCCTCGGGTGCTCATCAGATGAACACAAACCATGGGAGTAGACCAGACATGTCTCAGGCGTCCACAGTTGTTGTCGCAATGGAAACATCCGAAGGGAACATCATGCTCGAACTCTGGGCTGACAAGGCACCATTGACGGTGAAGAATTTCCTGCGCTATGTCGACGATGGTTTTTTTGACGGCACCATATTTCACAGGGTCATCAATGACTTCATGATTCAGGGAGGGGGCCTCACTCCAGACATGAAGTCCAAGAAGACGAGAGATCCCATCAAGAACGAAGCCAAACCTGACCTCAAGAACCAGCGCGGCACCATTGCCATGGCCAGAACCGGGCTCATCCACAGCGCCACCTCACAGTTCTTCATCAACGTGGCGGACAACGCGTTTCTGGATCATCAGAACCCCACACCCCAGGGGTATGGCTATGCGGTTTTCGGCAAAGTCATCGGCGGGATGGACGTGGTCGACAGGATCAAAGGGGTGAAAACCATTTCGTTCGGCCAGTACGATGATGTCCCGGAGACCCCGGTGGTCATCAATGCGGTGAGGAGGGCCGAGGAAAACTAGTCTGGCATGGCTCCCACTCGCCGTGAGAGCCACCGATTCCCGTTCATTTTCTGAACAGGATGCTCTCCACGCTCCCGGCGGGCTCACTCATGCACTTGACCAATGAAGACGCCGGGAACGCGGGGACGACACGCCGCGCCACGGAAATCTCCGCGCCCTTGGCGCCTTCTTCTTTGTTCAGGAGGCTTCCCGTTGTCCGGGAAAAGGTGGCCTATGGAACCGCTACCGGGCAAGGATGTGCTCAAGTTCGGACTCGATCGCTCCCGGTTGGAATCCCAGGGCAAAGGCCTTCGAGCTGTCGAGCGACACATCCCTGGGTCTCGGAGCTGCCATGGGCATATCGAGGAGGCGGCATTCCCTGAGCTTTTCCTGCCATTTTCCCAGCACTCGGACGACCAGCATGCCGAAGTCAAAACGTGAAATGCGCTCTTTCCCTCCCAGGTGCAGCACCTCTCCCCTGGCTTTCTCCAACGCGAGAAACAATCCCCGAACCGCGTCCCGGACGCTCAGCGGAGTTCTGAACTCATCCGTAAAAAGCTGGACTTCATCACCCGCCTGCAAGCGTCTCACCATAGACTGCAGAAAGCTCCCCGAGGCAGGCGAGGCTTCCCCGAACATGAGAGGCATGCGGCAGATGACGGCACTCGGATGCCGCTCCAAAATCTCCGCCTCAGCCCGCACCTTCTGTTCTCCATAGATGCTCAAAGGTGAAACAGGATCATTTTCCCGGTAAGGCGCTGTCTCGCCATCAAACACGAGATCGGTGGAAGTGAAGACGAAGGGGATTCCGGTGTCGGCAGCCAGACCAGCCAGATGGGCCGCTGCATCCACATTGATTCTCCCAGTGATCTCGGGATGCATTTGGCAGAAGTTGGGTGCGGATGCAGCAGCCAGGTGGAAGACCGCATTCGGCTTAGCAGCCCGAAAGAGACTGGTCGCCTCGTCCTGATCCGTCAGGTCACCGCGGAGCATGGTCACATCGTCCATGGCAACTCCGTGGTCGTGGACCAACCCGAAGACCTGCCATTCGCCCCTGGCGTGAAGGCACGCATTCCACCCAAGAAAGCCACTTGCGCCCGTGATCAGCAGCCTCTGGGAAACGCCCTTCATCAGCAGAGATCCAATAGCCTGGAGGGTGTCACCTTGGTCCCGTTCATGGCCGCTCACCTTTCCTGCTTCATGAAACGACAATCCTTGTGCAATTCCCCCTTGCGGAAGTCCCACCGGCCCGAATCCCCTTTGATTGTCTCCGCCGGTTGTGCTTCCCATTCCAAATCGATTCTGATATGTATCCTTTCATCCACCATGTGCAACTCCAAGCTGGACGCCCCATGAGGGACCAGTCGCAGTGTAACGGGGAGAGAGCAATTGATGCCAGGGGTGACCAGAAAGCGGTTCTGGCTGGCCGCGATCATCGGATTGGTCATTTTCTTCTTCACCCTCAAACAGGCAGACCTGAAGCGGCTCAGCCAAAATATCGCGGACCTTCACCTGGCTTGGGGTTTCCTGACGATCCTCGCAAGCTCTCTGAGCTATCTCTGCATCGCGGGAGTCCTCTACCGCCTTCTCAAAGGGATGGGACACCCTCTTTCCTTTTCGACCTCTTTCAAGATCTCCCTTCTCTCGTGCACTCTGAACTATGTCATGTCTGTGGGAGGTCTGAGCGGAGTCGCTGCAAAGGTCTACCTTCTGGCAAAGGAGAAAATTCCCCCGAGCAACACCCTGTCCATCTCCATCATCCACGGCTTCTTCACCAATACCGTCGCCGTGATCTTCATTTACCTGGGGTTTTTCTTCCTCTACAGCGAATACAAACTGAGCGCCCGGCAGATCGAGGTTGGCGTTGTGATCCTGCTCCTGGCTTTTCTGCTCACTTGGATCACGGTGCAAACCATGATCCATGAGGGCTTTCGAAAGAAGGTCTGGCAGCTTGCCATGTGGACCGCCAACGCCATCTGCAGGAGACTGAGACATCCCCATTGGGTCAACCATGAGAGAGCCGAGGCCTTCTTCGACAATTTCAACACGAGCATGAACCTCGTCGTGAACAGCACATCCATTCTCCTGGCCCCGGCCATTTACGCCTGTTTCGACTGGATCCTCATGTTTCTATGTCTGAAGTTTTCCTTTCTTGCACTTCACTACCCTGTTGACAACAGCTCCCTGCTGGTGGGTTTTTCGGTGGGAATATTCACGAGCCTGTTCTCTCTGACACCCGCCTCCATAGGTCTCATGGAAGGTACCATGGCTGGCTCATTTTATCTCATGGGAATGGATTTCGAACGGGTTCTCCCCGCCGTGCTCCTTTACCGGTTCGCCTATTACTTTCTTCCGATGCTGGTGAGCTTCTTCTTCTACCGCAGGTTCTTCCCATCCCCTGACGGGCAGATTGAAGAAATGGAAAGGAGCCTTGAAACCCGCTGACGCCCCTCTCGCCGCCACCCCGCTTTTCGCGGGAGCAACCCATGGCGCATCCGATCGGCTATCTCCACACCCGCACACAGCTCTCGTTTTGTAGGAGTGGGGCGGAAGAACATGGCTGGCCATTGCATTCGTCTCACCAGATTCGCCAAAGCTTCTCCATGGGCCACAAGAGCAGGGGACGCCAGAGTGTCCTCAGCCGCAGGGACTCCCCATTGACGAAAAGGTTTCTCAAGCCCATTTCCGGGGCATCCTGCCACTTGAGAACCGCAGGTTCGGCAGAGTCCGTGTCAAAATCCGCCGGAAATGGACCATGGTATTGGGCCAGTTTCCCAGGCCAGATGAAAGTGTATTGTTCCTCCACCGCGCTGTCATCCTGAACTGACACATAGCATATCTTGAATTGGCTCCACGGCATGATCAGCCGGTCCAGGACCACGCTGCCCCCAGGCGATGCATCGAAACGAGCGATAGGGAACGGGATGAAGAGGAGGGCCACGATGGCTCCGGTCACCCAGCGGTTCCAGACCCTGGCCCGTTGTTCCAGGTCACCCCGACTATCCTCCTGTTGGCGCCGCCCCAGTTCCACCTCATTCGAATTCATTCCCGCCAACCCCTGGTGCGCTGCAATGCAGCCGATTGTAAGGGCTCATCAGTCCACCCTTGTGGACCCGTGAATCACAGAAGGAAACAATGATGTGAGGATACCAGGGGAGAACCTTGGAGACAACCGCCTTGAAGCCCCAAACGCCTGGTTGGATGGACACTGAGGGACGACTGAGATGACTCGAGATTGACGCCTCCGGCAGCAACCGTTACCATCTTCGACGGGCAAAAGACTGCAGTCCATCGACAACCACTTGACAACAAGAGAACACCATGAAGGCGCACACTGAGAATATGAACGCTGAACACCTCGAGGCCGTGGCAACCTCCATCAAGGGCGTTGTGGATGACTGGGTGAGACAGGAAGCCTGTGGGAACATTTGGCGGGAGCCTCTCGTGGCCGCAGCCTCGGCCGATGACCCAAGCTTCCCGAGGCTTCGTGAAGCAGTCAGTCCTGAACACGCGATGCCGGGAGACCTGCTGGCGGGTGCCCGCTCGGTCATCGTCTTCTTCCTCCCATTCCAGCGCTGGGTCGGGGAACAAAATGACCAGGCCAGGGCATTCTGCGCTCGGAGTTGGGCTGAATCCTACGTGGTCACCAACCGGCTCATCGTTGCCGTC
>CAZURN010000044.1:0-20810 GCA_964623165.1 uncultured Syntrophobacteraceae bacterium
ATGTCGAATCCGGCGATGTAGGTCATGAGAGCCAGGGAGAGAAGGAGGATTCTTGCATCCACGGAATTGGTCACGGCGATCCAGGCGCCCAAAGGTGCCAATCCGATGGCGAGCCCCAGGAAAAGGTGGGAGAAAGAGGTGAATCGCTTGGTCAGAGAATAGAAGAAGATGACCCCAAGGGTGGGGACGGAGAGGGCAAGGCATGTGGCTCCCAGGGCGGCGGCGCTCAGAATGAAGAGCCCTGAAGACATCACGACGAAAACCAGTACCGAGTTCCGGCTGATCTGGCCTGTTGCGAGGGGGCGGTCCTTGGTTCTAGGGTTGCGGCGGTCGTAGTCATGGTCCACATAGCGGTTGAAGCCCATGGCTGCTGACCGGGCGGATGCCATGGCCACGAGGACCCAGAAAACGGAAGACCATGTGACAGGCTGGGTGCGATGAGCCAGGAGCACAGATGCCAGGGCGAAGGGCAGGGCGAAGACGGTGTGACTGAATTTGATCAGGCGACCGTAGACCTGGATGCGCCGAAACCACATCGCAATCTCCCTGAGAATCGATAAAGGTAAGCACAATGCGTTGAGCGAGATCTCCATCGTCATTCCAGGCTCGATGTGGAATCCAGAAGGAATCACCCGACCCCGGCGTTGGCATGGGCCTCCAGTCATGATGGGCATTTGGCCCATGCTTTGCGGGAATCACTATTATCATACCGAGCAGCCGATGGAAAGGAGCGGCGGAGTCATCTATTCCCTGTTGCTAGGCAGGACGGACTTGTGTAAAAGCTCCATGATACAAGAGATTCTCGATGGGGAGACCATGGTGCCTATCAGCAGGGGAACTGACCTTGAATTGACCGTGGAGAGACTGGCATTTGGCGGGAAGGCCATTGCCAGGGTGGAAGGGCTCGTGGTCTTTTTGGATCATGCACTCCCAGGCCAGCGGGTCAAAGCCAGGATTGTGAAAAGGAGGCGGCAGCATGCAGAGGCGAGGGTACTGGAGGTGGTTTCGCCTTCTTCAGGCCAACGGGAACCCCTCTGTATGCATTTTGGGTTTTGCGGCGGATGTCAGTGGCAGGACCTTTCTTACGAGGATCAACTGGTTTGGAAGAGGGAACATGTGTTGGAATCCATCAGACATCTGGGCGGGATCAAGGATGCCCTGGTGGAAGAGACAGTGCCCTCTCCCTGTGCTACATACTATCGAAACAAGATGGAGTTCACCTTTTCAGACCGCCGGTGGCTCTTGCCAGAAGAAATCGACAGAAGAGAGACATGTTACAATCGCGACTTCGCACTTGGATTGCATATATCTGGATTCTTTGACAAAGTGTTCAATGTGGAACAGTGCCTCCTCGAATCTCCCGGTTCCGTTGCAGTGCTTGGGGAAGTCAGACGTTGGTGCGAGGAAAGTGGGATTCCTCCATACAGCATCAGGACCCAAAAGGGTTTCTGGAGGTTTCTGGTCATCCGGGAAGGGAAGCGGACCGGGCAGACCCTTTTGCATCTTATCACCACGGCCCAGGAGCATCATGCCGAGAGAGTGAATGAGCTGGCTGGGCACCTCAAGGCGCGCTTTCCAGACATCACCACATTTGTGCACTCCGTGAGTTCCCAAAAAGCGCAGGTGGCAACGGGCCAAACAAGTCGAATCCTGTTCGGGCCCGGCTTCATTGAGGAAATGTTGGGACCATCAAGGTTTCGGATTTCAGCTCATTCGTTTTTTCAAACGAATCCATACGGAGCTGAGAAGATCTATGAGTCCATCGTCAAGCTTGCGGAATTCTCTGGGTGCGAGACTGTGTGGGACCTCTACTGCGGGACTGGAAGCATCGCCATCGTCATTGCGCCGCGGGTCCATCGCGTGGTAGGTTTCGAGGTGGTTCCCGAGGCCATTGAGGATGCGTATGCCAACTGCCGTTTGAACGGGGTGGAGAATTGCACTTTCCACGCAGGGGATCTGAGGGATTCCATTGCAGGCGCCCAGAACAGGGCTCGCTCGGGAGGACTTCCCGACGTGATCATCACGGACCCCCCCAGGGCAGGCATGCATCCGAAGGTGGTCAAGGCCATTCTGGAAATCGCTCCACCCTGCATCGTGGCGGTCTCCTGCAATCCAGCGACGCTTGCCAGGGACCTCGCTCTGCTCAGCGAGAGATACACGGTTGAGAAGGTGATGCCCTTCGACCTGTTTCCACAAACACCTCACATCGAATGCCTCGTCAAGCTCAGACGCACGCAATGAGGCTTGGCTCTTTTTCTATGAAACTGAGGTCCAGACCAACTCTCATGAAGCGCGTTTTCGGTTGGAAGACGCTTGCCGGCGTTGTGTGTCTCCTCGTCCTTTCAGTGTCTGCGTACTTCGCGTATCTCGTCATAGAGGTCAAACATCGCTTTTCGGCCAGAAAGTGGAGCATTCCGTCCAGGGTTTTCTCCGCTGCGGTGCCCATTTACCCAGGCCAGTCCATTTCGTTCTCCCAATTGAAACAAATGTTTGAGAATCGCCGATACAGGGAATCGGCCAGGGAGCCCTTGCTGGCTGGAGAATTCAAGACAGGGCAGGGGAGGCTCACGGTTCAGTTGAGAGAGTTTCAGTTTCCAGGCCACAGCTTTCCGGCTCAGCGGGTTCAATTCGAATTCCGCCAAAACAGCCTTTGGAGGATGACTGGTGCCCAAGGCGACCTGGAGTTTCTGGAGCTTGAGCCTGTAGAAATTGCAAGGCTTTTTGGTCCGGCACGCGAGAGTCGGCTCCTGATCAACATCAAACAGGCACCGGCCAGTCTTGTGGAAGGGATTCTTGCCATCGAGGACCATCGATTCTACCAACATGGAGGGGTGGATTGGTGGGGAATCGCCCGGGCTCTTTGGGCGGACTTGATGGCCGGTCGGGTCGTTCAGGGAGGATCGACCATCACCCAGCAGTTGGTCAAGAACTACTTTCTGGAGCCGGAACGGAGTATCAAGCGTAAGCTCCAGGAGCTCTGCATGGCATTGGTGCTGGAGGCTCTCTACAAGAAGCGGGAAATTCTCGAAATGTACATGAACGAGATTTACCTCGGACAGCGAGGGAGCATTGCCATACATGGAATGGGGGAAGCGGCAAAGTATTTCTTTGGGCGTAATGTGGAAGACCTCACCTTGGCTGAGTCCGCGACTCTCGCAGGCATCATCAGAGCTCCCAACAACTATTCGCCTTTTCATGAGCCGGAGGCTTGCCGCGAGCGCCGCAACACGGTTCTCAAACGCATGCTCGACCTTGGAAAGATCGATCCGCAGGAGTACGAAAAGGCCCGCTGGGAACCTCTGGGATTGGCCGCAAACAGTCTTGCTCTGAGCACCGGCCTGTATTTCGTGGATTATGTCCGCCGCCAACTGCAAGAGCTCTATGCTCCGGAGGTTCTTGAATCCCAGGGGCTGAACATTTACACGACCTTGCATCCTGAGATGGCGCTGGCTGCCGAACTGGCCATCAATGAAGTGATGGATGAGCTTGAGAAGAAGGTGCGAAAGGGAACGTCGGAGAATCCGGACAGGAACCTGCAGGTTGCTCTCGTCGCGGTTCAGCCCAAGACCGGTGCAGTGCTGACTTTGGTCGGAGGAAGGGACTACCGGGAGAGCAACTTCAACCGTGCACTCCTGGCTTACAGGCAACCGGGTTCGGCCATCAAGCCTTTCGTGTTCCTCAGCGCCCTGGATCAATACACACCGGTCACGCGACTCCAGGACGAACCGGCAGCCTATTTGGTAGACGGTCACAAGTGGGTGCCTCACAACTATGACAACAAGTACCACGGATCGGTGACGGTGCGAGCGGCCCTTGAGGAATCCCTCAATGCGGCGACAGTCCAGCTCGCCATGGGGCTCGGCTTGGATAAGGTCATCGAAACGTTGCGCAACCTGGGAATCCATTCAACCCTGCAGCCCTTTCCTTCCATTGCCTTGGGCGCATTCGAGTTGTCCCCGGTGGAATTGACTGCGGCCTACTCCGTGTTGGGCAATGATGGGCAGAAAGCATACCTCCTGAGTCTTAAGGAAGTGGTGAACGAGAAGGGGGAGATTGAAGAGCGGCGCCATATGGATTTGGAGACAGTGACAAGCCCGGCAAAGGCTTATGTCATCACCAATCTCCTGGAAGGTGTCATGGATCGGGGGACGGGCAAGGCTATTCGACGCATGGGGATCGAGTTTCCCTGCGCCGGCAAAACCGGCACAACCAGTGACTACAGGGACTCATGGTTTGCTGGGTACACCACGGACCTGGTGGCCGTCGTCTGGGTTGGCTATGACGACAATCATCCCACCGGCTTGACAGGCGCCGAGGGGGCTGGCCGGGTTTGGGCTCGCTTCATCCAGCGCGTTCTTCCGTGGATCAGCCCCCAGCAATTTCGTGTTCCACCGGGCGTCACACAACGGATCGTCTGTTCGGAGTCGGGACAATTGGCCACCAATGCCTGCACCCAGCGAAGGCTCGAAGTCTTTCTCAACGAATCAACGCCAGAGGGATTGTGCACGATCCACCGGAAGTGATTGTGCCATTGCGAGGAAGGATGACAAGATGAATTCGCGTTTGTACCTCCTGCTGATAGCTGTTTTTGTCTCGGTGCCTCTTTTCGGAGGTTGCACATCACGACGGGCGGTCCAGATTCCACAGGAGTGGCAGTCGCCGCGGGCTGAATCCCCAGAACGCTCCAGGCCACAGAATGCCACCAAGCCTCCCGCGGGAACACCGGAGACGGTCCAAAGCCCACTCTTGAAAGCGTCTCCAAAATTCAAAGAATCGGACATTTCGGCAACGCTGCCCACCCCCCCCGTTTCCCAGGGTGAAAAGAAAGCTGAGGGTCCACCACAGCGGCTTGCTTCCATGAACCGGGTGAATCAGGCAAAGGCGGCCCTCGCTGAAGGAAAGCCGGATCGGGCGATTCCCCTCCTGGAACAGGCGGTCCAGGTGGATGTCTACAATGGAGAGGCTTTTCTGCAGCTGGCCAGAGCCTGGCGAATGAAGAAATCGCCGAAGAAGTCCCTCGAGTTCGCGCGGAAGGCAGAGATCCTGCTGCAGGATCAGCGTGCCAAACTGAAGGAGGTCTATTTGCTGCAATCGGAACTCTACCGGGAGACTGGAGATGCCAAGAAGAGCCAAGTTTACCAGCAGAAGGCACAGAGCATGAGATGAAGTCCCTCTTCGCAAAGTGAAGGCGATAGTGACTGCACTCCTGAGGGCGGTTGCTGCGCACGAAATGCCACGGTTTCGAGGACCAAACGCATGTCAGACCTGCAGGGAAGACCACAAGAACGATTGAGAGTGGTTCAGGGATATCGGCCGTTCCTACTGATCGTTCTCTTTTTCTCCCTCTATCTCTCCTACTTGATCCTGTACCCTTTTCTCCACACCCTGGTGTTCGCCATTGTCTTGGCGACAGCCTTTCATTCCCTGCAGGTGCGACTGGTCCGTTGGTACGGAGGAAGGAAGAACCTCGCCGCATTGACCATCGTTTTCATCATCACCTTTGCCATTGCGCTTCCCACCTTCATTTTTGTGTCAGCCCTCGTCAGTCAAGGGCTTCAGTCCATCAATCAGATGACCGAGTGGATCAAGGCGGGGAACCTGGCCACTCTCGCTCATGACGAAAGACTGAAGGCATTTGTGGACAGGGTACA
Source organism: uncultured Syntrophobacteraceae bacterium (assembly GCA_964623165.1). Classification (GTDB taxonomy): domain Bacteria; phylum Desulfobacterota; class Syntrophobacteria; order Syntrophobacterales; family Syntrophobacteraceae; genus JAAYUJ01. Next base: position 5,652 of record CAZURN010000044.1, read on the forward strand.
CGATCGCCTGCCCTTCCTGGAGTTGGAGAAGTTGAACATCACCAACACCCTTCTCGACTTCAGCAAGAGCTTTGGCCAGTTCGTTGTGAGCAAGGGGGCGACCATATTGGGAAATGTGGCCACCTTGGTGACCCAGTTTTTCATCATGATTTTTGTGGTTTTCTATCTGGTGCGGGATGGAAAGGAGATGATTGAACAGGCGAGGCACCTCTCCCCGCTGAAAACGGAACAAGAGGACAGGCTCATCAGCGGGATCAGACTCGTTGGGGGGTCGGTGCTTCTCGGCACCCTGGCCACGGCGCTCTGCCAAGGAGTGGTGGGTGGCATCGGTCTGACCATCGTAGGGATCCCCGGGTTGTTCTGGGGCACCATGATGGGCTTTTCTTCCCTGATTCCCATTGTGGGGACCGCCCTGGTTTGGATCCCCGCGGCTGTCTATTTGATACTTCTCGGCAAAATGAAGTCGGCCCTGTTCCTGGCCGTCTGGAGCATCGTCTTCATAGGGTCCATCGACAACTTCCTTCGCCCGTTTCTCATGGGAGGAGAGGGAAGGATGTCCCCTTTCTATGTGTTTCTGGCCATCATCGGCGGAGTTCAATACTTCGGCTTGGTGGGAATCCTCTATGGGCCGCTCATCCTCAGTTTCGCCATGATCATGCTGTACCTCTACCAGGTGGAATACAAGGAGGAACTTGTGAAAGAGGTCCCTTCAGCGGCCGGTGAGATTGGTGCATCTGCTATCCCGAGGCTGCAGGATGATCAGGAACTGCCGTAGCGGCTCAGGAAGTGTCTCATCTTTTCGAGGGGCTCACGCACACGTGGAAAGCGGTCCTCGAGCCAGTGCACCATGCGCTGGAAGAGGGGCACGTCCGGGCTCAAGACTAGGATGCCAAGGGCGATGAATAGCCAACCCGGCATGATGGGCAGCAAGAGTCCCAAGGCACCCAGCACGAGGAAGAGGATTCCAAGGGCGATCCTTGCAAGCCACAAAAAAGAGCGAATCAGCATAGGGACAAATCCAGGCAGGCGCCCATGGATGGTTTCGGCAAGGGAACCTCCACGTCACCAGTCGGGGGTTCTCTGTTTGGGGCTTTGCGGCCAGGTGCATGTCACTTCATGAGGGCCTGTAAGTAGTCAGGGCCCAATGCGGCAATGGAAAGCCGCACACTCGTGCATCGGGCGGCTGGGTGACGGCCCCATCGCTCTCCACGGTGATGCGGCTTTCGCATCCACTCGTCCGTCCACCCAACCGGCATCCTCCATCGTCTGTCAAGCGCAGCTGCACATCAATGCGAGTTGGCAAAAAAACGGTTGAAGGCATTCAAATAGGCCCTCGCGCTGGCTTCGATGACGTCGGGGCTCGTTCCAATCCCCGAATATACCGTTCCCTCCACTTCCACTCGTACCATGGCCTCCCCCAAAGCATCCTTGCCCATGGTAACGGCTTTCAAATCATAGTCTTTCAGGATACCCTGACGGCCCACGATCCGGTCGATGCAGTTGAAGGAGGCATCAACCGGGCCGTTGCCTGTGGCTGCATCGGTCAGTTCTTGGCCGTCCCTCTTAAGGGTGATGGATGCCAGAGGGACCATGGTGCTCCCGCTCATGATCTGCAGGCTGTGGAAGGTGAAAGTTTCAGGCACCTTGGAGACCTCGATCTCGACGATGGACGTCAAGTCTTCACTGGAGATCTCCTTCTTGCGGTCCGCCACATTGACAAACCGGGAGTAGACACGTTCAAAGACCGCCGAATCGAGTTCATATCCGAGGGTGCTCAGCCGATGACGCAGTGCAGCGCGGCCTGATCTAGCGGTCAGAACGATCTTGTGCTGGCGGATTCCCACATCCTCCGGTTTCATGATCTCATAGGTCCTCCGGTCCTTCAGAATCCCGTCCTGATGAATCCCTGAGGAGTGGGCGAATGCGTTGGATCCCACGATGGCCTTGTTGGGTTGGACGGGGATATTCATGACGCGGCTCACCAGGCGGCTGGTACGATAGATCTCCTGCGTCCTGATGTCAGTATGCACATCATACACGCCAAGCCTTGTCCTGAGAATCATGACGATCTCCTCCAAGGAAGCGTTGCCGGCCCTCTCTCCGATACCGTTCACCGTGCACTCCACCTGGCTTGCTCCGTTGCGGATGGCCGCCAAGCTGTTCGAGACCGCAAGGCCCAGATCGTTGTGACAATGAACGCTGAGAATCACGTTGTCCAGGGCACTCACCCGCTCCCGAAGGGTTCTGATGAGTGATCCGAATTCCTCGGGTATCGCATAGCCAACGGTATCGGGTATGTTGATGACTGTGGCTCCCGCTTTCACAGCTGCTTCCACCACACGGCAAAGGTAGTCGAAATCCGTGCGGGATGCATCCTCGGTGGAATACTCCACGTCGTTACAGAGCCGCTTGGCATAGCGCACTGCCGCCACGGCCATCTCCATGGCGCTTTCCCGATCCCTGCGCAGCTTCTTCTGGAGGTGTATGTCCGAGGATCCCAGGAAGACGTGGATGCGGGGTCTTTCGGCATGGCGTAGGGCTTCCCAAGCGCTGTCGATGTCTGCCTGCACGGCCCTTGCAAGGCCTGCGATGGTGGGCCCCTTGACCTGTTCTGCGATCGCTTTCACCGCTTGGAGATCTTCGGGGGATGAACACGGGAATCCCCCTTCGATGACATCAACGCCAAGATTGGCCAGCTGTTGGGCTATTTCGATCTTCTGTCGTTTGTTGAGCTTGGCTCCCGGGACCTGTTCCCCGTCCCTCAGAGTGGTGTCGAAAATGTGTATCTTCCTGCTCATGGCTTTCATCCTCCCCTTTCAATGGGATGCCTGTTTCTGGCTCCCGGATCCAGTGTATCCCTGCTTGTTGGAAGGTTTCCGCACTATCGGACAATCACGGGGATTCCCTTGGAACTCTGATTCCATGACGATCACCTCCCCTGAGGTTGTCCGGTCTGCCGAATGACTCAATCCAATGAAGGCCTTGGAAAACAAAAAGGCCATGGGGGGTACCCATGGCCTTTTCATCGCTGTGTCAACACGCTCTATGGCGGATTGAACGGAAAGGCATGAGCACCCCTCGTCATGTTCCTAAGGAGCAGGAGAAGCAATTGTAGGATGAGAAGGCTCAAAGCCAATCGTGGCATAGAAGGCTCCGATCACTCTACAGGGTTATTCGAATGCGTGCTCTGATTCCTGCATAATTTCCGGCATTCACAAAAGCCCCCAGTCAAAGCACCATGAGGCCCCATGTGCGTTTCGGACTAGAGAGCGAAACACCTACAGCTTCAATGCTATCCAAAAACAGGCGGCGATTTCAATAAGGAAAAGGATGGTGAAGAGTACGAACTTGTTGAGGGAGAAATCCTCGATGATACGGTTGGCCTCTTCCATGACCTCAAGCGCCTTGCTGTTTTCCATCCCTTCTCCTTAGGGTCCATCGGTCGGTTCGTGAAAACTCTTGATCCTGGATAGCACAATACAAAAATTATAGCCGTGTGCATGGCCATAGATCAAGGGCAAAAGCGCAATCCTGTATGCCGGCGGGAACAATGACTGCAGAGAGGATCAGGCATCACCGCTTGAATTGATGGCTGCTGCTCTGCTATGACTTGTCCGATCGGGCTTTGGCGATGCATTGCCCGTGGGAGACCACATGGAAAACCATGAGCGAAATCCCCCTGGACTGCGCCACATCCCCCGCAGCCCAGGTGCATGGATTCTCCCTGGATTCTGTGTCAAGCACCCGATGACGAACTCTTGACGACGATCGTACGCCTGGACCCGGACAGATCGCCTCTGCATTCCAGGTCAGCGTTGGCGACTGTTGATTCAATAGCTTGGCGAAGACAATGGGGTTCCCGTGCCAGCCTTGCATTCTTCACGGAACACGGAGAGCATTCCAGTGGGAGTCGTCCCGCCGGACGTCCTGGCTATCGCGCAGAGGCTTCACGAAAGCGGCTTCGGCGTGTGGTTCGTCGGCGGGGCATTGAGGAATCTTCTGCTCGGAAAAATGCCCAAGGATTGGGATCTTGCAACGTCCGCATCCCCTAGGCAGGTGATGGGGCTCTTCGCCAGGGTCATCCCCGTGGGAATCAGGCATGGGACGGTTCGTGTTCATTGGAATGGAACCCAAGTGGAATTGACAAGCGTCCCACCCGGGGAAGATGGGGGAATAATGTCAGATCTCGGCCGCAGGGATTTCACCGTGAATGCCATGGCCCTCACCTACCCCGATGGAATCCTTCTGGACCCTCACCATGGCCGAAAGGATCTCCGCTCAAAGACTCTGCGCGCAGTGGGGGATGCCCGTGCCAGATTTCGCGAGGATCCCCTGCGCATCGTCCGGGCGTGCCGTCTCGTCTCGCAATACGGCTTCCGGGTTCACAGAGTATCCGTTCGCTCCATGAAAGAGGAGACCGAGGGTCTGGAGTTGGTTGCCAGCGAAAGGATCAGGGACGAAATGTTTCAACTGATCCAGGGGGAAGGAATCAAGGATGCGTTCGAATTGATGCGGGTCGGAGGCATCCTGAAGAAGGTGCTTCCCGAATTGGCACCAGTGGGGGGGGATGCAGAGCGTCGGCGACGTGAGCAGGACGTCTATCGGCATACGATCGCCGTGGTGAGAGCTTGCCCCCCGAGACTCACCCTGAGGCTCGCGGCGCTCTTCCACGAGTTGGGGAGCTGTTGCGCGGTGGCGAACGGGAATTGTCCCACCCGCAGCCCTGAACTCTTTCGCAAAAGCGCTAAGGCAGCAGTCCAGGTACTGGCACGTTGGAGGGCGTCGGGAAGGCAGATCCGGGAAGTCGCTGCTCTGGTCGCAAATCAGATCCCGAATGGAATACGCGGGTGGAGCCCGGGGAGCCTCAGGCGCTTCATTGCGCAATGGGTCTTTGCATCGCCTGAAGATGTTCTGGATCTCGCCCTTGCAGACAGAATATGCAGTGGTGGTTCCGATCAGCTGCTGGAAGAGCTTTCCTGGTTCCGCACGCGGGCCCTGGAAATCCTCGAGTCCGGGGAGGCGGTGACCGTAAGAGACCTCGCCGTCGACGGAAGGGATGTGATGGAATCCCTCGGGTTGCGGCCCGGCCCGAGCGTGGCTATAGTCCTCAACAACCTGCTCGACATGGTCATCGAGGACCCGAGTCTCAATGAACGAAAAATTCTCATGGATTTTCTGAAAAGGACTGGGCTATAGATAGCCTGAATCATTGGCCGTTCACCGCCACCTGGAAAAGGAGAGGATAGTATGCTGGTCAAACATTGGATGAACAAGAACGTTGTCACCATCGGTCCTGAGGAGTCCATGCAGGACGCAAGCTATCTCATGCGTGAGCATAAAGTGCGTATGCTGCCGGTGCTGAAAGACGGAAAGCTGCTGGGCGTACTGTCCGACACAGACCTCAAGAGGGCCTCCGCTTCCGATGCCACCGGGCTCGACGTCCATGAAATGCTCTACCTTCTCTCGAAGATCAAAGTCAAAGACATCATGTCCAAGAGCCCCATAACGGTCGACGAGAACCTGACCGTCGAAGAAACGGCGGAAGTGCTTCTGGCCGAGAGAATTTCAGGAGTCCCGGTGGTGGATCACCAAGGGAATCTCGTGGGAACCATCACGAAGGACGACCTCTTCAAGGTGCTCATCTCCCTGAGCGGCCTCGGCAAGAAGGGCATCCAGCTGGCATTTCAGGTGGAGGATCGTCCTGGTTCCATCAAGGAACTGACTGACATCATTCGCAACTATCACGGGCGAATTGCCAGTATCCTCAGTACATACGAGCGAGCCGAACCGGGATACCGGATTGTATACGTCAGGATGTACGAAATATCCCGTGAAGTCCTGCCGCAGTTGCTTTCGGAGCTTCGCCAGAAGGCCACCATGATCTATCTCGTCGACCATCGGGACGACAAGAGGGAAATCTACAAGGACATCGCCGTTTGATCCACACGTTCCTGCTTTATGCAGATCCCCGCCCAAATCCCCGCCGGGTGCGATGAATCTTATAAACATTGTAGGTCGGTCTCCCATTCCCGAGGTCAGAGCGCTTCGGACAAGGAATTCCGACCTACATCCCGGTTAGAATTCGAGCCCTCTGATGGCGCGCCTGTAGTGGATCAGAGCCATGAAGGGCCAATTGTGTTCATAGAGTCCATACTTCATGTAGAACACCTGGGGAAACCCGGTGCCGGTCCAACTTTCCTCCTTCCATGTCCCGTCGGGGAGCTGCCTTTCCACAAGATAGTCCACTGCCTTTCGTACAGCTTTGGGTTCGTGTCCTCCCGCTGCGAGGAGTCCCATGAGGGCCCAGGCAGTTTGGGAAGGGGTTGAGGGGCCTCTTCCCTTGCGCCGGGGATCGTCGTAAGAGTCAGGCAGTTCTCCCCATCCACCGTCGGGGTTCTGACATTCGGCAATCCAATGAACTGCCTTGCGAATGTAAGGCTGATCCATGTTTTCCCCGATTACCCTGAGGCCCCTCAGGACCTGCCATGTCCCGTAAATGTAATTGCAGCCCCATCGGCCGTACCAGGACCCGTCTTGACACTGCTCATTCTTGATATACTTGATGGCTCTGCGAACTGCCGGGTGTCTCAGATGAAACTCCCTGGGGGAGACGGTGCCAAGCATCTCCAAAACTCGACCGGCAATGTCGGCGGTGCTTGGATCAATCATGGCGTTGAAATCGGCGAAAGGCACGTGGGTGAGAATTTCCTTGTGGTTGTCACGGTCGAAGCTGCCCCAGCCGCCATCCCGGTTCTGCATTCCCATGACCCAGCGAAGACCACGATGGATGGCCTCGTCAACTTCTCGAGACTCCCCCGGTTTCCATGCTCTTCGAAGGGCCATCATCACCATGGTGGAATCGTCCACATCAGGATAAACAGGGTTGTCAAATTCGAAGAACCATCCGCCCGGCAGAGCCCTGTTCTTGATCTGCCAGTCTCCTGGTTCCCTGACCTGTTTGCTGAGCAGCCACCTGGTTGCGCGGAGGATGGAGTCCGGCTGATCCAGGTCACCCTGGCCCAGTGCGTAGAGCGAAATGGCCGTGTCCCAGACAGGAGAAAAACACGGCTGTACTCGGATGGAATCATTGGAGGGTTCATACACTTCCAGCTTCTCAATCTCCTCCAGTCCCCTCTGGATGTAGGGGTGATCCAGTGGATAGCCCAAACATTTGAGAGCCATGACGCTATTGGCCATGGCGGGCAGGATGGCGCCGAGCCCACCGGGTCGAGTGGCGCGTGGTATGAACCAGGAGGCGGCCCTCTCGATGGCCCTCTTCCTGATCCGGCCGATGGGGAGGCGCTCTGCCGTCTTCAGCAAGACATCCACGGCCAGGAAAAATGTGTCCCAGGAGAAGAACCGTTCAGGCTTCAGGAGAGAAAAGTCCACTCTCTCCCTGGGTTCCGGAAGCAGTTCATCCAGGTTGAACCCGGGTGGTGTAGATGCCACGGGCCTGAGCCCATAGAGGACGGAAAGAGGAACGAAGATGGTCCTTGCCCATGCCGCCATTTCGTAGAGATTTACGGGAAAGGAGGAGGGGAGGAAGATCAATTCGGGCGGCACTGCGGGGACATGGTCCCAATGGTAAACCCCAAACATTGCCAGGTGATACTTGGTGTAAGTGCGAGCCTTGGTCATGCCTCCCAGGTTGAGGATCACCTCCACGGCCCTCCTCATGTCCGGCTCCTCGGGAGAGATGCCTGCAAGTTTGAGAGCGAAATAGCTCAGGACCGACGCGGAAATGTCGGCGGGACCCCCTTTGTAAATGGCCCATCCTCCTGAGGGAAGGGCAGCATCCCTGATGGCACGCGCATATTTCGGTATCCTTGGGTCCTGATCGAGGCCCATGAAGTGCTTCAGCAGGATGGCGTAGCTTTCCGTCGTGGTATCGCCCAGAAGTTCACCAACCCAATAGCCTTCTTCATTTTGCCTGGAAACAGACCATTGGCAGGCGCGCTGTAAGGCACGTTCCAGGTTGCCATAGGTCAGAGTGAGAACCTCGCACCTGGTGGAGAGAGGGGCATTCTTCACGCTCTCACTGGAAGTGGCCTCGGCTGCCACCGCGGACGGATCTTGAAAGTGGGCCATAAGACGTTCTCCCTGTTACATGCTCCCTTTCGATGGGCTTCGTCAATCCGGTGAGGATCTGATCTTCTGAATCTGTCCAACCGGAAGCGTCGATTTGTTGCCTTTTTCGCCCTCCTCATGCCATCAGGCCTTCCACAGCCGAATCGATGACCATTTGCTGCAATCGCTGTCGCGATACCCAGGGAAAGGTCGGGTAGGTCAGCCATAACGAAACCAGGCCATGTATCGAGGCAAAGACTGCCTGGGCGGAGGCTTCGATGTCATCGATCCTCGGCTGTCGCGATCTCAGGCATGTTTCCACGGCGTTGAGAATCATTCGGTACACCTCGAGCCCTTTGGACCCCTTTGCCAGATGATCTTGTGGTTCGGTCCAGATGTCGGTTTCCATCATGAACGCAATTCGGTACCCATCGGGATCCTCTATCGCAAGCCGTACGTAGGCTTCCCCCATTTTCTTGAGCTGTGCGACTGGTTCCAGATTGTCTCCCTGGACATCCTCGAAGGCTTTCAGGAGTCTCTCCATCATCTCCTCCGCCAGGCAGTTGAAAAGTTCCGCCTTGTTCTTGAAGTAGAGGTAGATGGTAGTCGCCGAATAGCCGATCTTCCGGGCGATCTTCCTCATGGTAACATTCCTGTAACCCTCCTCCACAAAAAGCTCCCGGGCCGCGTCGAGAATCAGTCTTTGAAGCGCTTGCCTTTCCTCCACGGTGTGCATGGCCGCTCCAGGCTGGGAGTGTCAAACGGTTAACAATGTTAATTTCTAAAATGAGCATGTTTGGGAGTCAACCAAAAACGTTCAGGCACTGGAAGAAGCTGTGGGTGCAACTGCCCAGACAAATTCAAGACTAACCGGTGGATTTCCGATTCATGGAGGAGAAGATGCCCCGGGGCAGTGGGAAACCGGGACCACCATTCAACCAGACCGACTTGTGAGATGTTCCATGGGAAATCATTTGAACGTTGTGAGAGACGATTGCGGCACGGTCAACCGGAATCAGTCCTTCGAGAAGGTGCTCAAACTGGAAGGAATTCTGGATCGGCTCATGGCTGCGGGAATGATTACTCCCCAGGATGTGAAGAAGGTCATCAACCGTCCCCAATCGGGGGAACGCAAAGATCTGCATCCTCTGGTGATCATTGCCGAGAGGCGCCTGCAACAGCCGAACCCACCCCATGAGCAGCTCACCCTGGAAGCTCTCACGGTTTGGTTGGCGAAAGAGTGCAACCTTCCTTACCTGCGCATCGACCCCCTCAAGGTCGATGTCCCCAGCGTGACGGGATTGGTTTCTTATGCCTATGCGGTGAGGCACAAGATTCTCCCTGTGGAGGCCAATGACGATGAAGTTGTCGTGGCCACATCACAGCCTTACGTCGCCGAGTGGCAGGAAGAGCTGAGTCGTACCCTCCGGCGCAGGATTGTCCCCGTCATCTCCAACCCCCAGGACATAAGCCGATACCTGGTTGAGTTCTACGCGTTGACCGAGTCGGTCAAACGGGCTCTGGGAAAAGCGGACAGCGGCAAGATCAACAGCACTCTCAATCTGGAGCAGTTGATAGAACTTGGGCGCGCTGGAGCATTGGATGCCAACGACCGCTACGTGGTCAATATCGTCGACTGGCTCCTTCAATATGCCTTCGACCAGCGTGCCAGCGATATTCACCTGGAACCCAGGCGAGAAGAGGGGGACGTTCGGTTTCGCATCGACGGCGTGCTCCACCAGGTATATCAGTTGCCTGGTGTGGTCATGGGAGCGGTCATCAGCCGGCTGAAAGTCCTCGGGCGCATGGACCTTGCGGAGAAGCGCCGTCCCCAGGATGGAAGAATCAAGACCAAGACGCACTCGGGGGACGAAGTTGAGCTTCGTCTGTCCACCATGCCCACGGTCTTCGGCGAAAAGCTCGTCATGCGCATCTTCGATCCCAACGTGACCATCCGAAGCTATGAGGAACTAGGGCTTTCGGCCAGGGAGTTTGGCAGATGGAAGGAGATGGTGAGCCACCCTTACGGGATCATCCTGGTGACAGGCCCTACCGGATCTGGAAAGACCACGACCCTCTACACGACGTTGAAGCAACTTGCCAAGCCGGAAGTGAACGTGTGCACGGTGGAAGAGCCCATCGAAATGGTCGAGCCCAGGTTCAATCAGATGCAGGTGCAACCTGCCATCGGACTTGATTTCGCCAATGGATTGCGGAACCTCCTCAGGCAGGATCCGGACATCATCATGGTGGGAGAGATCCGAGATCTTGAGACAGCGGAAATGGCTGTCCAGGCAGCCTTGACAGGACACCTGGTTTTTTCCACTCTCCACACCAACGACGCCGTTTCCGCCATTGTGCGTCTCCTCGATATTGGTGTGCCTCACTACCTCATTCGCGCCACACTCCTCGGCGTGGTGGCCCAGCGACTTGTGCGGACCCTTTGTCCTTCCTGCAAACAAAAAGGGACGCTGGACGAGGATCTTTGGCAGTCGCTTATCAGTCCGTGGAAGTTGCCCAGGCCGGAACAGGCCTTCATGCCCGGCGGCTGCCTCGAATGCCGGGAAACCGGCTATCTCGGCCGAGTCGGGATCTATGAAATCCTGACGCTGACTCCCACCGTGCGCCAGTTGGTCCGAGCAGACACGGACGTCGCAATGGTGAGAAAGCAGGCCATGAAAGAGGGCATGCACACGCTGAATGTGAGCGGTGCCGTGAAAATCTGTGCTGGTTTGACCACCATGGAAGAGGTGTTTCGGGTCGCTGGCACGGGCAGCGACCTGCACTGAAAGACCGCCCTTCGGATACAGGATGGGCGCCACGTACCAGTATTGCCTTCCTGTGCATCCCCTGTTACTTTTGACTGCTCATTCCTGGCTATCACCATCACCTTGAACCCCACCCTATGCCTGGAGGATCCTTCATGGGGAAGAGAATTGAGAAAATCACGGCGGACATGAACCAAGGGCGGCTGGAGGAGGATCTCGAGAGGTACAGGAGAAGGGCTCTGGAAATGGGTGCCAGCAACGCCACCCTTCTGGATGCCAGTGAGATCCCGGTGGACGAGCGCGTGACTCTCAAGTGTCAGATCCCCCGATGTTTCGGATACGGGGCTGGAGCCCACTGCCCTCCCAACACCCTGAAACCTGCCGAGCTCCGCGAGCTGTTGAAGAGATACCGAAGGGCAGTCTTCTTCACCAAGGATGTCCCGTCAGAAGTGATCGTTCGAGACAAGGCAACCATCAAGGAGAGGGTCGACGCGTATCAGAACGTCTACAGAATCGTGACCGAAGTGGAATCCATGGCCTTCTATGACGGGCATTACCTCGCATTCGGCTTTGCCGCCGGATCTTGCAGGCATACCTTCTGCGGTCAGCAGAAGACCTGCCAGGCATTGGAGGGAGACCGGTGCCGATTTTCGCTCATTTCCAGACCATCCATGGAGGCTGTGGGGATCGATGTATACGGGATTGTTGCCCGGGCTGGATGGGACATCTATCCCATTGGTAGCGGAGCAAAACCGGAGGACATCCCCAAGGGAACTCTCGCGGGGATTGTTATTGTCCAGTAACCGGGGAGTCGTTTGGGGGAGAGCTGAGGAAATAGAGGAGTCCGAAGCCTGGAGATCCGGGAATGGCTTGGCTTTTCGGAGGCGGATTCCCAGGCTTCGGTTCTTTTCGAATTCGAACGGTTTGAATCGGCACTCGGTGTTTCGATCAGCCATTTAAATATTTATTTCACAAGAAGCTTTATAGTCAACTGGAACCATGTCTGTCAAATGAAAAATTGCGTCTCCAAAGAAATCCCCGTATGACCCCAGCCAACCTGGGAATGTATCGCGGAAAGTGGCCGCAGGAGCTGAGTTGTGATCCATGGTTAGAGTTCCATGTAGTGTGCTGGAATCCCAAGGCACCGGCAAAGACCATGTTAGGAAAGGATTATCTGATGCTCTCTTTCCGCAAAATATGTGATAAGGAACACAAAATCCTGCTCTGATGTCAATCAATGGGCGTGGGCATCAAGGTCGTCACTTGATGGAGAGATCCAAAGAGTAGAGCTATCTGCAGGATTTCCAGACCAATCTTGAGTGAAGTTTCGGCAAGCGTCCATCCTTGAGTCCCCTCCTGATCCAAGTGAGCCCAATAGGTTGTGAAGCAATCTCCTCGCCATCTGTCGCCAGCATGTCACGTGCAACAACCTTGAACCCTGAAAGAAAAAAGGAAGGTGGATCAGATGAACATGCGCCGGTTCCAGGGCAGACATTGGTACGCGTCGTTCCAAACGTGTGATCGTGATGGTGCGTCAATGGAAAGGGGGCAGGCGGAATTCGCGATGCGTTTGCCGCGAATGGATCGAGTTATCCGAGATCATTCTTCAGACACATGCTCAGATTTCATTTTGTAATGTATGGATCTTCCTGCTCTTGTCATGAAGGGTTTGTCTGAGGTCTATTGAAGTGTTACGTAGCGATGAAAGATGAAAAATGTTCGGCGGCATGCCGGGTCGAAATCCATTGGAGGTGGCACCCTGCCCATGATTCGTTTTCTTCTCACTTTTATAGTGTCATACAGCCTGATGAATGGTTACGTCCTCAACAAAGCGAGATTTCTTTTCCCGGATTGCCGAGCCGTGAGAATTCTTTTCCTGTGCTTTCTCGCCCTGATGGTTTTTGCTCCCATGGGGGCCAGGCTTTCCGAACGGGGAGGACATCCGAGGCTTGCCCACATCTTCGCGTTCACCGGTTATCCTTGGATGGGGTTTGTATTCCTGGCTTTCTGCATCTTTCTGCTGACCGATACGCTTGCACTCCTCGCGAAATACACCGGTGTGGCTCCAGCCCTCCACAATCCACTCCTCAAGACTCGCGGAGCAGTCGCCGTCCTCTTCGGCGTCATCACCATGGTGTTCCTGTACGGCATTGTTGAGGCCCGATCCATCAGGACTGAACGGGTCAGCATCAGCACGTCCAAGCTTCCGCCCGGTCTGAACCGCCTCAGGATTGCCCAGATCTCCGATGTGCACATGGGGCTCATCGTCGGGGAGGGGCGTCTCAAGAGCATCCTGCGAATTGTTGAAGAGGAGAAGCCGGACCTGTTGGTCGCCACAGGGGATCTGGTGGATGGAAATATCCTGGATCGTGCTGACCTCTTTCAGCAATTCCAAGCCCTTCAACCCTCTTTGGGGAAATTGGCCGTGACTGGAAACCACGAGGTGTATACGGGAATGGCACAATCCCTCGAAGCTCTGAGGATGGGCGGTTTTCGCGTCTTGGAGGGAGAAGCGGTGGATGTGGGCGGGGTCCTCACCGTCGCGGGCGTGGATGATCCGGCAAGAGGCGCCTCCGTCGACGAAAGTTCATTGCTGGAATCCCTGTGCAGGGACAGATTCGTGCTGCTTCTGAAACATCGCCCCCAGGCATCTGAGAGCAGCCAGGGTCTTTTCGATCTGCAACTCTCAGGCCATACACATCGGGGCCAGATTTTTCCGTTCCGTCTTTTCACAGGCCTGTCTTACCCCATGCAGGACGGGTTGTATCACCTGAAGAACGGATCGAAGCTTTACACCAGTCGCGGGTCCGGTACCTGGGGCCCTCCCATCAGAGTGCTGTCACCTCCTGAAGTCACTATCATCGACCTGGTTGCGAAGAACGAATAGACAGGGAAAGGCTGCAGGGAATATCGGACCCTCACTCCCGCTGGTGCTGTTCGCGTGGCACATTGAACAGGAGGAGAGACGACAAGGACTCAGTGGTTCTGCCTTGGTCACCGTCATTCACTAGACCGGTCTCCCAATTCCCTGAACGCTCAGAAGCAGTTGGAGTTTTTCAAATGCTGCTCCACTTGCCAAAGCTTGCTTGGCCCTCATCACTCCATCCTTGTAGCTCGATGCATGGCCTGAGATATACAAGGCCGCAGCGGCATTCATGCAGAAAAAGTCCCCTTGGGGAGAGTCGTGTCTCTCCTTCAGAACCTCTAAAATGATTGCCGCATTTTCCCGGGCAGTGGCAGCACTGGCGATGGTTGAGAATGGAACCGTCCTGAGGCCGAAGTCCTCGGGAGTGACTTCATAGGTTTCGATCACAGAGTTTTTCAGTTCCACCACACGCGTAGGACCCGCAAGGGAGAACTCGTCCATGCCAAGGGCCGTGTCCGTGTCACGGGCCATCCCATAAGGGGCCAAAGCCGCTGGCATCCCAACTTCCTTCAAGACGGCGATGAGTTGATCGCAGACGAGGGGGGAGTAGGCCCCGATGACGATGGAGTTGGTTTCCTCGCAAGGTCTTGTGAGAGGGCCAATGATGTTGAATGCTGATGTGAAGCGCATGGACCGGATCAGGCGGGCCCAGCCGGACTTGAGAAAGTTCTCCCCCGGAAGATAGCAAATCCCATGAAGGGCCAGGCAGTCCTCTGCGAGAGAAAGGGGACCGTCCAGGTCGAAGCCGAAAATTTCGAAGATGTCCGATGCCCCCGACACTCCGGTCACGAGCCGGGCACCCTTCTTGGCGATGGTCAATCCGCAGGCTGCAGCGATGAGAGCCGCAGGGGTGGAGCAGTTCACCGTCTTGAGCGAGTCGGAACCCGTGCCCACGATGTCGCACACGGCTCCGGGAAGTTTCACGTGGATCTTGGCGGTGTCATAGCGATCCAGGGCGTCCCACGCGCCCGAGAGTTCCTCCGTCGTGGGACCACGTGCGATGTGAGCCATGAGAAAGGCGCCCTGCTGGAGTTCAGGCTGTTCGTTGAGAATCACCTGCCGATATGCGTCACACGCAATTTCCCGGCTCATGGTCTGTCCAGCGGCGACCGAGCAGATCAGTCTGCCGAATTCACGCAGCCGGTCTTCCATAGTCATCAATGAACTCCCTCCTTGTGAACGACCCTGTTGAGCCGTGGGCGATTGAACGCTCATAGCTGGACCACAAACTTCATGTGCTTCCCCGAGAGCACTTTTTCCATAGCCGCCAGGGAGTCCTCCAGTTCGATGATGTCCTCCACCAAGTGCTGTAGGGAATCCGGATGGTTCTTGATGAGATCGAGGGCTTCACCCATCTGTCTTCGAGTGCACCCGTAAGCTCCCACCACCTTCAATTGG
>CAZURN010000045.1:0-20788 GCA_964623165.1 uncultured Syntrophobacteraceae bacterium
GAGCGTAGCCCTTCTCCTTGCGAATGCCCGACCGATCCAGAAGAGTTCGAAATCCGAGCTTGCCCATGGATCTATTGATTTCGGATTCAACATTGAGGCGCTGCTTTTCCTCTAAATACCCATGTTTTCAGCATATTGTCATAACAAACCACCTCAAGAAGGTGTGCGAAACTTCAGTATTTTCTCCAAAGTTCTAAGCTGTTCATGAAGGGGAAGTTGATTGTCAACCTCCGCTTTTGGTGGTAGGTCTTTGATAGACTTCATTTTGAAGCAGGTTCGGCTGGATGCCACTTGGATGCTCTACAGAACACTTCAGGTGCTATCTCATGTTGATTTGTGTTTGAGCAGCCCAGAAGGACGTTCCTCTTCGTCCCTTGATCACCAAGGGTGTGCATTGCTTGCGAAGGAGAGTATGGCCTCTGGTGGAAGACTCAAAGAAATTTTGGAGGGGCGGTTCAACATAAGCTTCCATAGAGCCGGCATCTGGAATGAATCGTGACCCGGCGACATGTCAGGAAAGGATAGATGCCACGGACCAAATCAAGCATGGATAAAGCCGCATGGTCGGGCCGCATCGTGGCTGTCCAACCCCGCATCCGGCTTGCGCGGTCTTTCGATGAACGGCAACACACCTACCAGGGTTTCGTGCTTCGCGTTGACGGAACCTGCGGGGATGCAAGCGGGGAGTTTCTGGTCGCCGTTGGCAAAGCGGCGCACGAGAAACATCGATTCTCCGTCGGTATGGAGGTGAGCGGTTTGTCGATGCCGGTTCCCGATCCTCGAATAGAGACGGCGGGATTCTACAAAACCAGTGGCATCAAAGTGTTGAAGGGTCCTAAAGACGAACCCTCTACCGGTCCCCCGTTTCTTGGCGTGCCGCCCAACCTGGAGATCTATCGCGGTCGGGGGCATCGACGGCTGGACGTTCGAACCTATGAATCCAAGTGTTCAACCTGCATTTGGGGCTGCCGCATGCCGGTGGAGATGATCATCGACCATTGGAATCCATCCAAGAAGCAGTACCGGTTTGAAACCTTCTGCTACGGCCCCAAGAGCTGCACTTTTTACCGGGCAGGTCCACCACGAAAGGTGCCGGGGCGAAAAGGGATGTCCTACAGCGAAGAGGACTGGATCGATGAGGACGCTACCTTGAATCGAGGCATGGACGATTGAGTGTCGTGAAATGATGAAGGGATTCAAACCCAGCTGCCCCAAGGTCAACCGACGGTCTTCGCAGTGCGACCTGAAGGCGATGGCAGATAGAGGTTTGATTGTCACGGAGGGCGAGACCCACCATCTGCTTTACAGGCTCGCAGGTGCTCGCTGGTTTTTGTGACAGGTTTGCGCCAATGTTTGCGCCATTTTTACGACAGGTTTCGCGACATGGACTGGGACGAAAGGGGCAAGAGAAATTGAATGGCTTCTGTCAAATCGGGGAATGCGCTGGTATCCTAATTCCTCAATTGTTACAGAAGACGGGATAGGCCGCAGCGGGATTTGATTTGATTCGGCACCACTCCCTGGCCTCGAGAAGTTCTATGAGGGACCGGAAACACCGAACAGGAGCAAAGATGACAGGGAGAAGGCATGACAGGAAGAGCTTCCATACCATGTCGGGCTGACTTCTTTGGTCCTCATGGAGAGTGCTGTTGAGTGTCCTGTTGAGAGACCGCCTTGCACCAGCGAAAATCATTAGGCTCGGTGTTGTCGAACAGCTATTGTCTCTTCAGAATGGAGGGCTCCAGAATGACCGTCCGATTTCACCCCCACGCTCGTGAACGCATGATGGAACGTGGGGCCACTGAGGAGGAAGCAGTGGCTGCCGTTAAAGGTGGAGAGCCATTTCCGGCAAAGTATGGCCGATCAGGCTTCAGAAGAAACTTCACTTTCAATGCAGAGTGGCGAGGGAAGACCTACGCTACCAAACAGCTCGAGGTCTATGCTGTTCAAGAAGACGAGGACTGGATGGTGATCACGGTGATTGTCCGCTTCTTCTAAATCTGAGAAGGGAGGTAATGTTCCGATGAGGCTCACATATGATCCGCGTTTCAACATTGCTTACATCCGCTTTCGGCAGAAATCCAAGGAAGTACAATCCGTCAAAATCAGCGATGAACTGATCGTGGATATGGCACCGGACGGGAGTATCTATGGAATCGAATTGCTCAATGCAAACGAGCAGCTTCAGCGTGACGAACAGGGAAACCTGCTGCTCGTCAACGAGGCCACCGGTGAGCAGGTCGAGGTGCCGCTGTCGATCCAGTAATCCTTATATCGATGAAGGGGTTGATTCAGGCCGTGAAGGGGCTGTCTGCCATGTGTTGAACCGAAAAGGCTCGGAGGCTCCCGGTTCAGATGGACAAATCGTGGTCGAGGCCGTCAGAGCATGTTCCATGTCTAAAATCGCCTTCGAACAAGTGTTCAAAGCTGTACCCGAAAGTCATCTTTCGAGTCCTTCTTCCTCGATTGATCCGCCGGGCGGAATAGGCCACAGCAGGGTCAGATTTGATTCGCCATCGTCCTGAGAACCTCAATTGGGAGGGTAGGCCATTCGTTCCGAAATGAGTCCACGAAGGGGAGCCAGAAATCAAAAAGGCCGTTTTCCGACGAGGAAGTGGCCTTTTGTTCTTGGTAGGCTTGGTCTGTAACTGACAGTAAATGAAAGGGTTTTCGGTAATTGGAGATGAGCTTCCCATCCTTCCAAATCGAGTTCGAAAGCACAATTTGCGGGACTCGATTTTCTTGGATACGGATTTACAGTACTCTGTGAGCCAGGGAAGAAGAGCTATGGAATCGGAGAAACATGGGCCGTCCTCTCTCGTATGAGTCGTTTTTCCGTAACCCGGATATCACGCCTCCACCCACAAGGTTATTTGCACTGAAGGAAGAGATCGAGAAACTGGATTCGATTCCCGTCGCTCTGAAAGCAGATTGGGGCATCTCTCTCGCCATCCGATTTACTTTTTAACGCGACTGCTGTAATTTTCGTGACAAGTCGTACCCTTAATCACGCTTCGGCAATGTTTTCAACAGAACCCATATAGAGGGAGGTGCTTGGGTGAGATGGATTTTCTTCTCATACAGTCTTCCCACAAAACCATCCAAATCCAGGGTCTACATTTGGAGACAACTTAAGAAACTCGGTGCAGTCAAGTTCCAATCGTTTTGGATTCTGCCAGCCTCAAGCGAGCGGACTAATGAACTCAAGAAACTCATGGAGGAGATCAAGCGGTTCAATGGCGAAAGCATCATTATCCAGGGAAGATCGGTTGACAAGACCCAGGCCGAGGAAATCAATCGAGCCTTCATCGACTCCCGGAACGAGGAATACAACGAGTTTATAAAGAAGTGCGAGGATTTCTTTCATGAGATCAAGGGCGAAATTGAAAGAGAAAACTTCATCTTTGCTGAAGTGGAGGAAAACGAGGAAGAATTGACCAAACTGAAGTTATGGCTGAAGAAGATTGACAAAAGGGATTTCTTGGGGGCACCGCTCAAGAAGACAGCCAACGAGAAGTTGAAGAACTGCGTAAGAGTGCTCGAGGACTTTGCACAGAGAGTCTATGATCGACAAAATGACGCTTTGTAGAAATGTCTCGAATGCCCCTTGAGTGCCCAATGCGGACTACATGGAATAGGTGCGCGTCCTCAGAATCCCGGAATCTGAGGTGGATGCAGTTCTTAAATGTCCTTGATCGGGATCGATACGGTATGATAAGAAATTTCGAGTGATCAAATTGGGTGATGGAGTCCACCGGAACCACCTGCAGAGGTTGATGACTCTTACTGAAGCAGGCAGCTTCTTGTAGGAGAAGGTTCTGGGTGTGGCTGGGCAGCAAGCTCCTGCAGAGGCAAATCTGGAGGAGCTTTTTTTGTGAGTTTGATTCTTGCTGCTCATCGCGTTCTCCATTCATATGCTCGACTCAACTTGCTGCTGCTCCGAGTCATTTTGGGTTTGTCACTCTCTTCCACCAGAGCTTCTCGAGAACATCCAGGAACACGGACGATCCTGGGAATTCGTTGGGGATTTGTCATTTCTGACCGATCAGGGGAGGCCGAGGATACGTTCATGGCGGATTTTGCGGTTGCCTTGGGAGGAGGGCAAATCAAGACGGGTTCGGGGCTTACCGCAGCGAACGCATTGCCAAATATGACCGACTCGTGGAGACTGAAGCGGAGCTTGGTTGCATGGCGGTTTTTCAGAGTCCTCTGAGATGAATCAGCCGATGAAGCCGCAGGCACCATATCAATGAAACCAGTCAGGACCAAAAGAGGTCAAGGATGCAGGAGAAACCGTCTCCCGAGCTCAGCCAAAGACACCGACGCGGTATTGCCTCGACCCTTGCGATTCTCGACGAAGCCCTGTGCGAGTTTGAAGAGTGGGCCTTGGGGCGAGAGATCCGATCGGTGCTTTACTCGGAGACCAATTCACTCACACCGGAGCAGCGGGAGCGGTTGCTTCATCTGCTCAAAGGGCTTCGGGCAACGATGATGGAGTTGTGCGACCACTTAGGGCTTGAAGGGAAAGTCAATGATGCGGTCACCGCCATCTGGAGCCGGTGCTCCACTCTGTGGGTCAGCCTGGTGGAGCTTGAAAGCCGTTATCTGAAGCGCTATGGGGAAATACCCGATGATTTTCCTGAGTACTTTGATCCCAAGATTGCTCACTTGATTGAGGGTCTTCAAAGCATCCTGAAGATGCTCAAAATAGGGTGAGGTCAATGCCCCTTTAGACCTATTCGGACAGGACCAACTAGGGCAACGAGCCTCGGGCGATCAAGCGAGCTGCGAATTGGGGACACGTGAAACGTATTGCAGGAATCGGGTTGAAAAGTTACTTCCCGGAATGGGGAGACGAGTTTCTCCTTCCTTCGATCTCCGAATGACGTGACCAACTGGCTTTCGTTGGCCATTTCGGGAAACGGATCCAAAATCATGCGTAACCCTCAGGATACGCCCAGAGCTTCCACCATGAATGCCTTGAACGCCATGCCACTTCCGGATGAGGTTGGTTCGCATCCTGACAGTCTTAAGAACTACATTCGTGCAAAACAACAGATCGCATATGAGATTCGCGCCTTGAGCGAGTTCCTTGGTCGGAATTTCGGGGAGACAGGGCCCGAGGAATGCCGCGAACTCATGGCGAAACTCGCTGAGGACCGCTTCACACTGGCCGTGGTCGGGCAGTTCAAACGCGGGAAGAGCTCTCTCATGAACGCGATCATCGGCCAAGATCTCCTGCCCACCGGCGTCCTGCCCCTCACCTCCGCCATCACTGTCCTCAGGTACGGTCCTGGGGAAAAACTCACCATTCACAGGCACCGGTCCTCGCTTGCCGAAGAGGCACCCGTTGGAAGGCTTGCCGATTATGTCACCGAGCAAGGCAATCCTAGTAATATCAAAGACGTCGCCAAGGCAGTCCTCGAAGTCCCCTTGCCTTTTCTGCGAGGAGGACTCGAATTTGTGGACACTCCGGGAATCGGATCAGCCATCGAGGCCAACACGCTCACGACATACTCTTTCTTGCCCAAGAGCGACGCGGTGATCTTCGTCACTAGCGCCGATACTCCCCTCACCCGGGTGGAGATTGATTTTCTCAACCGAATTCGTGATCATGTTCGCAAGATTTTCTTTGTGGTCAACAAGATTGATCTCGCCGGGGACAAGGAGAGGGATGAGGTCCTGCGCTTCGTCCAAACCACCCTCGAGAATGAGACCGGCTCGGACGACATCAGGTTGTTTCCCATTTCCTCTGCCTTGGCTTTGGCAGCAAAACAACAAGGAGACAGCAGTGGATATGCGAGCAGCGGCATTGGGGTGTTTGAGGAGGAGTTGTCCAAATTCCTCTCAACTGAAAAAAGCGCAACCTTTCTCGGAGCCATTCTCGACAAGGTTTCCCGCTTGCAGGCAAGAACAGCCAAACAAGTGGAACTGACGCGAATCGCCTTTGAATCATCCCGCAGACAGAGTGGGGTACAAGTTGCAGAACTCCAAGAGAGGTTTCAAACCCTCAAAGATGTGCGCAGAGAACTTCTCACCCGTGTCCAGGAGCGGGCGGCGGACCGCATCAAGGCGATCGCTTCCGCCCGGATCGAATCGTTCCTGGAAGAGGAAATCCGGAAGATAGACGACCAGTTGACAGGTCTCCAGGGGCTACCCTTTTGGAAACCCACACTCCATGCCGTTAAGCGGTCCCTTGACACTGTTCTTCCGTGGTTGCAGCAGGATTTCATGGACTGGGCCAATCGAGAAGTCCAGGAACTGAATCCCCAGTTCCTCCAGATCCTCCGAGTGGAATGGATAAACCTCGAGCAGCAGCTGCAACTGATTCCCGAAGAGGCGGCGAGGGTTCTGGGCGCCTCTCTCTGGGAGGAATTGCGGAGCGAGAGAGAATCGGAGTTGCCTTTGTCCTGGATACTGCAGCAGCCCGGCCGCATCGAATTGAAACCCAATCTCAAGATCTCTCTGTCTCATGCCCTTCTTCCTGGGGGCATACAACGGGGATGGCTGCAAACCAGACTTCGGGCACAACTCCTCGAATGCCTCGTTTCGGGGACCAAACGTGTCAAGAAGGGCTTCGAGCGAAGCCTGGGCGAGGCCATGAAGCGGCTGTCCCTGGAACTGGAAACCCGCGCGGGTGCGATGGAGTTGCGATTCTTGGAGGCCATGAACGGGAGGAAGCTCCAGCGGGGCATCGATGGCCAGTGGCGATCCACCGAACTCGATGAAACCGAGCTTCTGAGGCAGGCAAGAGAGCTCATGACCATCGAGAAGAGGCTCGGCGCAATATATGATCAATTACATCACCCGCGCTTCACAGCTCATCGGTCATTTGACCGGAATTTGGGGCTCACGATGCATGGGCCTGCCGAGGTGGAACTACCCGCAATGGGTCCATCGGCACTGGATGAAATGGTCATTCAAGCATCCAGGGATAAGCCGTCCTTGGATTTCCGAACCCGGGGCTGTCCTGTATGCGACTGCATGGTCAAGGTGGCTTTCGACTTCTTCAGCCAATGGCAGTTCGCCCTCGCCACCCATGAGAATGCTCAGAAATCTTACGCGGCTTCATTGGGCTTTTGCCCCCTCCACACATGGCAACTTGCCAAGATCGCCGCGCCCCATGGCCTGTCCCAAGGGTATCCGGTGCTCATGGATCGTCTCTCGGCCGAACTCACCCAACTGAGGTCAGGGGGAACCGACACAGGCGCGACTATCCTGACCCTCGTCAAGGATGCCAGAAGCTGTCACGTGTGCCGCCTCGTGCAGGAGTGCCAGAAGAATTCCCTTGAGGAGTTGGCCTCGTTTCTGGAGACTCCCGAAGGGCGTCGAACATACGCTTCATCGCAAGGGATCTGTTTGCCCCATCTGGCGATGCTGGGCAAGGGTCCGGCCTCGCACGAGACAATCTCGTTCCTCGTTGCTGAGGCTTCAAGGAGGTTTTCCGAAATCGCCGAGGACATGCGCAGCTACGTCATGAAGCGGGATGCCCGTCGGGGGCATACTCAGAACCGTGATGAGGAAGATGCCTGGGTTCGGGGGCTCATCCACAATGTGGGCGCGAGGCAGGTTTCCTCTGCTTGGGATTTGGAAACTTGAAGGTTGGGATAACGCCGATCATGCTATCGATCCCTTTTGCATTGGATTATTCGTCATGGAGCATCTCCGGTAATGGTCAAGCTGAATGAAGGTCACAAGAACCATCTCCTCATCACCATGGAGCAGATGGACGAATCGCTCTCCGGCATAGAGACCCTTCTCACCCCGAACAAGTCATGCCTTTTCAGACATTTCGTCGACGACCTCACTCCCGCGCAAAATGCGCTGATCAAAGAACAGATCACCGCGATCAGGTCCCTAATGGCTCGGACTCTCGAAGACCTCGCCATCCCTCCTCGGGAACCCAGGACCAAAGCCCTTCGCATGATCACCACGAGGCTCCTTTTCATGGAACTGGCGCTCATAGAAGCAAAGGCCAAGCGGATTCGGGGCTATGGAGAAATCCCGGAAGAATCAGGAATCGAGTTGGACAGAATGGTCGGGGTAATCTTGAATCGTGTCGAGAACCTTCGCAGGGCTCTGGAGAATTCTGAAGGGAAGCCGCCTGATAATGCTGGATCAGATGGTAGCTGAACAGGAAAGCCTCTTGCTGAAGAGTGCCGCTTCTATATCCTCGTCAAACCACATGGCCATGGTGTGATGATTGGTGAATCCAGCGGATTGGGCACCTTCAATGTTCCATTCCAAAGACGTTGTTGTAGAGATCCTCGCCATAGCTCGTCTGCAAGGGTTGGCCTTCGATCGTCCTGAAAGTCCGCCCACCGTCCGCTTGCCTCTCGGCCCTCAGGAAAACGGCGTTTTCCATATCCTTCCTGTATATGCCGTGGGCAAAGTCATACAAATGGGTGACAAAGAACACCTTGATCCGCTTCTCCACCAGTGCGGTGATGATCTGCCTCGCAATCTCCGAGCCTTCCCTCTCGTTGGTCGCGGCGAATGATTCATTGAACAGCACCATCGAGTTAGCCCTCAAATTGTCCACGATATGGCTCATCCTGCTAAGTTCTTCGTCGAGCTTACCGCTACTCATTGTGACGTCCTCTTCCCTTTTGTAATGCGTGAAAAGGCCCTCGCAGATGTTGGCACGGAAAGACTCAGCGGGCACAAACATGCCGCATTGCATCATCAATTGGGACAACCCTATGCTCCGCAAGAAAGTCGATTTGCCACCCTGATTGGCACCGGTGATGATGACAAGGTCTCTATGGTCCGCACTGACATCGTTGCCCACAACCTTTTGCTCCATGGTCAATGCCAGACACACATCGTACAATTCGGAAAAAGAATGCCTCCGCTGGCTTGAAGCGACGGGCTGAGGAAAGGACATGGGTTCGCCCTTTCTGGCAAGCTGCTCGTGCAAATTCAAGCATCCGATATAGAAAGCCAGTTCGGTACGCAGCATGTTGAAAAAGCTTAGAATATGCTCACTCGACTGGGCAAGCGCATTGGCGACCTGGTTGATTCCCCTGTCCCTCAATTCTGAAAGAGCCCTCGCACCGTTTTCGTCGCGATCGGCGATATAAAAGGAGTACACGGGCGGTTTCGCGGCAAAGATCCGCTTCATCCAACCTTCCCTTTTGTCTTGCGGTTTACGCAGTACATAATCCGTGCCCTTATTGCCTGCTCCCAATTGAGCGCTGACCAGAACACCGTTGCGAAATCTGAGCTCCCGCAGGTGGTCCTGGACGGTGCCGAAATACTCCTCGGAAAGTTCTCTCTTGATCATGGTGAAGAACGATGCGAACCCTGCCGAATTAAACTTATCGGCGTGCTCGTGGGCGATACTCATCAATCGTCTCAGCAGGTCAACAAATACGTGCATCATTTCTATTGAACCGTGCAGTATCGTTCCTGGATACCTACCAAAAATACTCCAGTATTGACCTTTCCTGCGCTCAATCGACTCTATGGTAATGTCATAAATTTGTCTTACAATTGAAGGATTTTTGAGGCAGTCTTTGAGAATATTCTGGCGATATACGATTGACTCAGAATCCATCAAGCTTGAAAGAACTGCTCTTTTTGCCACATCAAATACAAATCTGTCACCAAGTGCCATAGCATTAAACAGTGTATTCAACTCCATATCTTGTATCAATGCTTCTGAATTCCATGGCAATTCTTTCTGCATGTCGAAATCTGCATCTTTATGCATGAGAAATGCCTTCATGATTTTATTCGCTCCTTTATCAATTCGTATGTGAGCTGGTATTTTTCAGCAATTGAAATTGCGTATGAAAGTCCATCGGCAGCCTTTCTAACAATCTTGTATGTTCTCAATGCGGGATTTTCAGGACTAATGGTACTGACCACACTCACGATTTTATCGTTCAAACATGATAGTTCATCTATAAATGTCACCCATACACAAAGCAAATCCAGTTCAGATATTCGATCCATAATGTTCTTGCTTAGAAAAACGGCATCATTCAATGTTGTCGAAGTAAAAATCTCGTTCATCAGGACAATGCTCTTCGACGTGGCCTGGTTCAGGATATGGTAAACTCTCATCAAATCATCCTGCAACTTGCCCCTGAGATTCTTGATGTCCTCTTCCCTTTCAAAATGTGTGAAGAGCCTGTCAAATAGAAACAGTTGGGCTGCCCTGCCCGGGACGGGACAACCCAAACCGGCCAGATAATGCAACTGCCCGAAAGTGCGCGCGAAAGTTGTCTTGCCACCCTGGTTGGGACCGGTGACGACGAAGATGCGCTCGTTGCCTTTCAGGTAAAAATCATTGCACACCACAGGGGACTTTTCGGAAAGCAGTTTGTTGGCGAGCGCCAAATCAAATCCTTCATAACTATAGACTTCCTTGGCTTCATCAGAAATCCGCGGGTAGCAAAAGTGGAGCCCCGTTTGCCGGAATTTTGCGACATGTTCCAGGTAGGCGACGTAGAACTGTATCTCGCGGTCAAAGAGACCGATGGTTTCATCCAGATAATCGGCATTGAGAGCGCAATAACGATCCAGATGTGAGAATATGTCTGGATACAATCGGGCCACCAAATCCAGGATCCCGGCTTCCACATGGTTCATCTGCGGCCAATTCGAGAACTTGACGCGGTAATCCTTGACTGCCGCTTGTTTGAATTTCTCGAAGGTTTCCTCAACCTCGGCGCTGTAATCCGTTTCAGATTCATACCTGCGGACTTTGACGCCATTCCCCTTGATGAGGAGACAATATTTCACCGAGGACAGATCAGCCAGGATCTCCTTTGTTTCCTGAAAGAGGAAAGCAAACCGATCAGACTCGACGTAACTACCCAGATATTCACGGAATGCCAGGAATCCACACGATTCAAGATCCACAAGGGACAGGTCATTCATCAGGCTGGTCACGGCTTCGCAGTAGATTTCCACTGCTTCCAGAAACCACCTTTCCTTCTGAAGCCTGTAATAGAGCTTGGCTGCCTGGGCAAGATGTTCGCGCATTCTGCGCATCTTCTCTGAAAATGATTGTATGCACTCGAAGAGGATTTTGTTTTCCAGGTCTCGCATGACCTCGTGGCGATAGGTGATTGTCCCGACATCCTTCAAAGAGGTATAGTAGAATGGCTTCAGATCATATTCGTCCCTGCCGGATGTGATGGCGTCTATGATCTGGTCAAGGTTCAAGTCGGGGAAAAAGGCGGGCGCTTCGGGTGTTTCTTTTTCCTCGCCATCTTCATTCCTTGAAAAGAGTATGCTGCGGAAAGGCGCGGAACCAAGAACTCCCGACTGGCTCTCGGGGTTTCTGGATTCGAGGTGTTTCTCCTCCTGTAACCGGGCGCCGCCGCTGAACCGGGTCGGAGAGGAATCGAAAGGAAGAGGCGGATTGAATGAGGTCGTCGCCTCGGTGGCCTCTCGATGGCTACGCTGGTTCATCGAGGGTGCCGAGATCGGACGCCGGATGCGAAAATCCATAAAAAAAAGCTCCTCCAGTCTTGCTGGCAGGAGCTTGCCTGGCCACATTCAGGCTCCTACCCGCAGATCTTTGCCCGGATAGGAGTCATCAGCCGTGACGGCATTCCTGGGTGGACTCCATCACCACGATAATCTTATATATCCTTTCAAAAGGCATTGTCAATCTGTGCGCTGGCTTGTTTCGAAGGTCTCGGTTCCATCTTTCCCTTGAGACTGGCTCCTCCCGACCTGGTACCCACCGCCAAACCAGCTCATGCCCCTTCGAACCGACGCCTCACTTTCAGCAGGGCTCGCAAGCGCTCATCCCTCACACGCACGTCTTCCGGTTGCGCCATTCTCCCTGCAATCTCGTTGTTGACCCCTTCGGCGGATTCATCCTTCAATGCAACCAGCAGCCGCTCGATATCCTCCTGCAAGTGCCAAGGCCCCGAAGCCAATAGGGCAATGAGCCTGTGCGCCATGGTTATTCGGTCCTCTCCGGATGCAAAGCTCACCCCCAGTCTTGAAGCACCCACCACAAGCTCGCCATCCGATTCATGGAGCAGTCTCTGCAGGCTGGGCCAATATTCCGGGCTCATCTCGATTTCATTCAACAGCTTCACGGCACTTCGACGCCGTTCCAGACTGGAGGGGGTTTCCTGGCATGAGTCCGGTTGGGGCGTCACGGCAGACTGTATCAGCGTGGGACAGGAGAGTCGGCCGAGTTTTCTGAAAGCCCTTTCCGCGGCGGCCCTGTAAAAATCATCTTCAAGAGCGCGCTCGAAATAGGGAATGGTCTCAGGACGTTCATATGCGGCAAGGGCTTCAATGAGACCATTCAGCATGCGCCGTTCCGAAAGCTTGAGCAAAGACTGAAACATCTCCTCAGCAGGCCATGCGGCAAGCGATCGGGCAGCTGCACTCTCCACCGCCTCCTCGCCGAAACGCTCCTCAGGATCGGGAATTTCTCTCGCCTGGGAGAGGTACTCGAACAGAATTTCCTTCGCTCCAAGGCGAGCCAGTGCCTGGACCGCCCAGAAGCGCGGCTGGAATATTTTGCGGGGCTTTCCCTCAAGAAGGAATGCGCGCAAAGGCTTGATGGCATCGGGACCATAATCTACGAGGCTTGAAGCCGCTTCTTCACCAGTCTCCAAGCAATCAAGCTCAGCGATGAGCCGATGAACCCCCTCGAGTGGTTTCACGATGCCCGCTCCGCTGTTGTATTTCGCCGGAAAAAAAATGGAAGAAGACCATCCTCCCTATGGGTTGCCCAAGCCCCGAGTGATGAATTCGACTTCCACGGATTATAAAGGCTGGAGATAACAAACCCGTGGGACAGGCCCGCCCGTTCCAAAGAAGAAGAGGATCGGCCTGGAGGGATGTCCGGGCGTGTCCACGGGTTTGAAACTTGTGGTTGATTCGAAAATTGATCAGGCTTCTCCCACTTTCGAAGCCGCGTTGCGACTCACTGTGGCTTTAAGCCTTCGACACGGATGATGAAAATCATGTCCAGGGATTCGACAAGCTACTTCAACAACAAAGGAATAAGAAGCAATGCGACGATATTGACCACCTTGATCATGGGGTTGATGGCCGGACCGGCCGTGTCTTTGTATGGGTCGCCGACCGTATCTCCGGTGACTGCTGCCTTGTGTGCGTCTGACCCCTTGCCACCGTAAAGTCCGTCTTCGATGGCTTTCTTGGCATTATCCCAGGCAGCTCCTCCCGACGTCATGGAAACAGCCACAAAGAGTCCCGTCACGATGGTGCCGATGAGCATTCCGCCCAGCGCTATGGGGCCAAGACCGGGGGTGAAGGCCACAATAACGGGCACGAGGACTGGAATGGCAGCTGGCGCCATCATTTGTTTCAACGCCGCCTTGGTCACGATGTCCACACAAGTTCCGTACTCGGCTTTGGCCGTGCCGTCCATGAGTCCAGGGATTTCTCTGAATTGCCTTCGCACCTCCTCGACCACCCCGCCTGCCGCCTTGCCCACCGCTTCCATGCACAAGGCAGAAAAGATGTACGGCAGAAGCCCGCCGATGAACAATCCGGCCAGCATTCGCGGGTCTGAGACCTCGAAGCTCATACCACCAGGAAATGAACGGGAATACTCGGCGAAGAGCACCAGTGCAGCCAGGGCTGCGGAGCCGATCGCATAGCCTTTGGTGACCGCCTTGGTGGTGTTCCCCACCGCATCGAGCGGGTCCGTCGTTTCCCTGATCTCCGGCGGCAAGGGGGCCATCTCGGCGATGCCGCCGGCATTATCGGTGATTGGTCCGTATGAATCGATGGCCACAACTATACCGGTCATGGACAGCATCGCCACAGCGGAAAGGGAAATCGCATAAAGACCGGAGCTGGTGTGATCGAAACCGCCGCCCAGATGGAATGCTCCCAGTATGGCGGCTGAGATCACCAGGACGGGAGGGGCCGTGGATTTCAGAGAGATGGCAAGACCCTGAATGATATTGGTGCCGTGGCCGGTGCTGGAAGCCTTGGCGATGGATTTCACCGGAGTGAAGCTCTTGGAAGTGAAGTACTCGGTGATCATGACGATGAGGAACGTGAGCAGCACTCCTATGCAGGCCAGGAGGAATACATTCAGAGGGGGAATGATGAAGCCCTCCTTCGAGGCCACATCCGCCATGAACCGATTGGCCAGGGGATAGAAGCCGATGGCTGCGAGAATTCCCGAGGCGCCGAACCCCTTATAAAGCGCTCCCATGATGTACCTGGACGGACCCAACCTCACAAAAAAGGTACCGATGATCGAGGCGACGATGGCAACGCCTCCAATGAGCAGGGGAAAGAGGACGGCCATCGGTTTGTCATGCCCGTAAACCGTGTGAGCCAGCAGCATCGAGGCTACCACGGTGACGACGTAAGTCTCATAGAGATCGGCAGCCATCCCGGCGCAATCGCCCACGTTGTCGCCCACATTGTCGGCGATGACCGCTGGGTTTCGCGGGTCGTCCTCCGGAATCCCAGCCTCCACTTTTCCAACCAAATCGGCGCCAACATCCGCGGCTTTGGTGTAAATGCCACCCCCCACCCGGGCAAAGACCGAAATCAATGAACAGCCAAAACCCAGCCCGACGAGATCGTACATGGCGTGTTCGGAATCAAACATGGAGACGACGTAGAAGTATCCCGCCACACTCACCAGGGCCAACCCCACCACCAGGAGCCCCGTGACCGATCCGCCGCGAAAGGCGACGGCCAAGGCGTTGGACATACCCTTGAAGGCTGCCTGGGCCACCCGAACGTTGCTGCGGATGGCGACCTGCATGCCGATCCAACCGCACACTGCGGAGCCGATGGCCCCGATGAGAAAGCCCACAGCCACATATTTCCCCAGCGCAAAAAGCAGCCCAAAGAGGACCAGACCAACCACGGCAGCGGTCTTATACTCACGATTCAGGAACGCATTCCCACCCTCCAACACGGCAGCATTGATTTCCTGCATCCGGGGGGTGCCCGTATCTTGCTTGAGCACCCAGTAAATGGTGGCCAGACTGTAGCCCACACCTGCCAAACCGCACAACAATGCGAATCCGATGATGTTGAATCCAGAAACGTTCATTGGGTCCCTCCTTCGAGCATTCCTGTTAGGTTTTGAACGGTCGCAGCTTTTGATCTGTTCCTCATTGACTCAGTAGCTCATGGCTCAACCCTCCTCTCAACGGTCACGGCGGATGGACATGAAGCACATCCACCATTGATTAAGAACAAATGGAACCAACGAACCAGACCATCTCGCCGTGAAGTGCCGAACCCTATGCTCAGACCCTCACATTGCGATTCACCTCTCTTGAGTATTGCTCCCTCAATGACTCACCGAAATTTAGAACAGCCCGGTCGGCTTCCCGGTCTTGAGATTCACGTCCACCCTCCGGAAGGCCGGGTTGGAGCTGGTGCCTGGCATCAGGCTGATGGTTCCGGTGCACGGGCAGATATATTTGGCGCCGCTGTAAAGCAGGAAGTCCCGGACCGCCAGCAACCAACCCTTGGGCACACCCTTTTTGGTGGGGTCATGGCTCAGGCTCAGGTGCGTCTTCACCATCATGGTGGCATATTCATTGTATTTAGGATCGGCTTCAAACCGTTTCGCCTTGGCCTCGGCCTCGGGCGTGTAGGTCACCCCGTCGGCACCATACACTTCCCGGGCGATGGTCTCAATCCGCT
Organism: uncultured Syntrophobacteraceae bacterium; assembly: GCA_964623165.1. Classification (GTDB taxonomy): domain Bacteria; phylum Desulfobacterota; class Syntrophobacteria; order Syntrophobacterales; family Syntrophobacteraceae; genus JAAYUJ01. The sequence continues at coordinate 15,637 of CAZURN010000045.1, forward strand.
GGCGGAGCGGCATCTCGTTGGGATAGAGGAGCTTGAAGTCCACCTTCTCCTTGCAGGCGTCCATCACTGCATCCGCAAACTCAAGGGCGCCGTCGCCGCCGAACTGCCAGTGCCGGGACACCGGTGCCCGGGCACCAACTTGTTCTGCGTAGCTCTTGACCATTTTGATTTCTTCTTCCTTGTCCGTGGGGAACACATTGATGCAGACCACCGGTTTGATTCCCGCCTTTTTGACGATGTTGATGCAGTGGACCATGTTGCTGATCCCGTCCTCCAGCCAGGCCATAGTCTGGGGAGTGCACGTGAAATATTCCGCAGGGAGAGGCTTTCCAGGAGGGCACGGCAACGCTCCAGCGTTAATCCCGTGAGACTTCAACCCGCGCACCGTGGTGGTGATCACGGCCACGTTGGGTTTGAGGCCGCTGACCCGGCATTTCACATTCCAGAACTTCTCGAACCCGAGGTCGGCACCGAAGCCGGACTCGGTGACGTGGTAGTCGAAGAGCTTGAGGCCGATCTGGTCGGCGACAATGGATGACTGGGCCACGGCGATGTTGCCGAAGGGCCCGGCATGCACCAGGACCGGTTGATATTCCACGGTGGCACACAAGGTGGGGTTGATGGATTTCGCCATCCAGGCGGTCATGGCCCCGGCGCATTCCAAGTCTTCTGTGGTCACTGGGTTGCCCTTCTTGTCGTAGGCCACAGTGATCTCACCCAGACGCTTGCGCAGGTCAGCCAAGTCGCTGAACATGGAGAGGCACGCCATCACTTCCGACGCTACGGCGATGGCAAAGCTGGAGCTCATGGTAAATCCGTCCATCTTGGTGCCTTGGCCGATGGTGATGTGACGCAGGGCCTGGGCACACAGGTCAAAGACCCAGCCCATTGACACATTTTTGGGATCGATGTTCAAGCGCTTGAGGGGAATCTTGGCCAGTTGTTCATCGTCGTAGTTGAATTCGTGCTGCAGCCGCGAGGTTACCGCCACCATGGCCAGGTTATGGGCGATCATGACCGCGTTGATGTCCCCGGTGAGTCCCAGGGTGAAGTCGGTGAGGGGTATGAGCTGGGAGATGCCACCACCCGCGGCGGAACCCTTGATGTTCATGCTTGGGCCTCCCGAAGGCTGGCGGACGGCACCACCCACGTGGATCCCGCGCTTTCCCAGGCCCTCGATGAGCCCCATGGTGGTGGTGGTCTTTCCTTCCCCCAAAGGAGTGGGGACGATGGCCGTAACGTCGATGTAATAGCCGTCCTTCTTGTCCTTCAGGCGCTCCTTGATGGCCATGTAGTCAACCTTGCCGATCTTCCGCCCATAAGGGATGCGCTCTTCGGGCAATATTCCAATTTTTTCGCACTGTGCGTCAAAATTGAGGGCCTCCTCGGCAATCTCCGAAATCTGCCAATCTTCCTGTTTGGTAGGGTCATACTTCGCCGTCATGTTATCCCTCCTTTGTTTCATTTGGTCACATGCCTTCGAAGTGCTGAATTTCTTTGAAATTGGTGGATTTCAATTGAACCGGAACACGGAGGTCTGGGAACCCAAATCACTGCAGCCGATATCATTCTTCGTGGATAGTGAAGATATAGGGGGAAGAGCACCACTTGGTCAGATGGATCCAGTTTGACCTTTCAGAACGCCACACCTCCTTTCCGGTTCACTGCAAAAGAATTGCCCTGGGGTTTTCATGAGGTTTCACAGCCTTGATGGTGTCTGTCGGGAACTTTCCAGGTACAGTGGCACACTGACTTCCTTATTCAGGGCACGATCTCCCAATGAGTCTCGAAAGTGTTGTCATAAAGGGTGTAAGTGTATCCCATCGTCTTCCCGACGCCGGGTATCACGCCCTCCTGTACTCGCCAGTAAGTCAAGTGAATCGCAGGAACCATTCGAGGCTCCCCAGTCTCAGGGTCATCAGTGATGGGTAGCCACAGTTCGCTTTTTTGCATGACGCGCCAAAGAGTGCCAAAGTCCTTGCTGCGCACCGATTGCCCCACGCGGGGCAATCCCTTTTTTTGGATGAGTTCATCAAATTCTCTCATGCCAGGCCTCCTTTTCCAGATAAGTCCCCAAAAAAAATGACTCCTGTCCATTGGACAGAAGTCATCATCTCACGCCCCCCGCGGGGTGGAGCATTTTTGGTGGACTTCATCACCCTTTTGAAATGACCTTGGCTCTTCCATCACCCAATGTCAAGGGGAAGAAGCGTTTTTTTCAACAACGTGAAATTCTACCTCTAATGGAGGACTCACTCTCTCATTACACAGCCCCGTGATACCTGATTCCACGCGTAAAGAAACAATCGATGTTGATTCGAGACGCGTGGTTTGGTAAATAATCGCGAAAGATGTACTTTGGTGATGGGGTCCACCAGAAACCACCTGACAAGGTTGATGACTCTTACTGAGAACAATGCTTGCGGTGGGAGTCGCGGCTGATTGGCATTTTCCTCAGAGCTCCTTCGGAGGCCAATCCGATGGGGCCTTTTTTATGGACACAGACTCCGGAGATTTTGCACTCTCAGGGGACCCTCAGCAGGCACGGAAGCTGGAGTGCCGCCATTCCCGAGACGCAAGATCCAATCTCCATGGACAGGAGGCAGACAAGATGCGCAGCGACGTCATAAAGAAAGGGGTGGAAAAAGCTCCCCACCGTTCACTGTTTAAGGCCATGGGGTACACCCAGGACGAACTCGACCGGCCTCTGATCGGAATCGCCAATTCCGCCAATGAGATCATTCCGGGGCATGTCGATCTTCCAAAGATTGCGGCAGCGGTCAAAGCCGGGGTGCGCCTTGCCGGAGGAACCCCCATAGAATTCAGCACGATCGGGATCTGTGACGGCATCGCCATGAATCATGCAGGCATGCGCTATTCATTGGCAAGCAGGGAGCTCATCGCGGACTCCGTGGAAATGATGGCCATGGCTCACCCCTTCGACGGCCTGGTCCTCATTCCCAACTGCGATAAGGTTATCCCAGGGATGCTCATGGCCGCCCTGCGGCTGAACATTCCCGCCATTCTGGTAAGCGGCGGGCCAATGTTGGCTGGGCGTGTGGGCCAAAAGCAGGTGGACCTTGTTTCCGTGTTTGAAGCGGTCGGGAGCTTTAAAGCCGGGCAGATTTCGGCTCACGAACTGGAGGAACTCGAGGACGATGCTTGTCCTGGGTGCGGTTCCTGTGCCGGCATGTTTACAGCAAACTCCATGAACTGTCTCTCCGAGGCTCTGGGAATGGCCCTGCCGGGCAATGGAACCATCCCGGCCGTCACAGCGGCTCGAGTTCGTCTGGCAAAGCATGCCGGTGCACAAGTCATGGATTTGGTTAAACGAAACACCTGCCCACGAGACATTGCGACTCGCGCTGCCTTCGAGAATGCCATCGCCGTGGATATGGCCCTGGGGTGTTCCACCAATACTGTTCTCCATGTACCCGCCATCGCCAATGAGGCTGGGATCAATCTCGACCTCGACCTTTTCAACACAATCAGCGCTCGCATCCCGCACCTTTGCAGTTTGCGCCCTGGAGGCCCGCATTTCCTGGAAGATTTGGACTCTGCAGGGGGGGTGCAAGCCGTGATGAAGGAGCTGTCTTCGCGAGACCTCATTCGCCTGGTTGCCCCAACGGTCACAGGCAAAACGGTGGGAGAGAACCTGGAGCGTGTGAAGGTTAGAGACTATGACATCATCCGTCCGATTGACCAGCCGTACCATGAGGTGGGCGGTATCGCGATTCTTTACGGCAACTTGGCTCCCGAGGGCGCAGTGGTCAAACAATCCGCAGTTGCCCCGGAGATGCTTCAGCAGACTCGCTGCGCCCGTGTGTTCGACAGTGAAACATCCGCGGCAACAGCCATTCTGGGAGGACTCATCCGGCCCGGAGACGTGGTTGTCATCCGCTACGAGGGCCCCAAGGGAGGTCCGGGGATGCAGGAAATGCTCACACCCACGGCAGCAATCATCGGCATGGGGTTGGGCAAAGACGTTGCACTGGTGACCGATGGCAGGTTCAGTGGAGGCACGACAGGCGCCGCCATCGGGCATGTATCTCCCGAGGCTGCTGTGGGCGGGCCAATCGCACTCGTCGAAGAGGGAGATCATGTTCTCATCGACATCCCCAACAAGAAGCTCGAACTGCTGGTTGATGGGGCAACTCTGCAGAGACGCAGAGAATCATGGCGACCGCCTGAGCCTCGCATCAAGGGCGGATGCATGGCTCGTTATGCCCACCTGGTGACCTCGGGGTCTAAGGGAGCAATTCTTCAACTGCCGGAATAGCTGGAGGATCTCCGTCCGATGCGGATATTCGATCCCATGCTTCGAATCCGGCCTTCAACCCGGCGCGCTGCCTCACCGGCATCCAATAGCTCTTCATGGCCGCGCAGCGTCGGCAGATTCCGGGTGAAGAAACGGGAAGCAAGTTCTCGCCGGAGTTGATCAGTGGGATAAGGGATGCGAAAGGGGGTTACGGTTTCGTAACTTACCGTCATGGCGAACACAATTGGCAGCGGGGTGGCGGCGGAAAGCGCCAATGGGCAGCAAGTCGCCGCCCTCAGCGGCCGGAGTGGATTTGCGGCTGCAGGTCGAAAGAAGTCGTCACCGAGGGTTTTGAGGACTTGATCTGCCGTTCGGCCACGGACAATCACCGGGACCAGCGCTTCTTTCCAACCAGAATGAGCAGCGGAACCGAGGTGAGCTGAGTGAGCATGGAAAAGGCAACGAGAGATGCAACGGAAAAGTCGTACAATAACCCCATCAAGGCGCTTCCCACAAACCAGAAAACACCGTAACCGGAGTTGAATATCCCGTATGCCGTCCCGCGCTTGTCAGCGGAAACCATGCCCGCAATCGCCGCCCTCATGATGGACTCCTGCGCACCCATGCCCACACCCCACAAGGCCACGCCGGCAAGGCCAGCATAAAATCCTCCCAGGAAGACGAGCGGAGCGAAAAACGCTGAAATGCCGACGGAAACGACAAGCACCGGTATTCCCCTGAGGTCGAAGAATCGTCCGAAGACGAGGGCTGCCACCGCATCCACTCCCATGGCTATCGAGTAAAAGACGGGGATCCAGTCTGGTGAAACCGTCGACACGTTTTGAAAATGATAGGCGATCAGCGGGTAGTCGGCATAGCCCGCGGCATTCAGGG
>CAZURN010000046.1:0-20578 GCA_964623165.1 uncultured Syntrophobacteraceae bacterium
TGGCGTCCCCAACCGGATTTGAACCGGTGTTGCCGGCGTGAAAGGCCATAGGGGAGACCGTTCCACCCTTCTAAACCACTGATATTCCTGCATTGACTCCTTTGAAACCGATTGAACTCCCCCTACTCTCAGACACAAAAGGCACCTGAAAAGGCACCTGACTTGTGTGCTGTAAGTGCTTGATTCCACGTTGCGATTGCTGCAAGCCAGAAACAAGAAGTCACCCAAGAGGAGATGACTAAGGTAGACACAATTACCGCTCACAAGGTCTGTACTATCGCTTATCATGTGTAATGAAGTAGTGCCGAAGGCCGGACTCGTTCCTGCCGGCATCAAGAGCCCCTTTAAGCAATGCGCCAAGCCAATCCAGCACACCATAGGTCACCCAGAGTGTTCAGGATCCACCTGTTTCGGGCCAATGTGATTTGTCGTTGAAAATGGGCCACCTTTCTGGCCGTCAGAAATGGTCCACTTTGGGACCATGTGAAACGCACGAACGGACCCCCCCTTCCCCTGCTCCCAAGGCAACAAACCCCAATTGACTAAGCGACCATTTGGCTTGTCTCCCTGAAACCAACTGCGCCAGGTACGGAGGTTTGTGCAGGTCTTTCGTCAGAGTCCTGCAACAAAGGCAGGCGAAAGTTGAACCCGCGCCTCAAACCGCAAATCCGCTTCCAGAGCAAGTTTTAATTCTCTTGCACCACCAAGACGCCACCATCAATCCCGAGTTGCGCGTCACCACCACGCCATCACCGTCCCATTATCGAGAGAGCGAAAAGCTTGATCTTGTTTTCCCAGCATCCTATATTTATCTGCTCGATTTCGCTGGCCGTGTCTAGCGATCCGTTCCAAGATCGATTAAATTTTGATTTTTGCTTTCCGAATAAAGACATCGATCAGAATCCCGATACCGAAAGCCCAAGCCATATTGGGCACAGCCAAGGAAATGCCGCTGATCAGCAGGGCCACGAAGTATTCTTCGTTGGTTTTGAGGCTCCTGATCAGCGGGCAGAGCTCAAGACCGGCAAAGATGAGCAGCACGCCCAGCACCGAATTGGGGATGATCGCAAGGATACTGAAGCCGAGTTCCCCAAAGGCCAGTGCCATTACAACGAACAGTGCGCCGATCATGATCGGTGCCCCGCCGGTTCTAGCTCCAAACCGGTAGTGGGCCGCCAGTCCACCGGTTCCATGGCACATAGGAACCGCTCCGAAAAAACCCGCTGGGAAATTGGCAAGCCCCATGGTAAAGGCGAATCTTCCCGCACTCGTTTTGGACAGGAGCGGGTCACCGGGGAACAGCATGGAACAGGTGTCTGCGGTTCCCACACACGCATTGCCAATTGTGAGGGGGATCTGCGGCAGAATGAGCATGATGAAAGCGATCCAGAAATCGTGGTAGCTGGGGGACACCAGACGGACCTCGGTAGGGCCCAAAGAAAAGCGCAGACCATCCTGACCACCCAGAACTAAACCAGCCCCAATCCCCACTGCCAGAGCAGCCAGAGCGGCAGGCATTTTCTTGTTGTCGAGCAGGGCCAGTACCATCATGAAAACGACGAGCCCCAGGATGAGATTGATCTGGTATTCGGTGAACATCCCCGCTGCTCCGGAGAGGAAAAGTTTCCTGTCAACGATGAGTTCTATTCCTTTTCTCAGAAAGACCAGCCCCAGGGCGAGCTGGATGCCGCGGACAACGGGTTGTGTAAAAAGCTTGGCGAGCGTGTCCACCGTGCGCGTGAAATACAGGACGATGAGGATCGCGCCGAAAATGATGCCCGACGCCCCAATAACGGACTCGGTGATCTGAGCCGGATAGGCAATGGCAATGGCTCCCACCGCCTTCAGGGGCTGCACGGGCACCGGCAGGCGGTAAAAGAAGCCGGTAACGAGATAGAACAGCCCGAATGAGAGGAAAACCGTCGTCGGGCTCAACTTGTTGATGAGAATCATGCCCACCACGATTGGAAGCAAAGTGCCCAAATCACCGAAGGCACCGGCTAGTTCCACCCGATCAAACCGTAGACTGGTCGTCCACGATTGGGCCGCTGAGTCGCCCTCAGACTTGCCGGCAGCCTTGGCGGCTTCATCCACTGGAATCGCTACTTCAGCCGTCTTGTTCATGGATCGTCTCCCTTTATGGATCTGGCACACACCGCCAATCTTTAGTTGACGGTCAAACATAACACGAGTATTATGGTAATCGTGCTAGTTTGGTAACCCAGTTTGTGGAGTCTGTCAACCGATTTCTTCCCAGAATTGGAGTCTATTTCAAATGGTTCAGCCACCCAGCATCCTCACCGCCAAAGGCCACGGCCGAATTGTCTCCAGTTCGGACCCGTCCCGGTGTCTTGATACGTTGCAGCTTCAGCGTCTGGAGGAATCCTTTCGGCTCTGGGCGAAATCGTCACGGAAGCCCAATTTGAGATTGTCCAGGATGCGAATCCTCTTGATATTCCTGCTTATTCGCTACACCGGCGCGAGATTGAATGAAGTCCTGAGCCTCGATCCATACCTTGATCTAGATTGTGACAATCATATTGTCCGGCTGCGCAAGACCGGCTCCGGCGACGCCGCATCATTCCGCGAGGTGCAGGTCCCGGAACTGCTGTCGGCAGACATCCGAAAGATACTCCAGGATCTTCAGTTCAGGGGGCTTCAAGGGAAGACTCTCGGCGTGGACCCGGGCCATGTGCGCCGCAAGTTCTATGAGCGCGCTGACGCCACGGGTATTCCGCGGGAATCGGGCACCCCTGAAGCCATCAGAAGATCCAGGGCCGTGGAACTGATGCAGAGCAACGTTCCCCTGCCGGTGGTGCAAAAGATCCTCGGCCACTCTACGCCGAACCTGGCAGCTTCCTACGTGGAGTTTTCCGATGATGAAATTCGCGAGGTCGCGAGGCATTTTGCCGACAAGGAGAACCAGAGGAAGACAAGCGCGCGCAATGCTTTTTTCGGGAAAATCGATACAGTCCGAGTCGGTGACGTGCAGACCATTGTGGAAATGGTGTCGCTGGGAGGAGCCAGGGTTTGCTCGGTAATCACCAATTACAGTCACGCCCGACTTGGCCTGAAGCCGGGCAGCGTGGCCACGGCAGAAGTGAAAGCGCCATGGGTCGTGCTATTCAAGGGCGAGAAAGAGCCCCGTTGCACTGCCGAAAACAAGTTTTCTGGAAAGGTCAGCCGCATCACAAGGGGAAGGGTGACGACGGAAATCGTGGTGACCATCCCGGATGGCACCGAGTTATGTTCCGTCATTACCGAAAAGAGCCAACGAACCCTGGATATCAAAGAGAACGATACCATGTGGGTAGCATTCAGCGCCTTTGCGGTGGTCATTCAGACCGACTGAAGAGGCTCAGGGCTCTATGTGAAGTCTTCCTCCAGAGGAGTAAAATCAAATCTTTCATCGGCCCTGGACTCCACAACCCCCTCAACTCTCCCCAAGAGCCACCCTATATGAGCAGGCTCCCGAACATCAAACTCTGGAACATAGGGCTTAATATCCAGCAGAGGGGTCCCATCGAGGATGTCAACATCCTCAATGTGCAGGGCGTGTCCATCGATACTTACGAGTCGCACGATAGAAATGCCAATGGGATTGGGGCGATTTGGGGCTCTGGTGGCGAATACGCCGTGATAGTGATCATCCAAGAAAGGTTTTATGCACAGAGAGAAACCTCTGGAGCGATGAAAATGGTAGATTAGAATGATGTGAGAAAATCCCTCCAAGTCCTTAAGGCCAGGTACCAAATCATGCCTGATTTCAACGGATCCTCGAATTCCTTGAGCTCCTCCCGGCTGGATAGGCATGCCTTGAAGTTCACTAAAGGGAGACCGAACGATACCAATCGGTGAATAGCATACAGGATCCATGTTTCTTGAATCCCCCTCCTTGAGTTGTTTTGGTCGAAAGATGTGCCGAAGCATGTATTGATTTTGTATCAAGATTAAGAAAACGAACTCCAAGCACAAGTACGTTTATAGCAAAAGTAGGTTCCAATCGTTTCATCACGAAAGAATGGAATGGCAGCTGCCTACGCACATCCAGCCTACCCTTACGCTCAGGAAAAGAGACTTTGTGTGTTTATTGCCACTAATTTGTCTTAAGAGGGATTGACGTGCGCATTTTATAAGAGAACATAAAATTACTTGAAGACCACAAAGAAAAGTAGAAATGCAGCGAGCAGCATGAGAAAAGCAGCGACAGGCCAGGTTCCCAAAAAGGGAAAACCTGCGGCTGCCAAGGCAAGTGGTAACGCTCGCCCAAAGAACTCACGGTGGGAGAATCTCATCTTTTCTTCAAGGCTGCTTGGATAGCCTATTTCGCTGTTATAGACTGAGTGTGAAGATCCCAGCATGACATCCACGACATAGTAGAGAACAACCACCGCAATTAGAATCGCCACCATAGCCACGAAAACCTCCCTTCCACCAGAGGTTATGTTCTGGCGGCTCCGTATGATCCGCACAATAGCGCACTTTTTAAATGCTAGCATATTCAATTCTCATGGCAATTCAAATTATGGTTTGCTTCAGAAACCAAATTCCAATCCTGCGAGTCTTTCTTGTGAGTCCCTTTATGATTGCTTTTTCTCCCGCTTGATGGCAGATTGCGTTGTATCAAGACTGATATAATATTGAGGTAATCGGACGGCTATGGTGCCCAATTGCTGAACCGGCTCTGATGGTTGAGACAACTCATGTGACCGTGGGGAAGGACTGTGATGCGAGTTTACATTGGCTTTGATGACACTGACCATGCGAATGCGGATCGGGGTACGGGAAAACTTGCTCGTTGGTTTGAACAGGCACTGCCCGAGGGTTGTCGACTCTGGGGCGTAGTGCGCCAGCAGCTGCTGGTGCATGAGGATATTCCTTACACCTCCCACAACAGCAGCGCATGTGCGGTGGTTGAGGTGGAGGATGTTTCCCTGTTTGGGGATCTTGTCTCAAGGGCGGTCAGGCATATTGAACGCTACGCGCTTGAGGGCAGTGACCCCGGACTGTGCGCGGCATTCGGGGAAGGCTCTGAAATCTCAGAGTTGGTTGCTTTCGGCCGCAGATGCACACGGCAGGTCGTCAAGCAGAAGGATGCCCTCAAGGCTTCGTCCGGTGTTCATATTTCGGGCCACGGCGGAACCAACCAGGGGATCATCGGGGCTGCCGCAGCAGTTGGGTTGACGGCTGATGGCTGGAGTGGACGATTCATCGAATTTCGAAACCTGCGCAGTATCCCTGACAGGGTAAACGTGTCGGAGCTTGCGAAATTGGACATTTTTACGGTCTCCCTGGATCGGGACAGCAGAGTGCCCGCACCTGAACACACGGTGATCACCAAGGGGTGGATGCGCCCGCGTCTTTGGGGCAACAGGGCTGTCTTGGCAGTTATGCCTGTGGAAGATGGAGTATGGGAGTCGTTGGGGGAGAAAAGGCGAAGAGCGGGAAAGGGGTAGAACTTCGCTTGTTGGGGGACCATCACGGTCCCTGGCGCTCTTTTTCCTTGATCTCGTAGTATTCCTTGATCAGATCATCCAGGTTCCGTGCCTGTTTTTCCATGTATTCTATCCAGATGGCGAGCATTTGCTTCCCTTCGTCAGTCAACCGGTAGATCCGCTTTGCCGGACCAGCTCCCTCCGTCACCCATTCAGAGGAAACCAGACCATCTTCCTCCAACTGCCGAAGGTGACGATAGATCATTCCCGGCGGGGCTTGTCCCTCCACGAAGCCAAACCTCTGAATCGTTTGAATCAACTCATAGCCGTAGGATGGCTTGGTATAGAGGCCCACCAGGATCGACGGTTGCATGTAGCGGTCCTTTTTTCCTTGCTGCGGGCGGCGCTGTGATTTCTTTGTCTCTGCCATGATTTTCATTGATCTATGTGTTTAAAGGATATATATTCATATTGGAAGAAGGCTAAAGGGAGCTGTTTCTGCCAAACATCCAACCATTGAAAAGGAGACGCATATGGCAACAATCTTCGTGCGCGAGAGGCGCAAAATTGAAAAGGGTGAAAAGAAACCCCGCTTCCGCGTTGTCGGCGTCCATGGCACCGACCTGAAAATCTACGTCGAACATATCCGTAAAAAAGAACTCGATCAGCTGGCGGAAGCCACGGGAAGCACGGTGGTCTGTCTCAAGGCCGGAAAAGAAGAAAAGGAGGAAAAGGAAAAAGAGTAGAGTCCCTACGCCTCCCGCAGCTCAGCTCGATGAATTGGTAGCCCCCCTGGGGGTTGCCCGTCTCGTAGATCAGTCCTCTTTGTAGATGATGGTCCCAACATGCTCCCCTTCCAGGGCCGCAAGGATGTGCTCCGGATGATGCAGTGCATCGATTATCTGGAGCTCCTTGAGGCACTTCGCTCGTTGAAGCAGGGTGAGAATGGGTCGTTCGACAATGAGGTCGTCCAGATCCAACTCAAGGAGTTCTTTCGCCGAAACCCGCCCAAAGAATCTGAGAGCATCTCGTTTAGATGCTTCAACCTTCTTAGGGTCGCAGTCGAACAGTCCCTTCTCGTCCTTGAGAAAAATGAGAGAGCGAGCGCCGATATTTTCCGCCAATAGGAAGGCTCCGCAGTCAGTGCGATGGGGAGGGATGGACCCGATTTCCGCGGGGTGTTCAAAGAAGCCGTAGGGTGGTATCCCATAAGTGATGGGCAAATACCCCAACCGACAGAACATGGTGAGTTGTTCCAGGTTGTCGCCATGCCCGATCTTCACTCCCCCGTGCTTTGAAAGGAGGACGCTAAGCATCTCCGCATTCTGCCAGGAAACCTTGTCTCCCAACTTGGAAAGCACGCCGGTGGGCATCCCCAAATCAACTCCAATGTTGTAAACGTGCCTTGCCCGGGTGCCCCCACCTGTCATGAGAATGATCTTGTACTTTTCCTTGGCCTCAATGAGCACGTCTAAGATGGGCAATATCGCCTTACGCCCACGGTCAATGATACTCTGCCCACCGATCTTGATGACATTGATGTCGGGATGCATGCGGAAGTAATCCACCGCCTCGGTCCGCCTGAGAAACTCCTTGCTCACCAGGGATTCGCCCATCAGGGGAGATTCAATGTGAAGCCTCCCTGTATCGCTCTCTTCCTTGACCAACTTTGACATTTCGCTATCGACCTTTCGACTGAGTGCACTTGAGAATCTGTCCCAATCATCTCCTTGAATGATTTCATGGGAATTGAGAAGCATGCAGATTCGATCATATGGTGAGGGTTAGACCAAGTCAAGCTCGCCTTATGGTGCTGACCATTTACACCTATTTGCCAAAATCTCCTCCCTCCGCTTTTCTGGTACTTTCTGACAGGACTTCAACCACTCTCTTACATCTTGGTGGTACATCTTGGTGGTAGCTCCAATTGGAATTGTGTGGAAGCCCGTGCTTCCCTTGACAATCGATCATCGTAAGTATCGGATACAACGAATTCAACGCATCAGGATCAGATCATCTTATTTAACAACATCCGCCACCCGGCGGACGCAGGCCATGCAGGAGCATTTTGCCCCGTGAGAGTAACCTCTGACCCTCTTCTGGCAGAGCAGGTCTTGGTTAGGGGATACTGTTGGCGGCATCATCGTTACATGATGCAGTGAGTTGTGTGTGTTTCCTCAGTCGTTTTGGATGTTCGGCGAATGAATGGGAAACAGGAAGGAGGATGAAGAGGTTATAGCTTTCGATGGGAACAGGAACGGTATTTGCGGAAATGGTCGATACCGAGAAACCGCCCTGTTCCACCGATTAATGGTTATTCCTTCCCAATCATGACACTGCTTGCCTTGATGAGCGCACACACTTCATCACCCACTTTGATACCCAATTCCTGAATAGCATCAACCGTGATCGTCGCGGTTATGAAGTTTCCTCCGCCGATGTCAACTTTCACCTTCGCTGCCACCTGGCCCTCTTTCACTTCTACAACCTTACCTTTAAGAATGTTCCTGGTGCTGAGTTTCATGACCTCCTCCTTCTTTGATGCGTCTCATCATGGCCTGCACTGGGACGCTGCTATGTATAAAAAACCCAACATCGTATTGAACGACCAATCCAGCCCAAACGGTAGAAGCCAGACTTGTTCTGAGATCGACTTTATCATTCATTCTGGCAGGCTCAATTACGGTCATTTGGTCAAATTCAAGCCCAGAGGCGCTTAATCAGGTCAATCGTCAAGGGGACGAGCATTTCATCTACATTGATGCAATTGGCATGAGATGATACGGGTCTTAAGAACATCTCTCTTCGCTTGGCAGGCGTGGACCTTTCCACGAGATTGGTCTTGGATATCGGCTGGATCGCGCCACTTACATCCCATCAGTCGTCCGAAATATCCCTTGTCAGCAGCTTTCCCATGGAACAGAGACCTTCCGGTCCAGGAGCTCATCTCCAAAGACTTCCCTTACGGGACCGGACTTGATGATCCGCCCTTCGAAGAGGACGGCCACCTGACGGGCCAGGTACGGGATTTCCGTATAATCGTGGGTCACGAAAAGGGTCGTCATGTTCATGTCCTGCAGAATCGGGCCAAGATCACCCAGCAGGGCCTTCCGGGTGGGATAATCCAGGGAGGCGAAGGGTTCGTCCAGGAAGAGCACCTCCGGCTCCATTGCGAAAGCCCTGGCCAGGCTCGTCCTCTGGGCTTCACCCCCGGAAAGGGTCCTCGCGGGCCTTCGCGCCAGGTGTTCGATGCCGAACCGCCTCAGCCACCTGTCGGTCCTGGCAGCGATGTCCCTACTTGAAATGCCTCTGATCCGCAAGGGGATGGTGATGTTTGCCCGCACCGTCGTGTCGAGCAACAGGGCCTCCTGGAACACCACGGCCATCCGCCTTCTCAGCTTCAGGAGGTTGTTGTTCCCGACGGGAGTGCCGTCGAAGGTGATCCTGCCCTCCGTCGGCTGCTGGAGGAGTGCGAGGGTGAGCAGCAGGCTGGATTTCCCGGCCCCGTTGGGTCCCACCAGGGCAAGCACCTGCCCCCGCCGCAGGGCCAGGGATGCAATGGCGAAGACTTCGCGACCCGAAAAGGACAGGCGGAGGTTTTCAGCCGCGATGAGCGGACTCACGGTCTTCGCCCCCTCTGCTGCAGCATGCTCATGGACCCCATGACGGCGAAACTCAGGAGCAGGAGGATGATACTGAGGGCCGTGGCCAGTTCAAAGCTCCCCTTGGAGACTTCCAGCACGGTGGCCGTGGTCAGTACCCGGCTGTAACCCCGCACGTTCCCCCCCACCATCATGGATGCCCCCACCTCGCTGATGACCCCTCCGAACCCGGCGATGACGGCGGCAAGAATTCCCAGCCTCGCCTCCCAGAGAAGCAGGAAAAGGTACTGAAGCCGCGTCGCTCCCAGAGAAAGGATCTGGAGCCGGAGCTTGGGATTGATGGACTGGACGGCGGCCAGGCTGAACCCGGCGACGATGGGTGAGGCGATGACCGCTTGGGCGATGATCATGGCGGTGGGGGAATAGAGGAGGCCGAACATGCCAAGCGGGCCGTAGCGCGTCAGGCAGAGCCAGGTGGCAAGGCCCACCACCACGGGCGGCAGGCCCATTCCGAAGTTGACCAGGCTGACCAGGAACCCCCGCCCGAAGAAGCTGGTCAAGGCCAGAATCGTTCCGACGGGAATCCCCAAGAGGACGCTGATGATCGTGGCCGTGCCTGACACCTTCAGGGTCAGAAGAGTGATTCTCAGCACTTCCGGGTCCCCGGTCACCAGGAGGCGAATCGCTTCGACCAAACCTTCCAGGATCACACCCACGTTGTCCTCGCACCCGTAACACTTGTCATTTCAATTCCTTGCCAGCATCCGGAAAGAAGAGCGGCGAACCGAATTTTTCCTTGCCGAATTCCCCGATGATCTTCTGGGTTTCGGGGGCAATCATAAAGGCCACGAAAGCCTTGGCCCCCTCGGCGTTCACCTTGGTGAACTTCTCCTGGTTCACCTGCATCACGTGGTAGATGTTAAGGAGTGCCTTGTCCCCTTCTGACAGGATGTCCAGCTTGAGGCTCACCTTCTGGGCAAGGTAGGTCCCCCGGTCCGTGAGACTGTAAGCCTGCTTCTCAGAAGCCATGCGCAGCGTCGCGCCCATGCCCTGTCCCGACTCCTGGTACCACTTGGCGCTGGCGGGAGTCACGCCGGCCTTCTTCCAAATGGAAAGCTCCTTCTTGTGGGTCCCCGAATCATCCCCCCTGGAGATGAACAGGGCTTCCTTACCGGCGACGGCCTTCAGGGCATCGGCGCTCGGCCTGCCCTTGATGCCCGCTGGGTCACCGGAGGGCCCCACGATGACGAAGTCATTGTGCATAACCAGTTGGTAATTGATGACCACCCCGGAGTCCACCAGTTTTTTCTCCGCTTCCTCTGCGTGGGTGAGGAGCACGTCGGCTTCCCCCTTTTCCCCCATGGCAAGGGCCTGCCCCGTGCCAACCGAGATGGTCTTCACGCGGTAACCCGTTTTCTTTTCGAAGACGGGCACCAGGACGTCCAGCAACCCCGTGTCCACTGTGGACGTGGTGGTCGCCAGGATGAGGTCTTTCACCTTGGGTTCCGTACTGCCCGCCGTCTGAGCCGATAGAGCTGTCGATGCCGCGAGGAAGGCTAGCGCCAAGACCAGCAAGACTGCTTTTTTAATCATGCTTCATCTCCTTGTTCCACTGAAGTGTTGGAATTCTCCTCTCCCTACTCCACCAGGAAAGGCGCCGGCATGCATGCCACCGAGGCCTCTCGGGCCTCAAGTGAAGTTCCGCACAACAAGGTGACTGAGCTCCAGGGCCATCATTCCTGCGTGCTCTTGGCAGGAATTCACAAGGCAAGCTTGAGCCGCATATTTTACTGATGCGGTGAGCAATCGCGTAAAGCAGCTCAATCGTCATATTGTCTTGCATAAGCCGCGTCGTCATACAGTCCTTGGCCGTACCGATCCTTTCCGTAATCACGAATGATTTTTTGCCCATCTTCAGAAGCTACAAAGTCGATGAACCTGGCTGCCCACTGAGCCCCCGGCGTGGCTCCTTCAGGCTGGCAAAGTGCATGATAGGTATTCACGAGGAACTTGTCCCCTTTGAAGAGAATCTTGAGCTTGGGCAAGCTGTTCTTTTCAGACACCCAGGTGCTGCTGTCCGTCATGAAATAACCACTTTCATCATTGGCTCTCTTCAGGGTGGCCATCATGAAATCCTTCGTTACAACGTACCAGTCGCCGGAAGGTGTAATGCCCGCCTTCTGCCAGACACTCATCTCTTTCTTGTGCGTGCCCGAGTTGTCGCCTCTCGAGTAAAACTTGGCCTTCACATTGGCAATTCGAGTGTAAGCATCTTCAGCACTTTTGGCGTCGGAGATTTTCGCCGGGTCATCGGCGGGTCCCACGATGAAGAACTCGTTGGATCCAATGAGTACCCGTTTGGTGCCCCAGCCCTCTTCCACCGCCTTTTTCTCGGCTGCCGGGGCGTGGACCATGATCATATCAACAGCCTTATCTTTCAGTGCTATCAGCGATTCACCGGACCCTGCTTTCTTCCACAGAAGAGTGGTGCTAAATTTCGACGCGAAAGCATCGCCCAGAGCCTTGATCAAGCCAAGTTCACCAGGGCTCCCCGTTGCCAGCGAGAATCGGTTGGGTCCCTTCCCATATTCCCCATCGTACTTGTCTTGCGCCTCTGAGACTGGAGAGGTGACCAGTAACGACAACAATCCAACCAGAAACATCAGACGCATTTTCATTCTCGCTCCCCCTTGGCTCCAAACCACAATTGTCCTGATAAAATACCGATTCAAACCTCTCTCATTGGAAGGACTTACGACCCAACAGCGACCCGAAATTGTGTAAATTATGGCATAACGAATAATTGAGCTCAGATCATTTGTCCAGATCAAAGATGGTGATCCAGGGAGAGATAAACGAGGGAAGCGCATGGAATCAGGACCTCTATATGTAAGCGCCAAAATAGCGTGACCAAGGTGGCATGCCTCCTCCCAATGGCTGCATGCAATGCCCAGGATAAACAAAGCAACATGGATTCCACAACGTGAATTTTACTTTGACGGCATACAGGGAGTGAACTACCATTGTGCCAAAATTGATATAGCCATATAAAGCCAGACAAATTGTGGGATGGGGACTGAAAGCCTACGATCTCATCCTGAGGCGGCCGGGTTTCAAGAGCTCAAAAAAGGGGGCTTTGTGGTTCAGTCACTGACCCAGATTCAGAGGGACAATAATCTTTGGCAGAAAGGGGAGAGTTGAGAAGTTATTTGCGGATGTGACACACTTCCCAGGTGTCTTATGAGAAAGGAGGAAAAACGATGAATTGGAGAAGCTGGACGACGGTGCTCTTGGCAATGGTTTTCGTCTTATTTACGGCTCCTGTGGGTTTTGCGGCTTACAATCACAACGGGGACATCGACTCCAACATTTTCCGGACAACCTATCCCAGCACGGTCGGCACAAAACTTGACAGCTGCACCACCTGCCACAGTGGTGGTTCCTACACTTCAGGAGGGAAAACCACGACTCTCGGCAGCTGCCAGTGGTGCCACTACGTCACAGATTATGGGGAGGCCAGCAGCGAAGACAACCTGCTCAAGACACTCAATCCGTACGGGTTGGACTACAAGGAGAAGGGACGCGATGCTACTGCATTACTGACGATAGAAGGTTTCGATTCCGATGGAGATGACGCGGAGAATAAGACAGAAATCATAACCGCCGGAACGTATCCCGGCGACCCGAGTGACAACCCCGAAAATATCCCGGCACCCTCCCGCGTATTTTCACTGGAAGAATTTGAGCGGATGGCGCAGCACGCGCAGTTCATGCTGTCGAACGCCAGCAAGTCGGATGACAGTTACACGGAATATAGCGGCATAGCCCTTGAGAACCTCATCAAGGCCATCATGCTTGACTCAGCGACAGGCATCACGGTTTACGCTCCGGACGGATTTGCCACATATCACCCATTTCAGCCGAGCACGAACCCCAACTCTTATCATGTTTTTGGCACGTACCCCGCTTCAGTATTCTACTACGACGAACAGGCGGACTTGGCAATTAATCCCGAAACCGGCTGGTGCAAGTACAGTTCCCCATCAGCGGCAGGCAGAGAAAACGGTGATGCTATCGTTAATCCGGATGGTTTGAAAATGATGCTGGCTTTCAAACGGGATGGCGAGTACCTGGCACCGGGCGTGTTGAATTTGCAGAACAAACTCGACGGGGAAGGCCCCTATAGAATCGTTCCCCCCCAGAAAAACCCCGGCCCCCCGGATCAGCGTTCGACCGCATCACACGCAACCGATGGGAATGTATGGGTTTGGCCGTATAATTCCAATAATGATCATAACGCGGGTTTTTCGTCCCGCACCGTAACCATAATCAAGGTAGAACCCCTGCCTCCGGGAACAACGGACATCAACACCATGGAAGCCGGATGGCCATACGTTGATGAAAACAAGATCATCATCTATGGTTCCATCAACCCCCATCCTGTGGATAATTTGAACAAAAGCCTGGATTTGCTGATCGGTGCGGTTGAATCGCAAAAGGGCACGGCTTTCAAGAACAAATCGTCACAAAAGGCACTGGTCAACAAAATCGAGGCGATAAAGAAGCAGGCGGCGGCAGGAGCTTACTCGGGAGCACTGGCAAAACTGAAGCAAGACGTCCTGCAAAAGACGGATGGATACCTGTCGGGTGCTGTTGACGCGAATGACTGGATCAATGATCTTGAAGTCCAGAAGCAGCTCTGTTCTGAAATTAAAACAATCTGGGTTATACTCGTCATCCTTGGCGCATAACCATAACGCATAACGGAAGCCAGAGCGTCATCGGCGCCGATCCTGGCTGTAGACGCGAGAAGAGGTGACGGGGTAGGAGTGGCAACAGCCTTTTCGGCCATTCCCTGGTAAGCGGGTAAGCCTTGTGCATGCAATGGAAGCCCCGTACAAATGGAGGAGACCTGGGAGCCGGGGGGCTCGCAGAACATGGACGGGGGTCAAGTCTCTATTCCTGGCGTTGGGATGGCTCAAATTCCGCGCGGAGAGGGCATACTGATCGTCAGGTAGGGAGATTCCCCCCCTCCACTGTCGCACCCCGAGCAGGTCGCTCCTCTTACTTCCGAGGAATTTGTTGAGGGAAGGAAAGCTGAAATGAAGAATGTCTTTCGAACTCGCCCTGCCGTATTGCTTTTTGTCCTGGTGCTTGTCTCAGCCGGCTTGAGCCCCTGCGATTTCGCCCTGGGAGCACCCCCCTTCCTGGACGTCAAACTGGCCGCCGATGACCCTGTGTCCAATGCGGATTTCGGCCGGTCTGTCGCGACTGACGGAAATCTGGTGGCGGTTGGAGCAGGCGGGGCTGACGCCGGCCTGGTGAATGCGGCAGGAGCCGTATATCTATTCAAGAGACAGGGCCTGGATTACATGCCGGAGGCAAAACTGGTCGCCCCGGATGCAACTACAGACGCCGAATTTGGGCGGGCTGTGGCAATTCAGGGAAACATGGTGATCGTCGGAGCGCGCTTTGCTCAAGTCGGTGCTTTAGCAAAGGCAGGGGCTGTGTACGTGTTCCGAAAGAAAGGGAAATCATGGTGTGTTGAGGCCAAGATCACCTCTCCCGCTCCGGCTGATGAGGACAATTTTGGTCGGGCCCTCGCGATCCATGGCGATATCTTGGTGGTGACCGCCCGAAAAGAAGCACTCAATGCTTCAGATGTCGGCGCTGCCTACGTGTTTCGGCAGAGAGGGAACGGCTGGATGGAAGAGGCAAAACTTACTGCCGGTGATGCTGCGCCCGGGGCCTATTTCGGCCAATCCGTGGCTGTACATGGCGATCGTATCGCTGTAGGTGCCCGCAACGCCGACCCCAACGGCGCTGGAGCGGTCTACCTTTTCCATCGTTTGGATCACCAATGGGTGGAATATGCGAAGTTCTCCCCGCCTGATGGAGCGACAGATGACCAATTTGGCTTTACGGTGGACATCGCCGGAAACCTCATTGCAGTGGGGGCTCGCAGGGCAGATCTCCCCGGTGCGAAAGACGCGGGGGCGGCCTACCTCTTTGCCTACACAGGAAATGAGGTGGAACTGGTGACGAAGCTTACCGCCGGCGATGCGAAGGTCGGCGATCAGTTCGGCCAGTCCCTGGCTGTCACCGGGGACGTCATTGTCGTGGGTGCAAACCGGGCCGACATCGGGTCCAGTAAGGATCAAGGTGCGGTCTACTTGTTTCGTCGCGTGGGCAATGACTGGGTTGAGGAAGCCAAGTTCACCGCATCGGACGGAATGGCAGGAGATGAATTTGGCTACTCCCTCTCTGCTTTCGGAAATCTCATGGTGACCGGCGCACACACTGCCACCGTGGTGGACACTGGCAATGAAAAAGAAGGCTTGGCTTACGTGATGCCGTTAAGACCATGGTAAAGACAACGAATTGAATCGAGAAAAGAATGCTGCGGTGGACACATTTCTCCGCAGCATTCTTTTTTTGTCCAATGTCAATTGATTCTTCATGCAAGGGCTCGTTTGCCCCCTAAAGCGGGTTCCGCTCATCCCCGGCATTAGCGCCGGCGTGAAAATGTAAAAGGAATTTCAGCTTCATCTTTATTCCTCCTTTCTCGATTGCCAACGCGAGTGGTCTTCATCGCTGGAGATGAATGTACTTATGACAACGACTCACTTCGTCTGGACCATTCCACCAGAACAGCCTCAATGCAGTTGTCTACATCCCATATGACTGCCTCAAATCCCTAGCCATCCCGAGCAACTGTCTCGGTAACTGGTGGGCCTTCTGCCTCAATTTGACGGCCCTTTCCAGGTCAATTCTCATCTCTGGTTTTCCGTTGAGGACCACCTCGCGGTTCCATTTGCTCGCCTCATTCCTGACGGCCGCCATCCCCCTCTGATTGCCTTCCCGGAAAGCAGCCACATACCTGTTGGCCAGCTCAGTCTGCTTTGAATCCCGGTAGCTCTTGAGCTCTTCCAGGGTCTTGTGCATCTCGAAGGCCTTGCTGGAGCTTGTTGGTTGAAACCCAAGGCCTTTTGTGATGGCCTCGTAGGTTGTGAGCTTCCGCAGTCCTTTCTCACCCGGGACGTTGATCGGTGTTCCTGAGAGAGTAGTCTGGCCTTCGATCGCAAGCCTTGTGGCGCTCATGATGTTCTTGAGGAACCCCGGGGCCATCATCTCAATGGCCCGGTCGGGCCTCCCCGATTTGACCGCATCGACAGCCTTTGCCAGTTCATCGAAGACGGCATAGGGGACCCCGATGATCTGGCCGATTCCCTCGCTGGCCTGGCCGCTGATGGACTGGTTGACGTTCATGCGGTCGAACACCGGAAGCTCCATCCCAATGGATCCTCCAATGTTCACTCCGGCAATTGACGGGGCCCCGTACATGACAAGGTCCCTCATGCCAGTCGGAAGGGTGTTCCTTACCCCCATCCCAAGGAGATCCATCCCAAAGAGTTCCCGGATGAGGGACGCCAGGGTGTTGTAAAGGGGGATAGCCATGAGCCCTCCGAGGGAAAACATCGCCATCAGGGAATAGGTGAAGGCCTTCTTTCCCTCCCGGTCCCCGGTCATGAGCATCCACCGCCACAGGGAAAGGAGATTGTGGCTGAAGCTCCTGAAGGTGTACGCGCTGCTCGCGAGCTTCCCGGCCGCCGTGCCCCTCAGGACTTGGGGCCGGTTGGACTTTCCATAGACGAAGTGGGAATCGTTCACGATCCTTTCTGCAAAGTCCTTCGCAACCTCGTAGGACGCCTTTCCTTTAGCTGTCCTGATCTTTCCATCCCGTGCAGCCCTGAAGCCGGCAAGCCCGAGGCTTAGTCGGTTGTATCGCTCCGCGAATTCCATGGGGTAACCCATCACCCGCATCGCCTTCCCAAGGAATTTCTTTGCTCCTGTCCCTACCCTCCCGCGGACTTCGTTCACGAACTGACTCTGTCCCCATCCCTCCGAGAACATCTCCCCGAGGAATCTCCTCTCATCAGGCGAAAGACGTTCAATTCCAACCCCCTGGATTCCCTTTTCCGTGATTGCAAGCCGGATGTCCATCAGCGCGTTCCCAAAATACCGGCTGGCGGAGCTTATCCCTATATCCATAGCCAGACGGGGAACCCCAGCGATGAAGTTCTGGGTTAGGTTGACCGCGGCGGTCTTGAGGTTCAATCCCAGGTATTTGAGGAAGAAGAAGGAGCGCGCATTGTCGATGAACCGGTCGAGTTGGCCCTGGTTCTGGAGCATGTCCTGGACGAAGTGAATGGCCCACTTGTACTCGTTTGGGTGGTTCTTGGCATCGATTTCCCTGAGCATTACCCCGAAGTCATGGGCCGCCTCCATCTTGGTGAGCCAGCCGGAGAAGCCCGCGAAGTGGTCGTGCAGGACCCTCGCGCCATCGTTTCTCTCAAAGCCCGGAATGTCCTTGCGCTTGATCATGTGGGACCCGAACCCGCGGCTCTTCATAACGTTCGAAATCTCCTCCGAGAGCTCCTTTCGAAGCTTCTGCTTGATTCCTGCTTCCTCGGGCATCCTTTCGGTCGCGCTGTCAATGATCGCCTGCATGGCGTCGACCGCGATGGGGAAATCGTATACCTCCTCGGGGAGGTCCCGGTTCTTGCCCAGTCTCCATTCGAGGGAATTCCAGTCGGTCTGGGGATGCTCCTTTTTGAGCTCTGCGATGATCCTGTCCCGGTTTTTGGCTTCCCACCAGGCCGCATGTCGTTCGCTCACCGCTTTGAAGTGGGTGCGGTATTTGGTCTCTTCCCCGGGTTTCGCCTTGGGGTCGATCGCCACCAAATGAAAGTTCCCGTACCGGTTGTGGGGAAAGTAGTTGTGGATGCTCCCCATACTGTTCCGGTATTCTTCGATGAGGTTCGGGCCCAAGTCCTTGATTTCGGCCAGCCGGTCGTATATCTGGATGAGTGACATGTCCAGGGCCCTCCTGGCATCCATGTATGCCTCGCGGACGGTGTTCGAGACGCCTTCCTTCCTCAGATACTCCTCCAGTTTCCGGTAGTGCTCCTCGTTCAGCTTGTAGACTGGAATCTTGACGATGATCCCCTCCGGCCCTTTTGCCAGTTCCCGTGCCCCAGTCTTTGTGAACTTGGGGTCCTTCACAACCTGTTTGTTCTCAAGGCGGAAGACGAGCTTTGAGAACTCCTCGGCATCTGGGCCCTTCAAATTGAAAACGCTCGCCGTCCTTTGCAAGTAGTCGTGGTAGAGCTTGGAGCGGTCCTTGTCCCTTTGGTTCTGGCGTTCGAACAGACGTTTGACCGTCTTGTTGGTTTTCGCAAGCCAGGCAGGGATCCTGAAGGAGTCGCGGAGCTCCCTGAGGTCCGTGTTTCTGCCGAAGGCAATGTTGATCGCTTCCTTCGGGGTCCCCTGCAGACTGGACTGAACCTTGTCGAGAAGGTCTTTGATCGAGAGGCTGAAGAGGACGTCGGGGTCCTCTCCCGATATGGCAAGGGGCCGCGTTCTCGCAGTTCCGGGTTTTTGGGGCTTTTCCGCTTCATGGTTTTCCCTGGCCCTCACAAGGAGACCCTGAATGTCCGCCTCATTGAGCTTGAGGGTGAAGCCCATCTTCCTCAGAGCTTCCCGGATCGCCGCATAGAGCCTCTTCAGGAATCCGGGCTTCTCTCCGGTTTCGGCCATTCGGGCAATTTTTTCCCTGGCCGCTGTCCTTCGTCCCTCCTTCGTCCCAAGGTCGAGGCCATACAAGTCGGCGATCTCCTGCAGCCCCTTCTTGCCGTAAAGGGCCACTACTTCATCCAGGAAGGGGTTGATCCGCTCGCTTAGGATCGCCTCGACCCCATGATGCCCAACCACCTCGTGGAGCAGTACTTCCTCAGCCCTGGTGGGAGAGGACAGGTTCTCGGCCACCAGGTACACCCGGCCGTCCAGGTACACGCCTTCCATGCTCGTGGCCAGTTTCGTTGCAGCTGCTGCAATACTCTGGGCCGTCTCGGCGGACGCTTCCGCCCCGGCAAGATCGCGCCCGAGATACTTCCGCACCAACGATCTCTTCGCCTCGATGGGCAGGTCACTGAAGCTTCGCACAACTTCACTGCCGGGGGCGCCTTTCCACTTCCCGGAAATCTCACCGATGCGATCCGAGATCCTTTTGAAGTGCTTCTCCCCAAAAGCAGAGAGGGCGACCTTTTGGCCGCCCTCTCTATCGAGTGAGTAGTAGCTGAAGCCGGCAAGCGGCCCGTAATCGGTGTACCTCGCGTTCCTTTCTGTGGACTGGTCCGCCAAGGCACTGATGGCCTCAACGTCGCCGCTGATCAGGTATCCATGAGGGACCGAAGTCCTGTTTCCAATGTTGGCGATGACAATGAGATACGAAGGACCGCCTGGGTCGTCCTGGTGGATCCACATGCGCGGTTGTTTGAGAAGCTTCTCCTCCCTGGTGTGGTACTTCAGGACATCCTGGAAGTCCCGTATTGTCACTATCTTCCCGCTTACGACCGCATAGGGAACATCACGAGATCGCTTTGGTCTTGGCGCCAGGGTCTCACCTTCTTCGGGCAGAAGAGGACCAGGTGCTCTCCCGGTTTCGGGTACGGTTTGTCCCAATCCTGTCCCGAGGGGTCCCCTGTCGGTGACTTCTTCGCTTCCGCCCGGTGGGAGGTCGAGGTTGAGGTCGGGTTGCAGAGCTTTTGCTTCACGTTGTCTTCCCTTGAGGCTGAAGACGGGTTTTGCCTGCTTATTCTTGGCCAGGAACTCATCCACCACGCTCTGAACGGGCGCCTTCTCTTCCCCGCCCTTTTTTGCCCAGGCAGTGATCAGCTCTTTTGCGTTGTCCAGATCAACTCCAGCAGGGTCCACCACTCCCTGGGGAGTCTCGACACGGGCATAGTCGCGGATCAGCTTCATGTATCCCGGGTGGTCGATATGGTTCGGAAACTTGGGGTTCACTCTAAGCTTTGCCGCAATCTCGAGGTACTTCTCCTTCGAGTTCTCATGCCCAGGGCCATCATGGTCGAGCCCCGAATACCTCTCGTAGACATGAGGTGCCGAGACTCTCTTTCCGTCCTTATCCAGCGGCGCGCTCTCCGGATCGATCCAGGACTCCTGCTGGTACCGCGTAAAATCGAGCCATCCTTTCTCCGTTAATTCCTTGCCCATGCCTGACCGGTGCCAGGGGATGATCATGTCGATGTCGGGAGAATCGAGGGCCCACTCCAGGGTCTCCGGGTCTGTCACAACGAGGATGGTCCCGGCGTTCGGGTACTGCTTGCGAAGTTGCGTCGCCTCCTTCCAGGGCATCCCCTGCTTGTCGTCTGGGATGAACTTCCCGTCTTTGACCGAACCGTAAATGGACATGTTGATCTTGATGCCGGTCTTCCCGAAGATCCGGACGAAGTCGGGGATCTTGGTGTAGGCATGGCCCATCATCTCGGTCATCTTCATGTCCGCGACGATCTGCATCAAGTCCAGGACATGCGCAGCCTGGAAATCGGTGTTACTGAAGAACCTCAAGCCTGCCCTCTTGTTGATCTCATCCCGAAGGGCCTGCTTCATGGTGAGTAGCTGCCCGCGGTACTCCGCGTAGACTTTGGGCTGGTTGGACATGGAGGCCGCCTGGGCATA
>CAZURN010000047.1:0-19010 GCA_964623165.1 uncultured Syntrophobacteraceae bacterium
CAGGATGGCAACCGTTCATGGCAGCCCCAAGGCAGCAAGCGGAAGTCACAAGATCTCGGGCAGGGGAAACGGCAAGTCACTGCCTGTCGTGCACGCAAAGAACGGGGAAGTAAGACCGGAGCAGGTCATCCCCATGTCCGAGCAAGAATTCGCCGATTTCTAGACGGCAACGGGACGGTAGTGGGCAATGGCCTCCTGGCCAAAGCCGACAGATGACACACATTCATGGCAGCGTCGCCTCCCAAGGCGGCGCTGCCGTCAATTGTTCGGATGCGCCGGCCTCTGGGACCGCTGCTCATACCCGGAAAACCACAAGTTGCCGTCCCTCCCGTTCACACCGATATGAACGTCCATTTCTTCCTCAAAACACATCCGCCGAGAAAATGTAGATTTCAGTATCGGCATCCCTCCATGCATCTCTGAGCAGGCCTGCTTTGAGGCAGCAGTTTTCGAGGAAGCTGGTGCGATCCCAGCCCTGTTCCGTCGCCACCTGGGGAAGGAGCAATCCGCTGCGGTTTCCCTTCTTGAGTACAATCCCATGGATCCCGACCCTGATTTCCTCTGGGTTTCGGACACGTTCCAAAGGCGTGAGGACCGATATCTCCACCTCGATGTCTTTGAGTTCCCCAGGGTCCAGGGGAGGGAACCGGGGGTCCTCGAAAGCTGCGGCCACCGCCGTCTCCATCACAGTCTGTACCAGTG
The DNA here is from genome assembly GCA_964623165.1 of uncultured Syntrophobacteraceae bacterium. Classification (GTDB taxonomy): domain Bacteria; phylum Desulfobacterota; class Syntrophobacteria; order Syntrophobacterales; family Syntrophobacteraceae; genus JAAYUJ01. The sequence continues at coordinate 703 of CAZURN010000047.1, forward strand.
GGCGGGATGCCATGATGTGGCCGATGCATCCCCTGAGCTTTCCATGTTTGTGCAGTGTGACAAACGCGCCCCTTGGTTCCTTGAGTTTCATGGAGTCGACGGTGAACGATGGAGGATCCGCACCACGGCACCTGGCTTCAATGGATTCTCTCGCCACTTTGTGAAGCAAAGCCTTCTCCGTGTGAGTCAAACCGAGGTCTACACCGACCTTCTTTGGCTCAGTGCCGATTTTCGTGCTGGATTCGGGGGATTTTTGCGCTGCCGTCCAGAGGGCGGCGGAAACATACCCGACAACCCCTCTGGGATCGTTGCGCGTTCCGGTCACATCTCCCGAATTGGCGTAATTCAAGACTTCGCCCCGCTTCACTCCCACCTTGCGGGCATAGAGCATGGCGGTCACCAAGGGACCACCTCCGCACGCCTCGCAATCACCCTTCGCGAGTCTATCGTGCAGTCCCTCGGCATCCAGGGTCTTGATGGCGTCAATCACTCTCTCGTCCAGGCGTTTGGCCTCATCGTAGGGGTGATAGTGCGACAGATCCGAGCTCGCGACGACCAACACGGATTTGCCGTGGCACACCTCCCAGAGCGTTTCCGAGAGCCACCGGCAGGTTTCCATATCCTGTTGGCCCATGACCAATGGAACAAGCCTGAATCCTGGGACCATCAACTGGAGGAAGGGCAGCTGAATCTCGAGAGAGTGTTCCTTGGCATGAGCCTCAGGAAGGGATCGTATCCGCTTCTCCCGGTGTATGAGAGCCTTGATCAGGGCGTCGTCGAGGGGCACCACCCCCAGGGGGGTCTTGAATCCCCCCAGATCGTAAACCGAAACACCTGAGAAACGGGCATGGTGGCTGGGTGCAATGATGACAATGGAATCGAACTTATGCTTTTGCAGAAGCTTGTACGCATGTGCGGCCACCTGCCCCGAGTATGCATAGCCAGCGTGCGGGACGATGAGTGCAACCGGGCGTCCCCCGGCCTCGCGGACAGGAACTTTTTCGAAAAATCCCTCCAATTGCTCACGCAACGCCGAAGCCGAGGATGGATACCATGATCCGGCGATGACCGATTCTTGGACCTGTCCGCTTTCCATGGCAGCCCCAGCCGCCGTCAATGTGCTGCCGGGAATTGCAAGAGGGCTGTACAGCAGGGCTCCCAGCATTAGGCAAATCCACGGAATGTTCCTCTGGTGACCGCTGGGCTTCTTCATGACTCGCTCCTTTGCGATAATCGGCCGCAAGGGACATGCGACGGAAGGTCCTGGAAGACCGGCATGGAATATAATGACGATTATACCCGGGGCTGGAAAAAGCCGTCAACACGACCGGCGATCAACGTGGCATCAAGTTTGATGCCCTCGGACTTTCGGAAGGTATTCCATAGAGGCAACGTGCTGCTCTTTGCCTGATCCTCTCGATGGTGGCGGGATCCGGTGCGAATGGTGACGGGGGCAGTACGGGCATGTCCAGGAGGTGTGACGATTCAAACGGAGTGCCCTGGACTTTCAGGTTGTACGCCTTGACCATGAGGGTCTCCAGGTTGACCACATCCAGGATGTTGTAGGCAAGAAGCGTTTCCAGTGCCTTTGGACTCCCGCTTCTGCAATAGTCGTCCCAAAGCAGCACCGCAAAGAAGCCGTCGACTCCCTCCATCTCCCCTCGGTCCAGTCCGAGCTTCCTTTCGCATGCCTTTAGGCCACCGGTGCAATCAAGGCTTTGCAGAACATAGCGCAGATCAATGTGGGCCTGATCCATCCTGATTCCGAGTGAATTCTCGATGAATGGAAGATCGAAGCACTTGCCATTATATGTGACGACCACGCGGTATCGCTGGATGATTTCCTCGAATTCGTGGAGGTTCTGTCCGTGTATGAAGGTGAAGATCGATGCCCCGTCATAAAGGGAAATGGTGGTCACATGATCATCCCACTCCCCTGAACCGGTTGTTTCGATGTCGAGATAAGCAAGAGTCGAACGGAATTCCGGGAAGATGCGCCAGACTCCTCCGGGAGGCAGAAGTTCGGAAAAATATCGGGCATCGAAGGCCTCAAGGCGCTCCATCGAATGCCTGATGCATGCATCCACTGCCTTCCTCTTGCCGGATCCAAAGGGAAGCTGACGGGAATTGCCGCCCGCAAGGAGGGCTTCCCACGAGGTGATCCCGGCGGCCCACAGGCGTTGTTCAAGACGAAGCCCAATGCCGGGCGCGTGGATGAAGGTATTTGTCAGCATTGATTCAGGCTGCTGTCCTCAATCCCGTCACATGCGTCTCTCACTCATGAGGGCATGTTTCGCGATGGCGCTCCTCAGTGCCCCAACAAAACGCATGAACACCGGGGATGTTTCCCGCCTTCCAGCCCGAGTCAGATCCCGAAACATCGAGAGACGCAATCCCCAGGTCAATTCCAGTTGAACACCCAGTCCCGAGGTTCCCCTGTTGCACAGGTTTCGCGCGTCGTTCCCACAGAGGTCGCCCCTCACGCCGGTCTCAAAGCCCAATTCATGAAGGGCGTGACCTATTGATTCAGCGAGGGTAAAATGGAGTCCGCCTGTGTAAACCATCCGGTGTGAACCTGTGCAACCGTGGAGGGTCACCACCAGTGAGTGGGTCGTGAGCATTCGAACAGCGCGCGGTTCGTCAAAATGGGTGCTCGTTATGTGCAACGATCTGTTCCCGGTTCGTTTCATCCCCGCGAAATCATAATGACTCCATTCTGGACACGCCACAGCACGCGCTATCTCGGAAGTGCCTGGTTCGATACCCCCTCCGTGCGGCGACATGACGAGTATCCGGGACTCCGCCTCGACTTTGTGGACGAGGTAATCGACCCCGTCCACTTCGTCCCGCGCAAGTTCCGCAAATCGTGAGTATTCTCTGAGGTGAGGTATAGAAAGAATGGTGCTCTCCTCTTGCCGCCGGACCATGTCCGGCAAACTCCCCCGAGATGGGGCCTCATGAGTTGACTCGTGCGAAGATACGGTCAAACAGTGCAGTATAGCCGCTTGTTCCCGTCAGCTCCGCGGCGCCAACAAGTGGCCACACTTGATCTGTTAAGCTGTGATGTGAAACTCTGTGCCCGGTATCGCAGGGGTCGATCCAACACAACGGCCGTCAAGAGGACTCGCCCTTCTTCTGGGCTGAGTCACCATCACCTGAAGGCGGAGCGTTTTGATCCTGCTTCATCATCGGGCAATCCATGGCTCTCTTCCCACCCATCCCGCCATGATGGTGTCCACTCATATGGCCTTCGCCGTGTCCCATCATGGGGCACATCATCATGCACATCTTCCCGGGGTACGCCTGCCCCATCTTTTCCCTCATTTCTCTGCGCTGTGAGACAAGTTCGGTGATCACTGCAGCCATTGCCTCGATTCTCTGGTCCGCTTTAGCGGAATTCATGGCAGCGACCTTTTCATCCAGACGGGCGTCCATCGCTTTCATCTGCTCTTCCATCTGACCACGCTTAGCCATCATCTCCTTGCACTTCTCCATCATCATTCCATGATGGGGCATTGACGCACCAGGGATCTCACCCTGTCCGGGATCTCCCGATCCATGCTGCTGTCCCGCATGCTCCCCGCCATGTTGTTGGCCATGCTCATGCCCGATGGCCTCCCTGCCGGTTGCTGTTTGGGTTGCCGCCGCGTGCTGGTCCGCGAAAACACCTTGCGGAAGAACCAGGAGGGCCAGGATAAAAGGAACCATAAGGATCAACTTCTTCATTGCTCTTCTCCTCGTAACCGAACAAAACGGATTTTCGGCGTGAAACCGTTGCTGGGTGCAAGTCCAACTGCCATGGCAAGAAATCGGCTCCGCCACGCCCACTCTTCCCGATTTCTCCTTAAGCTTAAAAAAAGATAAAGCGCCGACCACCGATCACAAGGGCAATGATCTGAAAAAGCAATCGCATGCTCCGCCTCCATTTATTCTTTGACAAAACCCCAAGGGGTTCATAGCTTAGCAGGCAATACCGACGGTACGGCCACGGGCTGCTGTCATTGATTTGTAGATTGCTTCCGGCAGGACCTAAAATAACTTTCTTCTTGTCAATAAGAGATCTGAGATCACTCCCGATGGGCATCATGCATCGGAAGGCGATATGCCTGGCATTCACCGGAAAACCCGTTCATTCGAGATTTCAATGCTTCGCGTCCAGCATGCGAGGGCGGATATACTGAACCCGTCGTGTGAAGCGTGGGCAGGTTATTAGAACATAAAAGATTGTTTTCATTCTCGTGTAAGGACCAGGAGGTGATCATGCATCGGGCATCTATGGTTTTCCTTTCATTGGTAATTGGGTTGCTCTCTGTTCCAATTTGTGGGTCGGCAGCAAATGTGTCACCCTATGATATCTTTCAGGGGAGTGTTCTCAAACAAATCATCGACCGGAACAAGCTCATTGTGGGCATGGAGTTGAAATTCTTCCCGTTCGAATATACCAACGAAAAAGGGGAGCCCATGGGCTTCGATGTGGACATTGCCCGGCTTGCTGCGCAGGAGCTTGGTGTGGATCTGGAAATCAAGGACATGGAGTTCAGCGGGCTCATCCCGGCATTGCAGGGAGGGAAAATCGACATGATCATCTCCGGGATGACGCGCACCCTCACCCGAGCCAAGGCGGTGACCTTTACCCAGCCATATTTCGAGACCGGGCTGTGTGTGCTCCTCAGTAAACAGCGTGCGGAAAGAGTTCAGGATGTGAAAGAACTGAACGCATCGGATCGAATCATCGCCGTGAAGTTAGGGACCACGGGGGATCTCATCACAGGGAAACTTTTTCCAAAGGCCCAGGTAAACCGCTACAAGGACGAGACGGCTTGTGTCAGGGAGGTGGTCACGGGTCGCGCCGATGCATTTCTGTATGATCAACTCTCCATCAGCAAGCATCACAAGGAGAACCCGGAAACCACCAGGGCCATCCTGAAGCCATTTACCTATGAACCCTTCGCCATTGCCATCCGTAAAGGGGACAGCGATTTCCTGGGGTGGTTGAATCTGTATTTGGACACTATCAAGGCGGATGGCCGCTACAAGGAGCTGTACGAGAAGCACTTCCAAGAAATTCTTCATTTGCAGTGATCGTGGCATTGGAGCCAATGAGCGCTTACAGGATCGGTTTGCGCATGCTTCTCGGGGTGTCTGTGGCGGCGGGGTTGTACACGCTTTTCGCGGGCATTGATTATCCCTGGAACTGGCGCGTTCCCTGGGAATACCGGGCTCTGTTCATCAAAGGATTCTTTTTGACCCTGGTGGTCTCATTCGGGTCCATCGTCCTGGGGTTCTGCCTGGGGATCCTGGGTGGTCTGGCCAGGGTTTCCACCAGTGTCCTGGCCAAAGAACTTGCCACCCTCTATGTCGAGATCTTTCGCGGCACTCCGCTGCTCGTGCAGATCTATGTCTTCTATTTCTGTCTGGCCACCGTCGTGCGCTACGACAATGCCCTGGTCATCGGGATCGTCACCCTGGCCTGCTTTTCAGGTGCCTACATTACGGAGATGGTGAGGGCCGGCATTGAATCCATCGACAAAGGGCAGGTGGAGGCGGCCAAGTCCACCGGCCTCGATTACTGGCAGACCCTGCGTTATATTGTCTTTCCTCAAGCCCTCAAGCGCATCATCCCCCCGGTGACTGGGCAGTTCGTATCTCTCATCAAGGATTCGTCCCTTCTCTCGGTCATCTCGGTGCGGGAACTGACCAAAGCCTCTGAGATCATCAACGCAACCACCTACAGGACATTCGAGGCATATCTGCCTCTTGCAGGGCTGTATCTACTCCTGACGTATCCGCTGTCCTACCTGACGCGGCAACTCGAAAAGCGGATGCACCATGAGAGCTGACACGGTGACCAAGTGAATGTCATGATTCAGGGACTCCTGAACCTTCACACCGCCAACATTGCCCATCGCGGGGCCCGTTCCCTTGCACCCGAAAATACCCTGGCCGCCGGAAAGAAAGCCCTGGAGGCCGGGGCGGACATGTGGGAGCTGGACCTGCGCCTGACTGCGGACGGCCATGTGGTGGTCATCCATGACGATACGCTGATACGCACGTCCAACGCACCGCTGGTTTACCCTTCTAGGAGCCCGTGGCGGGTCTGCGACTTCACCCTGGAGGAACTGAGGCGATTGGATTTTGGTTCCTGGTTCCAGGAGGCAGACCCGTTCGGGCAAATTGGCGACGGAGCTGTCAGTGAGTTTGATCTTGCGGGATATCACAATCAGAAGGTCCTCACCCTTGAGGACACCCTGGCTTTCACCATCGAATCCGACCTCGGCGTGAACCTGGAAGTCAAGGACTTGTCGGGAACGGACGGCCACACCCTCATTGTACGCTGCGTGGTGAGAGTTGTTGAAGAGATGGGCGTGTCTGACCGTGTGATCGTCTCGTCCTTCCAGCACGAATATCTCAGGGAGGTCAAGAGACTGAACCCTGGCATCGCTGCGGGGGTACTTGTTCGTGCTCCGCGCCGGGACCCTGAGGCTTTGCTCAGGTCTCTGGGCGCTGATGCATATCACCCGAGGGTCGGAACAATCACCAGGAAGGGATTTCAGAATCTCCAACAGAGGGGCTTTCCGGTACTGATCTGGGTGGTGAACACCCCGAATACCATGCTGAAGCTGCTCGAAGCGGGGATCTGCGGAATCTTCACGGATTTCCCACAGACCCTGGCACCCCTGGTTGGTGCGGTTCCCAGCCGCCAGGCCCTCCGCCGATTTCCCACGGGACCCAATGAATGACCTCTTGGGAATATGAGGCTTCGCGTCGAAAACCATCGCATTCTCTGCGGATCTCCAGCTTCCTCATCGCTTGGAATAATCAGCCTTCACAAGTTTTTTCGGCACCAGCGTGACACGAGGGACCTCTTTGAGGGGATTCTCGTCTACCAGGAGAACACAGCCGAAGGTTTGTTCCAGACTGTCGAAGGTCAGAACCTGGGCTGGTTTGCCCACACTGACCACGCTGCCCTCTTTCATGAGCAGCAGGCGATCCGCATAGAGGGCGGCGAGGTTCAGGTCATGAGATACCATGACGACGGTTGTGCCTTCGTTGTCGCGGAGCTGTTCCATCAGGTCCATGATTTGAACTTGATGGGCCAGATCGAGGGCTGAGGTGGGTTCGTCCAGGACCATCAGCCGCGGCTGCTGAGCGACAGCGCGCGCAATCAGAACACGTTGGCGTTCACCCGCACTGAGTGCATTGAGCTTGCGGGTGGCAAGGTGATCCACTTTGGTGAAATGCATCGCCCGCTGCGCGATCTCCCGATCCTTTTGTCGCTCCAGTCCCAACCAGGGGAGGTGAGGGGATCGCCCCATGAGCACCACATCAGCCACCGTAAACGGAACATCCACAGGGGCCGTTTGAGGCACCACCGCCACGATCCGGGCCAACGCCCGCCCCGAAAACCGCCGGATCTGGTGTTCAAAAACTTCCACTTCGCCGCTTTGGGGTCGGACAGCACCGGAGGCGGCCTTCACCAAGCTGGTCTTGCCGGAACCGTTGGGGCCGATGATGATGAAGAACTCGCCTTCGTTGACCGCCAGTGAGACGTCGTTCAGGACGCGCTGATTGCCATAGGAAAGGTGCAAATGCCTGATGCACAGGGCGGGCTTCATCGCTTGGATCTCTGCAGTAGGTAAATGAAAAGCGGTGCGCCGATGATGGCCGTGATCACTCCCACCGGCAATTCCCCTTGGGCTGGAAGGAATCGAGCCAGAAGATCGCACCAAACCAGATAGGTCCCGCCGCCGAGAATGCAGGCCGGGACGAGCACTCGATGGTCCGGGCCAAAGAGTAGCCGCAGCAGATGGGGTGCAACCAGGCCGACGAATCCCAACAGCCCCGACTGGCAGACCGTCGCACTCACCATGAAGGAACTCACTGCCACGAGAGCCAGGGATACCAGACGGACGTTCACTCCCATGCTGGCGGCCATTTCCTCACCCAGCAGAAGCAGGTTCATTGGCCGCGCCATGAGAAAGAGCAACAGGAAGCAAGGCAGGAGAGCGACCGCAAGGCCAAAGGTCTGTGTGGGATCGGACAGAGACAGGTCGCCCATGAGCCAAAAGAGCATATTGTGAAGGCGGGTGTCCTGAGTGAGGGAGATGAGGAACATGATCACCGAGGAGCAGAAAGCGTTGACCATGACTCCGGCGAGAATCAGGGAATCCTGGTTGAGTGACAGCTTCACAGAGGCAATGACAATCACCAGGAAGAGCGTGGCCATGCACCCCGCAAAAGCGAGCAGCGCCACACCGGGAAAACGCGACAGGCCAAGCAGGATGCCCACTATGGCACCAATGGCAGCTCCGCCGGAAATGCCCAGGATGTAGGGTTCAGCCAGCGGATTGCGCAAAACCGCCTGGAACACAAGACCGCCAAGAGAGAGCGTTGCCCCTGCCAGGGCAGCCATCAGGACCCGCGGAAGGCGAATCCGCCAGACAATGTTGGCAAGCGTTGCATCCGAGCTTGTGGATCCTGTCAGCAAGGCGAAGACCTCTCGAAGGTTTTGCCCGGACGAGCCAATGGAAAGCCCCAGCCAGACGCTGATCCCAAGGAACAGGAACAACAGACACGAGATGATCAGGATTCGCCCCAGGACTGAGTGCACCTTCACCACAACTCCGGATGAATGAGACGGCTCAAGAGTTCAAGGCCTTCCACCAAGCGTGGAGAAGGCCGGTCGAAGAGGTTGGATTCAACGACATGGACACGCCGCTGGCGCACGGCCGGCAGGCTCGTCCATTGGTTCCATTCATCTCGGACTGGCTCAAAGTCCTGCCCCCTGGTCATGGATGTGATGATGATGATCTCTGGCTCCAGTGCCACGACCTGTTCCTTGGAAAAACGGGGATAAGGGACTGCACCTGAAGCCAGGTTGCGACCCCCGGCAGCCGTGATGAGCTCGTCAATGAAAGTGTTCGATCCCACGGAGACAATTGGAACAATGCCAATCTGAAAGAAAACCGCCGGCCGGTCTTTCGTCTCTGCCAACCGCGCCTTCACTCCTTCGATGCGTGCACGCATGTCCTTTGCCAGTGACGCCGCGCGCTCTTGTGCCTGGAGGAGGCGGCCGATCTCCAGCAAGGTGGCCAAGACCGTTTCCAAATCTCTCGGGTTCACGGCATACACCGGTATGTTCAAAGCTTCGAGCTTGTCCACCACCTCACGCGGGTTGCCGTCGCGAGTCCCGAGACAAAGGTCCGGTTTCAGCGCCACAATCTTCTCCACGTCCAGGTGAACGTAGGAGCCGACCTTGGGCAAAATCTCCGCCTCGGGTGGATGATCGCAGTGCTGGGTGACGCCTTTGAGGCGGTGTCCTTCGCCCAGAGCGAAAACGATTTCTGTGATGCTTGGGGCCAACGACACAATGCGTTGGGGACTGTCCGGAACCAGCACCTGTCGGCCCAACTGGTCCTTCACCCGCCCAGCTTCTGCGGTTCGCACCATGAGGACAGTGGCCGACACGGCGAGGAGCAGCAACATGATCATCAAACTTCGCGAGGCTCTTCGCATAGATCGTCCCTAGTTGGTCAGTCTGAATTGCACCGGCATGACGACCCATGTGGCCACGGCCTTTCCCCGGTAAATGCCGGGTTTGAATCGCCAATGCCGGATTGCATCCAGGGCGGTTTGCTCGAAATAACCTGCTGGACTCGCTTCCTGGATCGAAGGCCGGGAGACATGACCGTCCGGTTCGACCACGAATTTTAGCACGACTCTGCCGCAAACACCCTCCTTGCGAGCCTTGAGAGGATAGATCGGTTCCACTTTCTGCACGGCCTGGGGAACCTTGTCCACGGTGTCGGCACTGAATTCACCACCGTGCATGCACGCCCCCTCCGAGGAACCACCTGCGGCGCCGAAGCCAGCAGCTCCTCCTGCACCCTTCGCCCCATGACCTCTTCCTTCGGGCGCACCAATCGCCCCTGTCTTCACAGCAGCATCGGGAGAGGAGAGTGCCGTCAGTGCGGGCAATTCCTCTGGAGCGGGATCAGGCGGCACCTGAGTCGCCAACGGTTTGGGTGCTCGACGGGGAGGAGCTCTTTTCATGCTCTCCTCCCTCGGAACCCTCATCCTCTCGATCTGCCTAACGGTCCTCGGGGGCTCCGGGGAGGGAGTCCCATCCTGTTCATCCTCCGCAATTGGAGGCATGTCCTTTTCTTGTACTCTGGATGCCCCTTCGAGACTGCCCGTGTCGCCCAACTCGCTATGGCTTCTTCCCATTTCTACAAGGGTCACCGTGACAAATCCCTTTGGTGGGAGCGGTGCCTGTGTGAACGGGAGAACCACAGCTGCCAGGAGTGCAAGGACATGAGCCAATGCAGAGCCGCCAGCTCCCAGGACTATGTCCCTTGTAACCACCTGATCCGATAGAGGGTGGAAAGAGGCGTCTCCGGAAAACTCCAGTTCTGCCAGAAACGAAGCCTTGCAGGAGGGTTCCGGTTGCATGGGAAGATGATCCAGCATCGGTTATTCATCCTAGCAGTGAGCTCTGTCCTGGACCCAAAACAAAGCAGCATCTTTTGTCATGGAGGGGTCAAACAGCGTGAAATGCATTGCTTGCGGGCCTCCGCCATCTTCCATGTTTCACCATGAACACAGAAGCAAATCGGGAGAAAGTTGTTGCCATGCTGTGCAGGAACGGACTCACACCTAGCAATTAGACTAGTAGCGTGCCTGCAAACCGGCTCGAAAAGTTCTGCCCGGCATGGGATAGCCATCTACAAATGCGTAACTCTTGTCCGTGAGGTTGTCGACCGCCAGATAGAGATCAAAATACTTGACCGGCCGGACTGCGAGCCGAGCTCCCAGGACCGTAAATCCTCCCTTATCGATTGCCTGCTGATAGGTTGGAGAAAGAAAGTTCCAATCCTGGACCTTCTGGGGTCCCATGTATGCGCCGGTAAGGAGCAGGTTGACCTTCCTGTTGAAGTCCAGTTCAATCCCTCCGGTCAAATCCCACTCGGGCACATAAGGGGCGATGTCAGTGTCCAGGATTCTCTGGTAGTCTGCATCCTGCAGTTTGCGTTGGCTGTACACAGCGAGATTCATGTATGGCCTCACATGCATGGGCAGGTCACAGACGGTGAATGGCTTCTTGTAGCTCAGAGTAGCCTCAAAGGCAGAATAGACGGCTCCCTCCACGTTGCGGAAGGTAGTCCAGGTGGGGTCTCCGTCAACAGTGGCTGGAAATCCGGACGAGATGACATCGGTGAATTTGGTGTAGAACCATCCCAATCCCGCGCGGAACCCACGGTAGTCAAAATCGACCCCAATATCGAAGGTGGTGCTTGTTTCAGGTTTGAGCGAAGGGTTTCCCACGATCTTCATCCACGAACCACTCTGGTATCTCCCTGAAAGCTCATCGGCCGCTGGAACGCGATATCCGGTTCCCGCCGCGGCGCGGCCCGTCAGCCAGTCAAAGAAAGAGTAGGTGAGTCCGCCGCGCCAACTGGCATGATCGAAAGCCTCGCTTTGCGAGACAACGTCGAGCCCGGGTGTTGGCTTTGTTGCCTCGTCGAAAATGTCATAGCGGACGCCGAGGAGAATGGTGAGTTTGTCCCACTTGATCTTTTGTTCCGCAAGCAGCGCATAATTGTCATAGTGGCTGTCCGGGCTGTAATTGAAACCGGCTGGCTCCGTGGAACTCCCGGCGTCAATGCCGTCCCACTGGAACCCCACAAGCAGCTCCCCGAATGAGAAAGTGGGAAGGCTGAAGGTGCTTCGAACCCCCTGCATTTCCGTAAGGTAGCTTGAGGAAGTGTAACCGTAGGTTGCCAAGGGAGTGAAATAAGTTGGTTTGTCGTAGACGTTGTAGTAGCTCAAGTGCCAATTGAAGCCGCAGGCTGGGAACGCCCCATCATAGGCCACCGACCCGTATCCCCTGAGGACGCGCTTGGTATCGGTATCATTGGCAGGAAAATAATCGGGATCCGGGGTTCCAATGTCAAACCCGTGATAATAGTTTCCTACTGCGGAAAAGGTATGGTGCGGGTGGGGAGTCGCCTGAAGGCTCAAGGAATAAGCTTCATCATTGTATCCTGTGTTGATGACCTTGGTGCCCCCTCCCGTGTCATAGTCTCCTTGACGAATGGTTCGTCCAGTCAGGGAGAATCCCGCCTTATCATTGAACACCCCCCCGGAGACACCGCCATAGCCTTTGACGTAATCCCAACTGCCGCCCTCAACACCGGAATTCAAGGAGGGCGTGCCTTTCCCTTTCCGTGTGATGAGGTTCACCACGCCTCCCATTGCTGCGGATCCATAGATGACCGACCCGGGACCGCGCACGATTTCGATGCGTTCGACATTGTCGAGGGGGATAGTCGCAATATTTCCGGTCCCAGCGCGGTGGCCATCAATGAGCACAAGCACATGGCCTTTGATGTCCGACCCAGTGGTGTTGGTCCGGAAGCCACGGATACTCAGGGATGAGAGCGCGCCGGGGTACTTCTGCATCGGTTCGGGAAGGTGTTCGGCGAGAAGTTGCGACAAATCATTGGCGCGGGACTGCTCGATTTCGGCTCGCGTAATGACCTGAACAGGAACAGGAACCTCTTTCGTTGGTGTTGGCAGGAGCGTTGCCGTGACCACCATTTCTTCCAGTTGAGCCTGCGCTCCCGTTCCGGCCCCGGCGAATTCCCCAGACCCCGGATGCGGCTGCGATTGGATGGGTCCAGAGCCCTCCATATGGATTTCTTCTGCCGCGCCGGGCGACCCCAATGCCACCATCAGACAAACAACTATCACTGCACATGCGATGCCCTTCATCATCCATTCTCCTTTCTCCCCCCTCGGGGATGTGGGTTAGGATTTTGCATCGTCCAGGTCTTCTGGCTCTCGTTCCCTCTACTCACCGCGCCTTCCCAAGACGACTTGGGCATCTCAGTGGCACTCTGCGGTTTTCGTCCCGATCACAGCCGCGGGGCGGCGGAAGCTTTTCACTTCCTTCCCTCGAATCGATGCAACGTTTCCTGAGCTCATTTGCGTTTGCGCATTGGTTTCAGAGTGTGCCGCTCGAACACCTCCCTTCATTCAGTTTTCTTGAGAAAAGCAATGGGGGCTTTCTCCATTCGGCGGTTCATCGATGCTGAATATTTCATGGATTCCGACAGTGTTCGCACCTCGAGGTGCGGCTATATGCATACTTGACAAAGGTTCCTCCACACTGTTTGCAGGGCACTTCAATCTTCAGGGATGAGTCCTTGCCTGCATCGCTTCCGGGCTCCGCGTACTCTGACCAACGAATGAAGCAGGAAAGCTGGCTTTGCGCGTTTCCAACGGTGCACCTGGATTTGACCGACACTCTCATGATGGAGCCACACGCTGGCCCTGGCACCGTGCATGACGTTGCAGGCTCGTGCCAGGACGAAAAAGGGTTGTCAGAGCCGCTTGAGACAGAACTGGAAGTGTTTTCCGCATGGGTCGTGTCCATCCGGAAACCCCTCCCATGTCACACTGTTCGCTCCCGAATACCGAGGTCACACGTTTGAGGAAACAGAAACTCCGAACTTGCGCCATTCTCCCGGTTCCCTGTTTTCTCCCCTCCATTCGTGTGGTCCTCACCTTTCGCTGTTCCTCAGCCGGAAAGACGCAAAGGTTCCCCGACCATGACCAACTTGCGCAGAGCGGAGTCGTAAATGGCCCGCGTGCAGGAAACCTGATGCATCCCTTTGGTGATCAGGTGCCACCACCCGTTCATGAGTTCATCTTCTGAAGTTGCCACATAGACAGCAGAAATCCCCGGAGTCACGGCAACTCGTGCAGGATTTTCGAAGTCCTGCATGGGAATTTCGTCCTTGCCTTCGGTGACATACAAAATCATGCCAATCTTCATGAAACACCTCCGTGGTTCTCTTTACTGCCAGCGGGTGGTGGGCTCCGGGCAGCAAAAAGGTTGATGAAGTGTTGAGGGGGACGAGATGAACCAGGAATCAACCCAAAAAAAAATCCTTAGAGCTTGCGCCCTAAGGATTGCACCCTGATTCTCTTGGTCCTTCAGCGGTTCATCGGGTATCGCTCGTACCGATGTCCCCAAACCCCCTCAGGCAGGTTTTCTGGCTCACGGATCAACCTACTCTCCGCACCTTCCCAGCTCTCATGCAAGAGCAAGTGGTTTCCGCGGATTTCGTCCCCGTTCACAGCGGCGGGACCGCTCCCGAATCACACGGGATTCCCTTTTGAACGACGAACACCTGACGGGTATGCAGTATTTTCTCATTTAGCCTACAAGGCACCCGGGAGCTTGTCAAACGATAAAACCAACAAAGTCAAAACAGCAACAATCCACCCAACTGGACAGAAATTCCGCCATCCAAATTGAGCGATATCGGCCCAAACCCTTTGTCATGATGGGAATGCCCGCATCCATTTGCTGACACCCACCCCCAATGCCTGCATTCGTGCTTTCACAGGAATGAGGGACCAGTATTCGAATAATGAGAATCGGTCAACTCAGGTGTTCGGCACCCATGCAAATAGTGCGACCCGGAAGATTGCGAGTCGATCACCGTTCAATGGAAGACTCAGGGAATTCGTGTATAGTGAACACGGATATCTGAGAGTGCGACTCACCCGTGGACCCAGCATCATCGAGATTTGGTTTCTGATGGCTTTTCGAAACAAGAGGGACATGTGTCCAACAGACTGCGCATAGGCCTTTTTGCGGCCCTGCCGTGGGAGTACCGGGTCTTCAAGAGGACCCTGGGCCCTTGGAGAGAGTTCTCAGCGAGGCCTTTCAAGGCTTTTGCTCTTTCCTTGGGCGACAAGGACCTGTTCCTGGTCGAAACGGGCATGGGGAAGGCAATGGTTGAGACCGCCCTCAACTGGGCCTTCTGGTCATGGCATCCCCACATCCTCGTCTCTTTCGGATTTGCAGGAGGGGTCAACCGCTCGTTGAGCGTCGGGGACGTCTGCCTCTGTACCGAGCTTCGTTACTTCGATTCGGATGCGCGGGTCATGGCCCAGACTGCCTACCTGATTGACCCGCATCGCGAAGTTCTGACTTTCTGCCGCACTCACGGGGTTCCTGCCGCCTGCTGTATCACCACGTTGCACCTTGAGGCCAAAGGATTTCTGTCCGCTGATTCGAGCGACAGTTTGCGCTCACAACGAGTCATGCGCGACGACCAATCCGTGCCACAGTGTCAGGGCGATACACCCGCACTGGTGGATATGGAAACCTACTTTGCCGCCCGATTCGCCTGTGATCATCGGCTCCCCCTCTTGTGTTTCCGGGCCGTCAGCGACACCTGTGACCAGGAATTGGGGTTCCAGTTGGCGGACATCTCGGACTCCCAGGGCCGGGTAGACCTGTGGAGGGTCTTCACGGCCACCGTCCGGAACCCGGCAATCATCAAGGCTCTCATGGCCTCATGGCGGCGGTCTCATCGAGCCGCCCAAAAGCTGGGGATTCTCTTGAGGGCATTCGCGGACATCCCCGCCGGACAAATCAGAGCAATCCTTGGCCCAGGGGCCTTATGGCCAGAGGTTGGGCGGATAATGTCATTGACGGGACCCGTCGCTGCTGATAGTAAAAACTGATATCTTGAATATTTCAGTTGTCTTAGCATGTCATTGTGTCCGAATCCGGAGGCAGTTTCTGACAGGAGGGGAGTCATGCCTGCGAGGATGCTTGTTTATGACAACAGGGTCGAGGGTCGCCCCCCCAGCATTGCAACCAATACCTACACGGTGGGCCCCAACACGGAGATCGTCCATGCATTGACCTGGATTGCGACGTATGCAACCAGGAATGGCGGCCTCGAGGATCTCTATATCCTGGCCCACGGCAAGGGTGCCTACATCCACGATCCCGATGCTCAGATGTCAAGGATATCACCTGGTTTTGGGCTGATATTCTGCAGGGAGGATCTCACCCTTTCCAATGTCCATCTCACCAATATGCTCAATGGCCTGGTCGAGGTCATATGTCTCTTTGCGTGTGGTCCTGCCCATACGCCTAGAGGGTATCGGAACAGGGCCGGGGATGGCGAGCTGTTCTGCCGGCAGCTGTCCGCCTATACTGGTGCGGTGGTGATTGCGCCTGTTGAGAATCAGAGATATTCCAGGACTGGGCCCAATAATGTGATTGACCTCGGCCCATGGGAGGGACCCGTGCGCCGTTTTGAACCGAGCGGTCAGTCAAGCAGCTACAATTGGTAGCGCATTGCCTCTTCGCCAGGGCAGGGTCTATTCCTCATCCATGGGCATGGTTCCGCGGGCGGGGAAATCCCGAAGATGCCTGTCGACGGCTTCAGTTGTGACGTGTTTCATCTTCTGGAGGGTGAAGAACAGACCCAGCAGGGCCGGATAGAGGATGAGCAGGCAGCCGACGAGGCCCATCAGAGCTTCGCCGATCCAGAAGGTGACCGTCAGGTTGAAAACGATTACCGAGAGGTATAACACCGGTCCCAGGAAAGTCGCGGCCGGCATGCGCTTTAGAAATGAGACGCTCTGGGGTTCCAGCCGATTGGTCCGATCTAGCAACTGCAGAGTCCCAACCAGTATGAATCCCACCAGTAACCATCCGCCGAAATTGCTCATGGGGATCCCGAAGTAGAATCCATCGACCCGGTAGCCGTAGATCTGACCCAGAAACCAGCGGTGCCCCTGGAGCGCGACGGGATCGATGATGATGTCCAGGAGCACGAACAGGAAGGCGCCGAGGACCCATGTTTCCCATGAGCGCCTCAATTCATGGGTCTCAAGCACAATGAACCGTCCATCCATAATGGTCACTGGGCTCAACAGGAAGATGGCCATGGAGTAACTGCAATAGGAGAGGAACACATAGGACAGGGAGTCCATGAAAGGGACCCCGAGGACCCAGAGTTCCCTGCCCACGGTGGCGGGAATGTAGTAATAGTCGCCGTAGGGAAAGCCCCAATGGATGGAGGAGTACTCGGAAAGCCACGCCAGAGCGTACCCCAGCGGAATGTAGATCACGGTCCGGCGGAATCCCATGTGGGCGGTGGCCGCCAAAAGGTACACCAGGAGGAACGCGAACACATACGGCCGCAGGACCAGGGTTCCCAGCAGCAGGTCCAGGCTAGCCAGCATGGAGGTTCCACCGGATCATGCGCACCATGTCCCAGCCGGTCATCTGCCTCACGACCGTGGGTTCGTAGCCACAGTGCACCATGCACTGGCGGCAGCGGGGATCCTGCCCCGAAGCGTAGTAGTCCCAGTCGGTGCGCTTCATGAGTTCATCATAAGTGAGGTGGTGCGTGTCCGTGATGAGGTAGCAGGGAGCCTTCCATCCCTGGGTGTTGCGCGTGGGGTTTCCCCATGGAGTGCATTGGAGCTGTCGGTCCCCGCTCAGGAAGTCCAGATAAATGGGATTGCTGATGAGAGGAAACCGATGCTGCCACGAGCGAATCCGCTTGAATTTCCGGATGATCTCCTCCCTCGTCAGAAAGACCTCCCCTGTCACTTCCTCGTAGCTGAATCCCGGCGCCACCAGGATCCCGTCGACCCCGAGGTCTTTGAGTTGAGCGAAGAGGGATTCCAGGTCTTCCACATCCGTTTCGCGGTACACGGTGGTGTTGGTGCTCACCCGGAACCCAGCCGCCTTTGCGGCTCTGACCCCGGCCGCCGCTTTCCGGAACCCGCCCTCCTTGCCGATGATCGCGTCATGGACTGCCTCGGTCCCGTCGAAATGCACATTCCACGTAAAACGAGCGTCTGGGCGGTACTTGTGCAGGGATTCCTCCAGGAGTTGGCCGTTGGTGCAGAAGTAAATGTGCTTGCGGCGTTTGATGAGGGCATCCACAAGCTCCGGGGCCCGGCTATAGAGAAGGGGCTCCCCACCGGTGACGGTCACCACTGGGGTTCCGGCTTCATCCACGGACTGCAGGCATTCCTCCAGGCTCATTTCCTTGCCGAGAGTGCTCTGGTATTCGCGGATCCTCCCGCACCCGGCGCAGGTGAGGTTGCATCGGTGGGTGGGTTCCAGCATGAGCACCAGGGGAAAGCGAGCGATCCCCCGCATCTTTTGCTTCAACAGGTACCGTGTCATGGAGACATACAGACTGACTGGAAAGCGCATCAAGACCTCGTTTGAGTGACGTATCCGTTTTCGGTGAACCAGGTGACGGCATCGGAAAGTGCTTTTTCCACCGGGGTTTGAGGCAGCCCCAGTTCTCGAATCGCCTTGCCCGGGTCGAAGAACATGAACTTTTTGGCCATTTTCACTCCCTCGAGGGGAATGAGGGGTTCCGTTCCCGTCAGGTGGGAAACCGCTTGAAAAAGATGAGCCAAGGCGAGGATGGGTGCATGAGGAAGGCGGATCCTGGGCGCCTTGA
>CAZURN010000047.1:19110-20551 GCA_964623165.1 uncultured Syntrophobacteraceae bacterium
AGATGAGCCAAGGCGAGGATGGGTGCATGAGGAAGGCGGATCCTGGGCGCCTTGACTCCCGAGAGCGATTCCAGGTGCTGAAAGATTTCGGAAAGAGCCATGTTCCGATTTCCGAGGATATACTTTTCCCCGATGCGACCCTTTTCATATGCCAGGAGATGCCCGGCAGCCACATCGCGCACGTCGATGATGTTCAAGCCCGTATTCAGATAGGCGGGCATGCGACGGTTGAGGTAATCCACGATGATCTTCCCGGTAGGGGTGGGTTTGTGATCTCCGGGTCCCACCGGTGTGCTCGGATGCACCATAACAATGGGAAGACCCATTTGCTGGAATTCCTCGGCCTTGCGCTCCGCAAGGTACTTGGACCGCTTGTAATGGCCGACCATGTCGTTCAGCGAGACAGGCACCGTTTCGTCGGCTGGCGAGCCGTCTTTTCTGAGTCCAAGAGCCCCCACGCTGCTCGTGTAAACCACGCGCCTGACACCGGTGTCCAACGCGGCCTGGAGTACATTTGCAGTGCCGTCCACGTTGTTCGCATAGATTTCCGCGGGATCCTTGGCCCAGAGCCGGTAGTCTGCGGCCACGTGAAACAAAGCATCGCAGCTCTTCATGGCATCGGTGAGCACTCCGCGGTTCCCGAGGTCCCCGATGCACCACTCGACAGAAAGAGCGTCAATGCCAGGGTGCCTTGAACCACTGCGTCTCAAGGCGAGAACCTGCCATCCCTCCTCAAGAAGGCGTCGGGCCACGTGGTATCCCACGAAACCAGTGGCTCCAGTCACAAAGGCTTTGGGCATGGTCAATAATCCCTAAAGCCGCAACCAGCAGAGAGTTCCAGTGCATGTCGCGGCATAGAACTGCAAACCTTGAATGGCGATGCCGGGGCGCGCAGTGACTCCTTGCCCGGGTGTCTGCACCATATAGCAAAAGTGATGCGGGGTTGCAATGTGGGAGATCTTCTCCAGGGCAGCCTAGTTTGATGAAAAGAAAGGTTTTTTCATTGACAGGGTGCACCGCGAACTGTAGAGAGTTCCCATGCATACAGCGGGTTTATTGGCATGAACCAGTTTCACAATCCTTATGACAGGAGGATGAAGATGGGACCGAGAAAGCTCTTTGCGTTGATGGCCGCCGTCGTCATGCTGGTCGGCGGCTTGGCGGGCGCGGGCCTTGCCCAGGACAAGGTCAAGATTGGCGCTTACCTCCCAATGACTGGGGCAGTGGCTGCCTATGGCGAATCGGAATGGAACGGGATTCAGGTTGCCAAGGAAATGGAGCCGCAGGTCCTCGGGAAGCCCATCGAAGTCGTCCTGGTGGACACCAAGAGTGACAAGATCGAAGCAGCCAATGCCATGACCCTTCTCGTGGAAAAGGAGAAAGTGGTCGGAGTCCTCGGCGAGGCCATCAGCGGCAACAGCATGGCGGGCAATCCCATCTC
>CAZURN010000048.1:0-20432 GCA_964623165.1 uncultured Syntrophobacteraceae bacterium
ATGTGAAGAAGGGGGAGACCCTCTCTGAAATTGCGAAGCTCCATCAGGTGAGCATGCAGGAACTTCAACAGGCCAACGGACTCAGGAGTAAGGACGTGAAGATCGGCCAAAAGCTGGTGATTCCCTAGCACCTCCACCAATCCCCTCCAATTGGATGCTCCCGCTGCAGGCATTAAACCGCTGAAGCCGACCATTTTCCAATGGAGAGGAAAACCGCCGAACATCTCAAAATGGAATTCAGCGACTTGATGTCCGAGGGAAAGTCCGCCCTTTCTGAGTTCATCTAAATTCAGGGTGGAGGACCCCCGGCAACTGAAGCTGGCGGTATTTGCTGGCGACGCAACGATACCTCATACGCGGTTGCGTTCAAGATCGAATGGAGCAAAGTTCAGGGTGCAGCCTCGCCCCTTGTGGGCGCCATGAGGCGGACGGCGCAAGGCCCTAGGCTGTACCAACCTGGCCGCAACTTGGCATCAAAAGGAGAAGCCCATGGACGAACCCAATGTGATCGTTGAAAAGGAAGGCCACATCGGTCTGATTACCCTGAACAGGCCTCAAGACATGAACACGTTCAACGTTCCATTCGCACGTGAACTCAACGACGCACTCATGAAGCTCGACGACGACCCAGAAGTGAGGGTTGTGGTGATCAAGGCCAACGGAAAACACTTTTCGACCGGTATCTCCCTTGCGGAATTCAAGAACAAGACCCCTTTGGAATACCATGATTTCATCCGAAAGATGGATGAACACAATCATACCATCGCTCACATGAAGAAACCCGTGATTGCCTCCGTCAAGGGTTTTTGCCTGGCAAACGGAGCCGGGCTGTCTTTCGCCTGCGACCTCACGGTCGCGGCCGAGGACGCCAAATTCGGGACTACAGCCATCAACGTCGGCCTCATCTGTCTCGGTCCTGCCGCTCCATTGGCCCGTTTGGTCGGACGCAAGAAAGCCCTCGAAATGGTCCTGACGGGAGACATCATCGGAGCGCCCGAGGCGCAACGCTTGGGATTGGTCAACCGAATCGTGCCAAAGGAGCAACTGGAAGAGGCCACCATGGAACTTGCTCGAAAACTGGCCTCCAGGAGTCCTCTGGCTTTGCAGGCGGGCAAGAAGGGAATCTATGGTGCTGAGGATGTGCCCTACGAGAAGGGGCTCAACATGTTGAGCGATCTCTTTGCCTCTTTGTGCTGCACCGAAGACGCGGAGGCAGGGGTAAGAGCGTTTCTCGAGAAGACAGAACCGGTTTGGAAGGAACGGTAAACCATCGGTCGCTCATGAGCGCAATGCACCCTTATGACGGACATCCCGCGCTTTCAAGAGGTCCGGAGAGAAATTACGATGAACGTTGAAGCAACCATGGAAAAGCACGGTTTTCGCCTCTCTGCAAGTTGCTCTGGCAAGGCTGCCTTCACAAAGTTCATGACCCATAAGGGAAAACGTGCCTACATCAGTGTGACAAGCATGGGGGCAGAGGGCTTCCCCACTTCGCTGGAGGAACCGGTGCGAGTCGTGATCTACGAAATGAAGTCCGGCGACGAACTCGATCCGGCACAGGACTACGCCTCATTGGGGGCTTACCTGGAAACGATTCTAGAGTGACCCGTTCCATTCGATCACGGATTCAGCATCCATCTTCAATATATGCCGACATATGCCGAGCGCGGCCGAGCAAGGCCGCGCCACCCTGAAATCGAGAATTGGCGCCACGTGCGCGTCGCCTTCCATAGTGACGCAAATCCGCTAAAGTCTTGTACATACTTCTACCACTTGGAGACCGTCGCAAGGCAACCGCCGTGGCAACTCTTATTCAGCACGCTCATGGGTTTCCATCGAAATAGCAATCCGATCAAAGGCTATCGTCGCAATCGGCCCAGAGCTGACCCTTCTGAGATCGACTCGGAGCGTGTCGGCGAATATGTGAAGCACGTCCCCCGATTCTTGTCAGCAGTCCTTCCAGGCTGGCTTTCGTTTTTCGATAAAGGCCCTCATCCCTTCCACGGCATCCGCCGCCATGCAGTTCATGGCAATCACTTCTTTGGCGTACTGGTAGGCTGATCGTTCATCCAGATCCACCTGCTCGTAGAAGGCCTGCTTCCCCAAGCCGAGAGTAAACCGGCTGTGCCCAGCCAACTGCAGGGCCCATTCTCTTGTTTCCAAGGCAAGGGCCTCGGGAGGCACGATGCGGTTGATCAAACCGTATTGCTGCGCCTCCTCCGCCGAAATGAATCGCCCTGTCAGGAGCATCTCCAGGGCTCGCCTTCTCCCGATGAGGCGGACAAGAGGCACCATGGGTGTGGTGCAAAAAAGCCCGATCTGCACCCCGGGGGTGGCAAAACGCGCCCCTGCCTCGGCAATGGCCAGGTCGCACATGGCAACCAATTGGCACCCTGCCGCAGTGGCGATGCCGTGCACCTGGGCGATCACCGGCTGGGGCAGTTGGTGCAGGCGTAGCATCATTCGATTGCAGGTGTGGAAGATCCTGCGCATGTAATGGAGGTCGTCTCCATGGTCGGACATCTCCCGGATGTCATGGCCGGCACTGAAAATGGGGCCGTTGCCCCGAATCACAAGGACGCGGAGGCGATCATCCTCCGCCACTGCATCCAGTTTGCCGATCACCTCCTTCATCAACTCAAGGGAGAGGGCATTCCGCCTGTCCGGTCTATTCAGAACCAGCCACCCAATGGGTCCATCCCTTTCGAGCAATACGCCTTCCATGCCAATGGCCTCCACTTCCTGTTGAAAGAGAGTCAGCACACGTCGCCTGTGTCGAGGGACCGCCATGAACAGGACTCATTCTATCACAGGCAATCAGCGGAACTGTCCAGCCAGAAATTGAGCGCGTTCTTCACCTCCTCAATCTGTTCCAGATCAGAGACTTTCTCCCCCTGATTCGTCTTGACGTAGAACACGTCCGCCACCTGGTCCACCCGGGTGGTGATCTTGGCCACGAATATGCGGATTTGCAGCTCAAAGAGTACTCGGGTGATGGTGTAAAGTAGACCCACCCGGTCCGAGGTGTACACTTCGATGATCGTGTAGGTTCCCGACGATTCGTTGTCCACGAGGATCTGCGTCGGCACCGTCCGCGCCGACCTTTGGCGATGAGGCAGACTCGCCACGTGAGCGGCGATACGATAGCCAAGGGCCAGCTTGCCTTGCAGGAGTCGCCTCATATCCCGGGTCACCGCTTCCCAGACCGTCTCAGTGTGCCGGCCTTCGGGCAGACGGCAACGGAAAATGAACAGGCTCACCCCATCCACCATGGCGAAGACCTGGGCCCCCAGGATGTTCATCCCATGGAGGGAGAGCACACCGGAGAATCTCGATACGAGCCCTGGCTTCTCCCAGCTCACCAGGGTGAGGTCAGCCACGTCGTCACTGAACTCCACCTCCCAGACAAAGGGTTCGTCGGAGTGTCGCAGGTCCCACTCCAGCCTCAGGTGCTTGGCGATTGCGATGGGTGGCATGGAGAGGAGATATCTGGGAGCAAGGTTGGAGAGATTGGCCTCGAAACCGCTCTTGCCCACCAAGTCGAACAATTCCCGTTCCACCTGGCTTCGAATGCTTTCAATCCTCTCGCTGATCATCTCGGGGCTGGGTTCTCCACGTTCCAGCAGGTGATGCAGTCTCTGGTAAAGGGGAATGACCGGTGTGTCGCGCCATTTCTGGTACCCCTTGGGCCCAGTCGCCGCCATGTCGGCAAAAGTCAGGATTGCAAGGGGATCCAGACGCTCTCCGGAACCGACGAGGTTAGCGCTGTGGGCCAGCATTTCCTCGTCAGCGAGGTCCCTGAGCGATGCACTGTCTATCAGCACCAAGTGGTTGCCCACCAGAAACTTGAGCTCTTCCACCTCCTCTTGGGTCATTCCCAGGCGGCTTCCGATAGAAGGAATCATCTCCGCGCCCCTCGCCGCATGCCCTCGCCCCGCACTCTTGCCGATGTCGTGTAGCAATGCCGCAAGCAGCAGCATGCAGGGATCCCCAATTCCCTGTGCCACCTGCGTGAGCTCGGGCTCCGACTGGGCGTAGTCTCCGGCAAGGATGCGCTTCACTTCGGAGAGCGTGCGCAGGTGGTGCTCATGGACAGGGTAGAGATGAAATGCGTCGTGCTGTGCCAATCCATGCACGGAAGCGACCTCCGGGACGAGTGAGGCGAAGAGGCCCTGATCGTAGAATCGCCTAAAAGCAGGAATCCCTTTGGAATCAGACCGAAGCAGCTCGAAAAGCTCTTCTTTCACTCTTGCGTTGCCCGCCGCAGTGTTCAGCAAGTTGCGATGGTGTTCGATCCACTGCCGGGTCACATTGTCAAACCCGAGATCATTCCTGGCCGCGAGTTGAAACAGGTGGACCACATGTTCTGCCGTGGCCTGATATCTGTCGGTCTGCACATGAATCTTTCCGGACCTTACGATGAGGCCCGGTTCGATTTCCCATTCAGCACCTCGTGGGTAACCGGCTCCGCCCCCTCGGCTCTCCAGTATTCTCTCCCAAAATTCCTGGGAAATCCGGGTGACCCCATGTAACAATTGGAACAGGTGCTGCATTAAAGCCTCGACCGGAAGGTAGCCTTCCCGGGCGGCATAGCCGAGCCGCTTGGCAAGCAGTGCCTGTTCATCGAATAGGAGGACGGTGGTCGCCTCCATGGATATGGAGCTCATGAGGCTCGAAAGCCGCATGAACGTTTTCTCGGCCTGCTGAAGGAAGTCGACCTCATGCCGTGTGAGATACCCTCGGAATATGGCGTCGTCCAGGTGCGAGACCCTGGATGCGATACGGCATGCCAGCCTGATCGCCGCAATATCCGCCAGTCCTCCCGGGTTCAGCTCCATGTCCGGCTCAAGCCATACCCGCTCCTCTCCGAGTCTCGCACACCGCTCCTTCGTCAATGAGTGAAGACGCGACAGAAGACCATCCCGCCCGGCATCGAGCGTCGATTCAAGGACATTTTCCAGTTCCTCGGCCACCTGTCGATTGCCGGAGATGTAACGCATTTCCAGGAGACTCAACAAGAAACTGAAATCACTCCTGGCCTGCTCCATGAGTTCCACCGCCGTACCCTGATGGATCATCACAGCCCACCCAGCCTCGGTGAGTGGTCCTGTGATTTCCTCTGCCCACTCGTATTGCCAGGGAGACGATGGAGCTCTCACGAAAAGAAGAGGCACCGACTGATAAGGGCCGATGAGTCCCCTCCCATAGGTCCCCAATCCCAGGAGAACACCGCTCGAGCGGAGTGTCTCTGTGTCGAGGTTGATTCGATTCACCATTCGGTTGTAAAGAGAAATGACAGCCACATCCAGGAGACTCGCATGCCGGGTCGGCTGGTCGTCACTGGTGTCGAGCAGGATCTGCTCACGCTGTCTCTTAAGTGATTCAACGATACTCTGCATAGCACCTCATCCCCTCATTGCCTCACCAACTCCTCGAAATCCTTTGTCGAGTCGACCTCCATCATGCACAGTCCTCCCCTGTTGTCAAAGAGTTCCTTCCAGGTCTTAAGCGGGGTTGTGATCCGGGGTCCTTTCTTGACCAGTTCAAGAATTATGGGTACTGTTACTCCCTATTTCAAGCAGGGATGCATGCAATTCGAAGGAGAGACCTGTGATCGCGATCCTCGATTATCGAGCCGGCAATTTGACGAGTGTCGAACGTGCATTGAGATATCTGGGATTCCCATGCGAGGTCACCGATTCCCACGAAAAGATACGGCAGGCGGAGCGGATCATCTTTCCGGGCGTGGGAGCTGCGGGGAAATCCATGCTGGATCTGAAGAGCTTGGGACTTGATTTGGTCTTGCGGGAGCGATTTGAGACGGGCATTCCCATCCTCGGGATTTGTGTGGGTCTACAAGTGCTCTTCGAATTCAGCGAGGAGAACGAGACCCCTTGCCTGAGCCTCCTTCCCGGTCGCGTGGTCCGTTTCCCGCAGGACCTTCGGGACAACGCTGGTGAGACGCTCAAGATCCCCCACATGGGTTGGAACGAGGTCCACTTGGCCGGCAACCACCCAGTCTTCAAAGGCGTCCCCCAAGGGAGTGAATTCTATTTCGTTCACAGCTATTACCCTAAACCCGCGGCGACAAAGCATGTTGCCTGCGTGACCGAATATGGATTCTCATTTGCTTCGGGAGTGGCCTTTCGAAATCTCGTGGCCGTTCAGTTTCACCCTGAGAAAAGCGGCCCTCCTGGCCTGCGGATTATAGAGAACTTCTGCCGCTGGGACGGTCGTTTTCCCGCCTGAGGGAGCACCCACATGCTGAGCAAGCGCATCATCCCTTGCCTGGACGTCCGTGACGGACGAACCACCAAGGGGATCAAGTTCAAAGACAACGTCGATATCGGGGACCCTGTGGAGATGGGCCGATTCTATTACGAGGAAGGTGCCGACGAAATCGTATTTTATGACATTACGGCATCCAGCGACAGGCGCCCCATCATGCTGGATGTGGTGAGCCGCGTGGCCGCAACGATCTTCATCCCGTTTTCCGTGGGCGGGGGGATCCGCACTCTGGAAGACATGCGGGACGTCCTCCTGGCCGGGGCGGAAAAAGTGAGCGTCAACTCCGCGGCGGTGCATAATCCTGAGATCATCCGGGAGGGGGCACACGCCTTTGGCAGCCAGTGCGTGGTGCTCGGCATGGATGTGAAGAGGGTCTCCCCTTCGACTCGGATTCCCTCCGGCTATGAAATCGTCATCAACGGTGGCAGGACCCCCATGGGAATTGACGCGCTGTGGTGGGCCCGGGAGGCTGAACGGCTGGGAGCAGGAGAGATTTGCCTCAATTCGATCGACGCGGACGGTACCCAGGATGGATACGAGCTGACCCTTACCCGCCTCATCTCCAGCAGCGTGAGAATCCCCGTCATCGCGTCCGGTGGCGCTGGAACACCCGGCCACCTCGCTGACGTCTTGAAAGAGGGCCACGCTGATGCAGCCCTCATCGCATCCATGGTCCACTTCGGGACATACACCATTCGTGAAATCAAGCAGTTCCTGCGGGATCACGGCGTCAAGGTGCGCAAAACCTGGTGAAGTGGCTCTCCCGTAAACTTGGGGAGGCCAGAAGGGATGGGCGTCAAAAGTGATCGGGTCGCCTCTCGCCAATGGTGACGACCATGTCTGCCGCACGCACCTCCATGGCGGGGTCCGGGTTCAGCACGAAGGAACCCTCCCTGCGGACGCCAATGGCAAGATGCCCACCTCCGCGGCACCGCGAGGCCAAATCAGCGAATGTTTGAGTCCCTTCGAAATCCACCGGTGTCACGTATAATTGTTGTCCTTTCAGACTGCTCAGGAGGTCGTCCAGGACGCTCTGGACACCAGGATTCAGCAGTTCCTGGCTCACGAAGTGAGCGTCGAAACGGGATGTGCAGACGATCCGGTCGCATCCTGCTTTTCGAAGGAGTTCCTCTGTGGTGGGATCAAAGCATTCCACCACCGTATTGATCGCCCTGTTGCGGGCCTCTATGGCCAGGGTCACAGTCACGTTGAGGGTGTCCGTGTAAGGATCCCCCGGTTTCTTGTTCAAAACCACAGCATGGCGAGCTTGGTCGATGCCTGCACGAACCAGCGTGTCATCCCGCGTGGGATTTCCGCGGACAAACCGCACGCCGAGTCTTGTCAGCTCCGGAGGGAGCTCCGTCAGTTCTTCGTCGATGAGCACCACTTTCGTGTGGGGACCAAACGCTGGATCATTCCACAACTCCGCAAGCAGGCGTTCGATTTTCGCAAGACCCGGGAAATTGAAGATCACCAGGTGATCTGCAAGCTTGAACGAGCTCATGCCCCTAAGCTCCTTATTCTTCGAGGTAACCAGCATGGTTGCGACGATGGAGAGTGCATACCCCAGGAGCCCGATTCCCAAAAACATCAATGGCACTCCCACAAGCATGCGCCCTGCCAACGTCTTTGGAAATAAGTCCCCGTACCCTACAGTGGTTATGGTCACGACTGAATACCACAGGGCATCGCTCCAGTTGAGATCGGGATTCTCCGGGAGCTCAAAGTAGAGAAAACCCGTTGTGCCATAGAGAAGGACGCCGAGGAGGAGGAGCAGGACCCTAGCGGTCACGGGCGGTGAGATCAAAATCTTGCGCAGATAGGTACTCACGAGCACAACAATCATGGGGTCTGCCTCTGCCACTCCCGCATGATGGCTTCCGCCCGTTCACGCACCTCCCTGTCCCCCCAGATTCCCTTGCGCTCGGACCGGGCCTGTCCCTGAGCGCTCAGGTATAGGGGCATGGCGGGGAAAGGGTACACAGTGTAAACCAGGACGTGGCCATCCCGCACAAGCCGCAAACCAACATCTTCATCTCCCGCAAAGAGGGTGGCCAGGGTGCGACCACGCCTGTCCTTCACCGGGTTGTTCAGAAGTACCCGCAGGGGCTTATCACCAGAGCGCGCCAAGGCTTCTTCCGCCGCCCTGCCATACGGGGAGGTCACGTCGTGCTGAATTTTGGACTCAAACGCCTTGATGCCAAGAATGCGGACAACAACGCTCTCCCCCTCGTCCTTTTCCACGAGAACCGTGTCCCCGTCGATGACCTTCACGAGCTGAACGATGTCCCCGCTCGTCAGGGAAGTGGTGGCCTTCTGAGTCAACCGAACGTGCCTCAACACCCCTATACCGTAAAAGGTCGAAGCTCCGAACAATACGGCGATGATCGACCAGAAGATCGTAGCTGTCCGGTCCATGAGATTCCATTCATGTCGGATTTCGCCGGATCCCTTGAACTGCAACCACGGACAAGAGTATGCCCATTTCAATCGTCACGGACACGAGCTTCCAGGGGTCTGGCGGGCACAACCAAGAAAATGAGCCCTCTGTCCGTCATTCTGGCGGAAGTCGGAATCCCGTCTTTCCAGCGTTATCCGGACCCTGGCACTTACGCTGGACTCTGTTCCATGGTTCGCCTGGTTGGCGGTTGGACTCTCTCACAAGAGCCGCGATCCAGGCATGATCTCTGGATGCCGGAATTCAACGGAATGAGGGCATGGCACATGGAAACGCATTTGTTTGGGACTGCCGCCAAAGCGTCCGGATTCGGGGCGGAACGGGAAGGCAAAGCCTGCCTCGAAGGAAACCCTTGTCTCACTTCTTGAGCTTCTGGATGATCTCTTCGACCTCTTCAGCCCCTGCCCTGTAAAAGCCTTCTTCTTCTGGCTCGAGTTCCTTGAGCAGCCTCATGAATTCACCAGCATGAACGATTTCTTCCTCGGCGATGTCCTTGAGGACCGCCTTGGCCAGTTCATTGTCCGTGGATTCTGCAGCCTGCATATAGAGCTGTACGGCCTCATACTCTGCCGCGACCATGAAGCGGATGGTCCGCACCAGCTCGGCATGGGTGAGTTTACGGTCGAGAGCGACTCCAGAAAAAGGATTCCCAAACTCAGGCATTGTTGATCTCCTTTCGTCATGCAAGACTAAGATTTGGTGAACTGGTGGAAACCTTAAAATGACTCAGAACTGGTGCTTACCTGAATCTGTCAATTCCCCCCTGTGTCACCAGAGACGACAAGAATCCAGTGCATCCTCAAACAAGAATTCTTTCATCTTCGCCACGAAGCACTCACCGAGATCAAAGGCTCTTCCCATATTTCCCTGAAATCCGTCGTGAGCTTCGTATGCTCAGTTTCTTCCCGGGAAAGTGCCCCCAGGACCAAGGGCTCTACCGCGTGCTCTCAATGGTCCACTGGACCGTGGCTCTCAGCCCATCGTGAAGAGATACTCTCGGGGCCCACCCGCTCACCCCTTTTAAGGCCTCTACCGAGGATACGGAATGACGAATGTCGCCGGGCCGCTCAGGGAGGAGTGCCCAACCGACGGGTCTATCGGTCGCCTCGAAGACGGCGTTTGCGAGCTCGAGGATTGTGATGGCCTTCCCCGTACCCGCGTTGTAGATTCCATGGGGAATCATCCGGGCTGATCCAAGGAGTCCTGCGGCCTCCAGGTATGCAGCAACGATGTCCTCCACGTAGATGAAATCCCTGGTTTGAAGACCATCTCCAAAAATGGTGAGCTGTTTCCCAGCAAGGGCCATGTCCACGAACTTGGAGATAACACCGCTATACGGGCTTCGCGGGTCCTGACGAGGCCCAAAGATATTGAAGCACCTCAGGGCTACACCGATGGAGCTTCTGCCCACCGCATCAGAAGACAGATATTTGGATCTCCCGTAGGGGCTCAGATGGAGGGTCCCTTTTCCGGCATACTCCTCTCGAAGGGGAAGCCTCTGGTCATTCCCGTATTCCGCCGCCGACCCTGCAAAGACGAAAGCCTTACAGCCAGATTCTTCCGCCTCACCCAGGAGGCGGACCGTCGCCTGGTGGTTTATCTCCATGGTCTCTCTTGGATGGTCCATGGAGTAAGGGACACTCACGATGGCAGCAAGGTGGAAGCAATGATTCAAGTCAGGATGTCTTCTCTTGAGGTCGGAGAGAAGGTTCGGCTCTGTCACGGAACGCTCATAGAAATGAAATCCGGGCTTGTCGCGAAGGTGGTTGAGGTTCCTCTCAAAGCCGGAGAAGAAATTGTCAATCCCAACCACCGTGTGACCCAATGCAAGGAGCCGTTCAGCAAGATGACTTCCCACGAACCCCGCAACACCGGTTACGAGGCAGCCGGCGGCTTTATTGCCAGATATCATGTCCTTTCCTTGCCAAAGGGGAGATGATTCAACGCCAAGTCCCAGCGCGCCTAATCCCCCTCTCGATCAATTCCCTGATTTCCCCGAGGCGCTCTTCCGTCTCCGCCTCGTAACGCAGAACGAGAGCGGGTTGCGTGTTCGAGGCCCTCACCAGACCCCAGCCGTCCGGGAATATGATGCGGGCACCATCCACGTCAATGACCTCAAGTCCCATTTCCACAAACAGGGCCTTTGCCCTGTGCACTAGGTTGAACTTCATGTCATCCGGGCAGTCCACGCGGATTTCAGGGGTGGAGAAGGTCGTGGGAAGACCCTCCAGCAGTTCCGGTATGGACTTGCCCGTACCAGCGAGGATCTCCAACAGCCTTAACGCCGCGTAGATGCCGTCATCGAATCCAAAGTACCTGTCCTTGAAAAATATATGGCCGCTCATCTCCCCTGCCAGAGCGGCATCCACCTCCTTCATCTTCGCCTTGATGAGGGAGTGACCCGCACGCCACATCACGGCTCGCCCCCCCCTCCTTTCGATGTCATCGTAGAGCGTCTTGGAACACTTGACCTCAGACACGAAAGTTGCTCCGGGCTTGCGTGACAGGATCTCCCTGGCAAAAATCACCATCAGCTTGTCGCCGAACACCGGTGCACCCGTCTGGTCCACCACGCCCAAACGGTCTCCGTCACCGTCGAAGGCCAGCCCAACGTGGAGGGACTCTCTTTGCACAAGACCTTGAAGATCCAAGAGATTGCCCAACACCGTCGGATCCGGTTCGTGATTCGGAAAATTGCCGTCCATTTCACAGTAGAGGGGATGGACCTCGCAACCAAGTCTCTCCAGTATGGGAAGAGCGATGGGGCCGGTGGTGCCGTTGCCTGCATCGATTCCTACCCTGAGACCCGGAGGAAATGAAATACTTCCAGTGAGGAACTCAGCGTATGGGGTGACGATATCGAAGGGAGCAACCCTCCCATCATCACAGACAAATTGACCACCATCAAAGATATGTTGCAGTTTCTGAATCTCGGGCCCAAAAATGGTGTCGTGGCCGTTGCATATTTTGAAACCATTGTATTCCGGAGGGTTATGGCTCGCAGTGATCATGACCCCGCCTTCACGGTCCAGATGACGGATGGCGAAATACAGTAGCGGAGTCGGGCACACCCCCACATCGACCACATCCATCCCCGTTGCCAGAAGGCCCTGCACAAGCAAATCCCGGAACCGCTCGGAACTATTCCGGCAATCCCGCCCCAAAACCATCCGTCGTTTTCCCTGGTGGACCATGTAGGTGCCAAGAGCGCTACCGAGCCGCATCACGTCGTCATCACCGATGTCCCGGTCCACAACACCACGGATATCGTATTCTCTGAAAACTCTGGGATTCAAAAAAATATCTCCTGGAATTCAAATCGATCAAATGATGAGCGGCCAGCCGGTGACGCTGCGGCCGAGAGGCTGAAATAGAGGCAAATCCGAAAATCTTGGAAAATTCGCTGAGATAATTTCGGTGAAGGCTTGCTTTCACGGACAGATATAGGGCTACCCCCCGTACCGAACCCCGATCCAGCGGAAGGGCAGGGCAACGCCGCATCGCGGCCACTCTCCCGAACAGCACTTGAATGAGCCAGAACGAGCCTTTCGGCCCCGACTAGTGGTGCCCTCCCTCATCGCCGCTCTTCATGCGTTTCATGGTGAGTATGACAGCCGCGGCCAAGCCGAGCCCTATGAACGTCAGAGCTGCGTAAAGGGCCCCAAAAAATACAGCGTGACTGGGATCGTACCAGGGAATGTCCTGAGGGAGCATGCTGGATACGCTGCGTTTGAGTTCAACACAGAGGAATTCGCCCCATTGCATCATGAAATGCCTCCATAGGCAAGTTGGTCAAGACTCACCAGCTGAAAAGCAACAAGGAACTTCCCGGCACGATTAGCAGAGATTTGCAGGCGGGTCAAACAAAAACTCCTGGAGCGGAGGGATGCTCACCGTCCTGTGCGGTCGTCCCCCATACAGGTCTTCCTCCATAAGGCAAAATTGCCGGAATCCAGACGCTGCTGCAGGTTGCCGCACACAATCCGGTCCGTCGGGAAAGCCATGGATTCGGGCAGTCGCCGAATGGGGAAAAACCTCGTTTCAGACGCATCAGACCCAGGCCTCAGGTCTCCTCCCACCCGAACACCCCAAAACCAGACACCCACGGTTTGGTGCTCGGGATCATGAAAATTGGAGTGAACCGCGAGTACGGATCCCAAGGCCACTTCCAGCCCGGTTTCCTCGGCCATCTCTCGCCGGGCCGCGTGGCGGACCTCCTCGTCCCACTCGACATGGCCGCATGGAATGCACCACTCGCCTTCATGACTTCCTAGCCGACGCACGAGGAGTATCTCCTCATGTTCGAAAAGCACCACGGCGACACCCACCGTCGGGTTCCGGTAGTGGATTTTGCGGCACGAATTGCAGACGAGCCTTGCCCTCCCATGAGATTCCAGGGGCTCCAGCGTACGGCCACAGTAAGGGCAGAAGCGAAAACGCATGCGATTCAATTCGACAGGAGGCCCGGCATTGGTATATCTGCGACTTGTCGCACCCAGACATCAGGATAGTGCGGCTTCCTGGGGGGCAGTACATCGCGAATCGGGATCAATTTTCCCACTGATAAGCCCACATGGGATTGGTGATCTTCTCATTTTCCAGTTTGAGGCAGGCGTAAATGGCATGGTTGAAGGGAGTCTCCAGGCCACACTCCTTCCCCATTCTGACGACCATCCCGTTCAAAGCTTCGATTTCAATGGGCCTTCTCCATTCAAGATCCCGAAGCATTGACGGCTTGAAATTGGACCTGTACCCTTCGGCCAGGCGCATGGCTTCGTCCACCGCGCCTTCCCGCAAAGCCACACCGCGGCACCGCGCAAGGGCCTCCACTTCCCGCATGACCCCAATCACAAGTTCGCGTGATTCCGGGATGCCCAGGAGCAAGCCCAAAGACGCGCGAGAGAGAGTGCTCACGCCGTGGACTGCACAAATGAAGAGGAACTTCTCCCACAGGACACGCTGAATGTCGTCGCTCAATTCCCCCTGGATTCCCGCACTGAGAAAAAGCTCGAGGATCGCCTCCACCCGTTTGGTCCGCTCACCGCTAATCTCGCCAAAGACGATCCGCCCCGGCCTTCCCATGTGAGCAATGACTCCGGGCGCTGCAATGGAGGCCTCGATGAAAACCGTGCCCGCAATCACCTTGTCCTGACCGTACAGCTGAATCAGCTTGTCAATATTGTCGATGCCGTTCTGAAGACTCATGATCACCGTGTCCTGAACCACCATCGGTTCGATGATCCGAGCTGCATACTCGGTATCATAGGATTTGACACAGAAGAGCAACAGGTCTACAGGGCCGATTTCATCGGGTTCAGGCGTCACGTGAATGAGCACGTGGTGGGTTTCCTGGTTGGATACGATCTGCAGGCCATCTTCCAGGATTGCGCGGTAGTGCTTGCCCCTGGCCACAAAATGGGTGTTCACACCGGCGAGCGCCAAAAGCCCCCCGAAGTATCCCCCTGTGGCTCCAGTCCCCATCACGCCTACTTTCATGGACTGCTCCTCTGTCCAACGCCTGGGTTTGATGTGGGTTCACTGCGGCGATGTGGTTAGGAAATGAAAACCCTTATACAGCCAAGGCAGCTTCAGGTCAAACCAAAGTGTTGTCGAGGCGATGTGCTTTTCCCCAGGTCTGCGGTATAAATCCTTGAACCGCTTTCGGGCGTTGCAGGCAACAATGAGCTTCGTTCCCAAGATCCCCGTCAGGGCC
This sequence comes from uncultured Syntrophobacteraceae bacterium, assembly GCA_964623165.1. Lineage (GTDB taxonomy): Bacteria > Desulfobacterota > Syntrophobacteria > Syntrophobacterales > Syntrophobacteraceae > JAAYUJ01. The sequence goes on from CAZURN010000048.1 coordinate 14,460, forward strand.
GTTCTCATGCGTGTCACATGGCACCATGAGGCATGGTGGATTGCCAGGAAAGACTTTGACAAAGATCCGCGACACTGCCTATAGTTCAAGGCGTCCCTGAGGGGGGACCGACATCGGGCACGCCCGTTCCTCACCCCCATTTTGCCGGGGATCACACCCCGTTTGATTAATGCCGTCCCCCATCTGCAGCATGGATTATGGCCGCCAAGAGACAGGAAAGCGTTCCGCCATGAAGAATGTGTTCTCGAATGTCCTGGAGTGCATTGGCAACACGCCTCTCATTCGCATCAACAGGCTGAATCTCAACCCGGATGTGACCCTCTATGCCAAATGGGAAGCATCAAACCCGGGTGGCTCCATCAAGGACCGCACAGCTCTATTCATGATCGAGGCTGCGGAAAAGCAAGGTCTGCTCCGGGAGGGAAAAATCATCATAGAAGCCACGAGCGGAAACACGGGCATCGGGCTTGCCGTCGTTGCCGCGGTCAAAGGCTACAGACTCGTCCTTGCCATGCCTGAGACAGCAAGCCTTGAGAGACAGAAGATCCTCAAGGCCCTGGGTGCGGAACTCCTTCTCACCCCAGGAAACCTGGGCACTGATGGAGCCATCGAAAAGGTCTACGAAATGGTGAGGCAGAACCCCGACCGATACTTCATGCCGGACCAGTTCAACAACCCGGCCAACCCGGCGGCACACCAATACGGCACGGGGCCCGAAATCATTCAACAGACCGATGGTCGGGTCAGGGCGGTGGTCGTCACCCTCGGGACCACCGGAACCGCCATGGGAATCCTCAGGGCCATGAAAGACCACGATCCTTCCATCCAGGTGATCGGGATCGAGCCCTACCCGGGCCACAAAGTTCAAGGTCTGAAGAACATGAAAGAATCTTATGTCCCGGGGATTTTCGACCGCCATTCCCTTGACCGGATCATTCACGTGAAGGATGAGGAGGCGTTCGAGATGGCTCGCAGACTGGCCAGAGAAGAGGGCATTTTCGCCGGTATGAGCTCGGGCGCTGCCATTGCTGGCGCAGTCGCTGTGGCGAGGGAAATGGATGGGGGCATTGTGGTGACGGTTCTCCCCGACGGAGGGGACCGATACCTCAGCACAAATCTTTTCACGACCCTTTTGGAACCTGACTTCCGGTTCTTTGATCTCCTGGCCAGGGAGAAAGTCGATTTCAAACCGGTCAAGGAGGGAAAGGTCCGGATCGCCCTCACGGGCCCCCCCCTGGATAGACCCCTGAGCGTCCAGGAGTGCCGCCGTTTCGTCCTGTCCGACCTTCTGGTCAGATTCCTTCAGGCCAAGAATTTCTACGTGGACCAGATCGTCCTCCTTCCCGATCTGGACAGCCGCACCATGCAAGGCTCCATCGCAGCACAAATGGAAGTTTCCGCCTATGCCCAGAGGCAAATGGAGAGTTTCCTGACCGATCTCGACAGCCTGGGCGTCCAGCGTGGTTACCGCTGCGTCAAGGCCTCCGAACGCCTCGCCGCCATCGAAGACTACACCCGGTCCCTTCTTGACAAAGGCTTCGCCTACGAAAAACTCCGATCCGTCTATTACGATCTCAGCAAGTCCAAGGACTATGGGGCCCTCTCCAGAATTGACATAAGAAAGATCCGACTGGGAACCACCGTGGATCTGGATGCCTACGAAAAACTCAATCCCAGGGATTTTACCCTGCTAAAGCGAGCGACCCTGGCAGAACTCAAACGCGGGTCATGCATGAAGACTGACTGGGGGAATGTTTTGCCAACCTGGCATATCGCTGCGGTTGCGGTAGCCATCCACGACTTGGGCTCCCCCATAGACATCCAGGTGAGCAGTATGGATTTCCTGTTTCCCCACCTTGAGAATGTTCGGGAAATTGGCGAGGCATTGACAGGCAGACCCTTTGCGAACATCTGGATGCTTTGTGACAGGATTTGGTCTTCGAAAGACGAGAAAGACCTGGACGGTATCGACGAAAGCTGCACGATTCGGGACCTGACGGCAAGAGGCTATTCACCAGCCGAAATCCGATTTTGGCTCATGAGTACCCATTATAGAAAGCCGGTCCACATCACCACGGAGAGTCTTCAGCACGCCGTCAAGGCATACCAGCGCCTGAACGAGTTCATCCATCGCATCCAGCATGCCAGGTGCGCCAAAGAGGAACAGCAGGGCATCGCGGAGATCACCTACGCTCTCGAACAGGCATTTTTTGATGCCCTGTCGGATGATCTCAATACTCCCAAAGCCATTGCGGCATTCTTTAAGTTCGCCAGGGAGATCAATCCCATACTGGACCGGTGCGAATTGAGCGACCTGCAGCGAAAACAAGTCCTTGAACTGCTTCAGAAGTTGAATGCGGTCTTGGGCGTCTTCGATTTGCAGCTGCGCCCACTGGGCGAGGAGGAGGCGGGACTCATACGCATGAGAGAGGAGGCCAGAAGGTCCGCACAGTGGCAGAAAGCGGATCAACTCCGGGAAGAATTGCTTCGGCGGGGAATCCGCATCACCGATACGGCTGCGGGAACCCGATGGGAAAGGGTGGATGACCGAACCAGAAGTTGAAGACAAGTGAGGTCATGATTCGTCTGAATGACCGCGCTTCATTCTCGTCCTTTACTGGTTAAGAACAATCCGGCGGTGAGGCTGCTCAGCAACGTCTTGAGTTGAGAGTCATTGCGGCAAATGCATGGCACGCAGCACCTTTGCAGCATTCCGACTCGATAGGACCCCGGCTTTTGCCGGAGCCCATCCTCGTGCTGGTGCACGCCATTGACCGCAGGATTCTGGACAGGGCGGAAATGAGCGAGCCGGAATGCCAAGCGTCTTCTTCAACGATTTCTCACAGGAAATCCCACACACTGTCTGCAAGCCCAATGGAATGGGTCGCTTCGAACAGGCGGATTGCTTCCTCGTAAGCGTGGTCTGTGATGCGCTTCTTGTAAGGTGTCCGGATGCAATTCAGCTCTGCAATGAACGCCTTGTTGGCATTCTTAATGTTCCCTCCAGTATTCCCTGTTTCCAGAGCCCACGCAGCCATCTTCGACCACAATTCGTCGGGAATGCCCCGATAAGGACGTTTGATGTACTGGCGGTCTTCCGTGGTCAGGGCGTTTCCGTCTTGATTCATGGCAAGGCCGAAGGCCACGTTCTGCCAAAGGGTTCCAACGTTTCCCTTGCGAATCCCATATTTGATGAAGGACGAAATCTTCTCCAGAGAAGTCCCGGTGATCCCGTGCTGCGCTATGTCGACGGACCACGGCTGGATGACGTTCCAAATGTCCTTGGTGAGCTCCAACTGGATGCCTTCATGGGCTGTGCCGAAATAGGTTCCGTGAATGGAACCGTTGTTGATGGCAAGCAGGTCCGGCTGGATCCCCTTAGCGCACAGACTCTCGATGAACCAGCGCGCTTCCTCGGGCTGAGTGAATCCCTCCGAACTTCCGCTCTTGGCCCCTATTTCCCCGAGCTCCACTTCCAACCCGAGCCCGACTGCCACGATGGGGCCGGCGAGTTCGGAAGTCGCCGCCAGATTCTTCTCGTTCTCCATGTGGGATGCGTCGATAGCAAAGGATGTGAAGCCCGCTTTGAGTTCCTGGCCGATGATGTTCCGAACCCCCTCAACCTCCTCTAGCTTCTTCACCGTGATGTGATCTCCGTGAATGGCGAATGGCACCTCGGTGTTCCCAAGCCGTTCGTTTTCCTGGACAATGAAATCAACGAAACTTGCCGGGGTGAATTCCGTGTACGTCAGTTCCGACTTGGCAATTTCGTAAATCACCGGGGCCTTGGATGCCATAGAGGCGAGAACGATGCCTTCCACCGGCAGGCGGCACCGGATGTTGCAGGCCATGATCATGGCGTCGTGCTTCTTGGCAGCCTTGATGAGAGCCTTGCTGTTGACCAGGGGAACCACGCTGTTCGGAAAACGAGCTTTAACATTTTCCGGACGACCATCAGCGCGTCGTGTCACCATACCGAAACCTCCTTTGAGACTGTGAATGGAAATGAATATGCGTTCAGACCGGAAATGCCTTCGGGGCTCATGGAATCGACGCCCACGGAAATCATGTGCATGGTGATCCCCTGGATGCCGGGCCTGCTTGATCAAGCACTCGGCAGGCTCATGTCCCAACGTAGAAAATACGGCATGCCTACTTGTTCTATAGGTCAAACCCCGCTAAAGTTCAAGGGCCAAAGAGAACCACAGCCATTCCGCAGCAACGGGCAGGGTGCGTGTGATCAACCCAAACGGGCATCTGATTTTCCATGAAGTCCCAAAAGGAGACATTTCGCTCAACCGTCAGGTCGCAGTGCAGCTGGAGCGGCGACACTCCCGACCGGGCTTCCGGTAACGGCAAGGCAGCAGAACGCCTGCGTCGCACTCCTCTCTATGGATCATCCAGGCGAGTCATGGTCACTCTGGACCGTTCCCTGGTGCAAGTCCGCATCAATGTGTTGACCGATCTCAAGAAGCTCTTTATGCCCACCAGAGCGTTGAAAGACGGATTTTTGACGGTGGATCCCCAAGAGACTATTCCTCCCCGCAAAAGACCCCTTGCGGTTCAGCCGCATCCCGGAAATGTCTTTGCACAAAGAGCCCCTTACGAGGTCAACCTTGAGCCTCCAATCGATCTCATCGTGACCGATGCCTTGGCTGTGGGCCGAGACGGAACCCGTATCGGGGACGGCCACGGCCACCTGGACCTTCAGTTTGCCATCCTCCGTGAGCTTGGTTGGCTCAATTCTTGCGTACAAGTGATGGCACTTGTCCGAGAGGACCGGATCCATGACTCGGTTCCTGCGGAGCCGCATGATGTCGGCGTTCAATGGATAGTCACTCCCCAGGCTGTCTTTTCGACACCCGTGACTCAATCCATCTGTCAGGGGATCTATTGGGAGCACTTGACAGGACGTCAGATCAAAAGGAACAGTGCACTGTTCTATCTGTACAGGCGAGAATGGGCTGATCTCCCCGAGAGAAGGAAACTTTCTCTTGATTTAGGTGAAAAAAGACTTGATGATTTATCTTGAGACTTCTATGTTGGCAAAAATTCTTTGGAGAAACGCAATGTTGTTTTCAAGACGCGAAAGAGAATCATCAAGAATGGGCAAAGTCTTGCTGTCATGTTTCGCCCTTACGTTTCTTTTGGGATCCTGGTCCTTTCTTGGCCATGCAGACGATGATGAGTTCACCGCCACTCTTCAACGATATCCCTTCCGGATGGGTGATCAGACTGTCATTGGATCTCCTCAGACTTACAAAATAGGTCCCAAGGAGAACCTCCTCGACATTGCCAGGCGATTCGGCTTGGGATACAACGAGGTGGATCTTCTCTTTCCACAGATGGATGCCTGGATTCTGCCAACCGGAAAACGGATCACTATCCCGACCTTCTGGGTGCTTCCGCCGACGAAGCTTCAACAATTGGTCATCAATGTGCCTGAACTAAGGATTTACTATTTCGAAAAGGGGGGCACGGTCCAGACCTACCCCATAGGCATCGGAGACGAAGGCTGGGAAACTCCCCTCGGAACCTTTCACATCAACGACAAGAGGACCAACCCCACCTGGTACATCCCCGCGTCGCTCCAGGAGAAGTATGGCATGGCCCAAATGCCTCCGGGTCCCGAGAATCCCCTCGGGGAATACGTGATGAAGTTTTCGGCGGGACCATACGGAATCCACGGCACACACATGCCCTGGGGAGTTGGAAGACTCGTGAGCCACGGATGCATCCGGTGCTATCCGGAGCACATTCGTTTGTTGTTTCCTCACGTCCCCATTGGGACAAAGCTCGAGATCATTTACGAACCAGTCAAAATCGGCGAGAGAGATGGCCAGATCTATGTTGAGGCGCATCCCGACGTCTATCAGAAGATTTCTGACTACCGGCAGTATGCCCTTGACAAACTGACACAGTACCCCAAGGCGAACCTGGTGGACAGAGACAGGTTCCTCAACGCGGTGCACC
>CAZURN010000049.1:0-20430 GCA_964623165.1 uncultured Syntrophobacteraceae bacterium
CCTTTTGGAAGCAAGTGGAGAGATAAGGAATTTACACAAGACAGTTGACACTACCCATGGAATGAACGACGGCGAGTTACAGCCACTTCTTGGCTTTGAAGAAGCTCAGCATGGAAAGGCCAATGAGCAGCATCAACGTCAAGACCAGGGGATATGCCCAAGGCCATTCCAATTCCGGCATGTGCTTGAAGTTCATGCCATACACGCCTGCGATGAAGGTAAGGGGCATGAAAATGGTGGAGATGATGGTGAGCACCTTCATGACCGCATTGAGCCGGTTGCTCACACTGGAGAGATACACATCGATCATTCCGGCCAACACGTCCCGATAGATTTCGATGGTGTCGATCACCTGGATCGTGTGATCGTAGACATCCCGGAGGTAGATATTGATCGACTCGCCGATGATGGTGTTGTCTGAACGGCTCAGGGCGCTCACCACCTCCCGAAGCGGCCAGACCGCCTTGCGCAGTGCGATCATTTCACTCCGCAGCCTATGCACGGACTGAAGGATGACCGGGTTCGGGTCTTTCACCAGTAGATCCTCCAGAGTCTCAATGCGTTCCCCAAGCTTTTCGAGGACTGTGAAGTAGTTGTCCACCATCACATCGATGAGTGTGTACGCGAGATAATCTGCGCCCAGTTTCCTCATGCGGGATTTGTCGTTCTTCAGCCGCTGGGCGACGGGGGCAAAGAGACCCCCGTCTCTCTCCTGAAAAGAGATGACGTGGTTTCGCCCCACCACGAGGCTCACCTGCTCCGTGACGACCTCGTCTCTTGCATCGTCGTAGGACAGGCTTTTGAGTGCGATGAAAAGATAGTTTTCATGAACCTCCATCTTGGTCCGCTGGTCGGAAAGCAGGATGTCCTCGAGAGTCAGTGGATGCAGGTCAAAACAATTGCCGAGGGTCTGCAGGGTCTTGATGTGATGGACACCGTTCACGTGCACCCAGGTCACCGTAGGCTTCTCCTTGAAAGCCGCACATGCGTCGAAGTCCCTGGCGGTGAACTCATTGCAGTGGTATTCGTCGTAGTCGAGGATGGTGAGTTTGACCTCTTCATCTCGCTTCTCTGGAGGATGAGCGAGCGTACCCGGGGGCAGACCCGGTTGCCGATGCTTCTTCTTCATGATTTTGCCCATATGATCATGCGCTCCTGTTCTTGGCCCGAAACCTCACATCCTCCTGGCTCTGAAGGAGTGTTCCTGCCCGCTCCAGACCATATCACTCCATGCTGCTTCCCGCAATTCCCGCTCGGGGAGAACCGCAGGGAACGGTGGCGACCACCACAGACACGTTGTAAAAATAGAACATCCGTGTGGCGGTCGGGCGGAGGTTGTGCGCATTGAGAAGCCCGCGGAGAGCCCCGGTCCGCATGTAGCTGAGGAAGTTCCGGTAGTGCCGCTTGCCCGCAGAATGTTCGATGAGATGCACAAAGCCGGCGGCGACTCTTGACATAAATCCTCTAGGGGTCTCGAAGTCCACGATGACGATCCTTCCCTTTGGGTTCAGCACCCTTATCGCCTCTGTCACGATCTGATCCCGGGATGCCTTTTCCTTCTCGTGAAGGGCAAGGCACAGAATAGCACAATCGAAGGATTCGTCGTGAAAAGGAAGCCGGGTAGCATCGGCTGCAAGCAATGGGATTTGGCCGAGGCTTCTTCGCCTTGCCACTTCGAGCATGGCGGGGGACAGGTCAACCCCGGCAACGGAGAACCCAAGCGGCCTCAACATGATACACTGTGCCCCCGTGCCGCAGCAAATGTCCAGGACCCTCTCGAAGCCATGCCGAAGGGCGATGCGGCAGACTTCTCTTCGGACCGGCAAGATCAGGGGGCCGACGATTTGGTCGTAACAGGTTGCGATTCCGCTATACTCATCGTGAATGGCTGCATTCATTGGATTGCCCATGCGGACCTGTTCCGCCGAAATTTCCATGGATCCCGGCGTAACTTAGCTGCCCAGGAATCCCCGGGCACACTCCTTGTTTCCCCGGACTGAAATGCATTGGCGGGCAAAACAATTCATCTGGCCACTGAAGACTTGGGGGTTGCGACTCATTTTGACATCATGGGCTCACGGATATTCGGACAGCCCGAAGCGGGAGGTGAATGGGAACCCCCTTGCCAGTCACGGAAAGGCAGCGGGTTGCCATCCCACGACAGGGAGGAACTGCCATCCAGGACGATATCGATTCACGGTGCTACGGCAGCATGACCAATCCTCTTAAACTCTACACGTCCAGGTTCTTCATGCTGGCAGCCGCCAATTTCTGCGTTCTGTCAAGCTTCGGCGCCTTTTTCATGTTTCCCCTCTTCGTCCTGGAGAAGGGTGGGACGGAGTCGGACATCGGAATCATCATGGGAGCGTTTGCCCTGGCTTCGGTGGTATGCCGTCCCTGGATTTCGCAGGTGATCGATCGGACCGGGCGCAAGAGAACTTACAGCATCGGACTCCTTGTCATGAGTCTCGCCCCATTGGTCTACCTCGCTTTCAGGAGCGACCTAGATGCACTCTATCCCGCCGTCATCGCGGTGCGCATTTGTCATGGGGTGGGCTTTGCACTCTGCATCACGGCTGCGTTCACCTTCGTGGCGGACATCATCCCAGCGAACAGGCTCAATGAGGGACTCGGAATCTTCGGGGTATCGGGACTCACGGGTTCCGCCCTCGGGCCGGCCATGGCAGAGATCATCATTCGCAACTTTGGTTTTGACGTCCTTTTCATGACTGCGGGCGCCGTCGCATTTGTGGGTTTTCTGTGTCACCTGCCAGTGAAGGAAACCTACCGGGCTGCCATGAAAATGGGAAAGCATTCCTTTTTTGAATTGTTCCGAAATTCCCGTGTCATCACAGTGGCTGTGCTTGCGGTGTTGTTCGGATTCGGCCTGGCCGCATCCAACGGTTTCGTCTCGCCTTTAGCCAATGACAGGAGTCTCGAGTTCATCTCCCTTTATTACATCGCCTATTCCCTCGCCGCAGTGCTCACAAGACTGTTTGGAGCCAGGCTTGCCGACAGGTTCGGGGAAGACCGCATCATCCCCTATGCCCTGCTCCTCACCGGAATGGGACTGCTCAGTCTGATTCCCGTGAGGAGCAGTGAACTCCTCATGACTTCGGGGTTCATGGGTGGCGTGGGTCACGGATTCCTGTACCCTTCCCTCAATGCCCTCGCTTTGCGTGGGGAGCCCGTTGCCGTACGTGGAAGAATCACGGGAATCTTCACGGGGAGCATCGACGCGGGAGTCTTCGGAGGGTCGGTCGTACTGGGGTACGTGGGAAAATGGGCTGGGTTCACCACTCTCTTCATGACAGCGGGGTCGGCCTTGATCGTGGCACTACTGATTTTCTTGATCCAGCGGATGCGCCTGCTGAAGAGAACCTCGGGAGGCGTTGCCAGGTGAGCGGAATGATCCGCTGGACCGTTTGATTCGATGCACCGTGCTCAGAACTGGTTTTTCCTTCTCGAAGGCCTTTGCTCTTCATCCTTCTTTGGGCCAGGGAGCTTCTCATTCACCCAGAGCTTTCCGTCGCCATCCACGAAGGCATTATCCTGGATCTTCCCCTCGGCTTCGCCCCCATCCCTGAGGTTCAGCAGCACTTTCTCCCCATCCAGCTTATAGGAGCCTTCGAGGGTCATGTAAGGGTGCTCCATGTCGTAGGGCTTTCTCTGCTGCTTCAACGTGAAGGTGCCATCGGCCCTCAGGGTCAAGTATTCCTTGTTGTTCTGCTTATTGACGTAGGTTCCGGCCACCGATGCGGATGAGGCTGCCGAAGCGCCGTGAACGAGTCCGGGCGACAAGGTGCCAATCAGGAATGAAAGGAGCACGGTGAAATGGAGGAAAGTCCGTTTCATGGAGAAATCCTCGTGTCCATAAGCGATCCCACAGTTGATGACGCGGTGACATGGTGCAGACCTGGGAGATCCGTGGGTGTGGGAGTCCGGGCCCCCTATGGGTCCTACCTCCTGTTCACAGCCAAGAGGCTTTCCATGGCCCTGTGGCCCTGATGCCGATGAGGGCTAGTTCTTATTGGCTCCTGCCGCAATCCAATCCACGATGGTCTGTGTCTCTGCATCGGTGAGCCACGGAGGCCCGTTGATGGGCATCCGCGGTTCCTTCTGTCCCTTAATCCGCTTCACGAGCTCACTCTTTGCGGGATCCTTGGGGACGACGGCGGCGCCGGCCTTGCCACCCTTCATCAGGGCTTCATAAGTATTCAAGGCTAGTCCACCCGACGCCTTGGCAGTGCCATGGCAAAGGGTGCAATGGTACTTGTTGAAAATGGCGGAAACCTGAGCAAACGTGGGTGCAGGACCCTGCTGCTGCGCCAGGGCAGCGTTCAATGCAAGGAAAATCCCAAGCCCCATTCCCAACACCACAAGAACCGCGATCTTTTTCACTTTTGGCTCTCCTTGTCTAAAGATGGGTATGGCAGTCACACGGCTATGGTGTGACACATGAGTGGCACGAACGCTGCCGCAAGTTCGCCGGACGGATCAATACCTGGAAAGGGTCTTGATGAGGGTCCGAGCACCTTTGGGTGTCTTCACCCTTCCGGACAGAATCTCGGAGGGCGTCACCGGCCGGCCGTAATAGGCAGCATTGGTGTCGTCCCTGGAGCCGATCACCGTCCCCTGGAGCGAAACCCCGGCAAATATCCCCTGACTGCGGCTGTAAGTATAAACCGCCGCCTGAGGCATGACGCTGGCTTCAGCCGTGCGGCCGACCGGTCCAGCCGCCACGCTCAGCTGGGCACCAAGGGACACGTTTCCGCCCTGGGAGAATGCCTTGACCGCACTCTCCGTGTTCAAGACGATGACGAACTCCGTCACTTCCGCCCCGATCTGCAATCCAAAACCGGCTCCACCGGTCCCAATGGCGGATGGGGGGCTCCAGCCTTTCCCCGTCCTCGCCACGACGATGCCTGTCCCTCCACGGGCGCTAAAAATGAAACCTGCCTTTGTGACGGTCATGATGGCGAGTCCCCGAGCCTGCCGCATCACACTCGGGGGAATCTCCCTTTCCGGGATGCTCTGAAACCTCCGCAGGATGTTCACAGCCTGGTCCACATCATCCTGCATTCCTGCGAATGCGGGGGCGACGGCCACCAGCCCCAAGATCACGGTGCAAAAAAGGATTACCCTCATAACCTTTGACAGTCCCTCAAACGCATTCATGGCATTGGCTCCTTGTTTGAGTCTTTCAATGAATTCAGCAGATTGAACTTTCATGGAAAATGCCAATTCAATGTGGGAGGATCAGCCAGTCTGAACGACTCGAATGTTGCTTGGCGGAAGGGTGATGTCCCAAATGCTCCAAATGGTGCCATTGAGTTCCTCGATCCGCACCGATCCCTTTTCCAGGTGTACCGCAAGGGAGATGAGTTGGTCATCGTAGAGGTCATGGGGATCCACCTGGATCCAGTCCCCTGGATACATCTCGTACTCATACTTCACGGACTTGGTTGACACCTTGGTTCCTCCAGCGACTATTGTGAACACTCTGTTCCTTATATACCAACTCGTTCGTTTTCCCAGCGTGAATAATGCATCGCTTGATTGAGATCCGGGAGAGTCATCAGCGTCTCGACAACTTCCCCGAGCCCTGCGTCTCGTTCGTCAGAGCGGATTGGGCAATTCTCAGGAATTCCCGGACATCGACTCCACCGCGGACGTTCTCCATTGAATCCCCGTCGGCTGAATCCGTATGAAATGAAAGGGCGGGCCGACGTCCTCATACGCTTGTGCGGCGTTGGCGAGAAACCTCTCAAAAAGCACCTCGACTGCATCCAGGGAGAGTTCCTCATTGTCTTTGCGGGTGAGCCGGTACTCAAGGGTCAGCTGCCTTGGAATGGTGACCACCCGATCCACCTGGACCGCATGAAGGGGATCGGAGGCATCTTCAGAGGCGAAGAGTCGGACGTCCACTGAGGGTGGGTTGTCTTCTGAATGGTGAATGCCGGCCACGACCACGTAAAAACGCTCCAGATGGGGAAGATCGATGCATGCCAGACGCTGCTTTCTCATAGTCTTCAGCAGAGCACCAAGCAGAGGGAGCGCAACTTCCGCCGCATGGACTGCATCGTTGAGACCTTGTTCGACGAGGTATGCTGCCAAGTTCTCACAAAGCCACTGGCCATGCCCGGCTCCTCCCGTGACCAAAACCACGTTGGGCAGGGGGTGAAACACCTTGGACACAGTGAAGTGTTCGGATTCGTCATCGCATGTGTCAGAAAAAGCCACAGCCCGGCTGTCCGTGGCGAGGACGATGCCCTGTGCTGCTCTATGGACAAGGATCTGGGTCATGGGATTCCAATCATTGAATGCCATCCACATCGGCGAACCTCAGCATGTGCGACCTGCCCATGATCAAGCCTGTTGGCGACTCCAAGAATCTGATGCAATCAGCTCTCCAGATAATCACCGCACCAAACAGGGGCCACCGGGATGACACATTCTGAATTGCCATTTCCCCCTTGCTAGGTTAATTCAACCCGCATGCTGGAGTCAATTTACTATGTCGTTACCTGGGCTTGTCGCCGCGCCTGCGCCCACTGCTACGACGAGCGGTTTCGCCCGTACCCCGCTGCAGAGCTTCGAGAGCTTGCCCGGAGGAGCAGGGAGTCTTTTCCAAAGGTCATCGAACACTTACCGGAGACCATGGTCTATACCGACTTGGAGGATCAGGCGGAGGACGGGAGTTTCGGTCGAAAGACCGGCCGGATCGTCATCTCGGGAGGGGAAGTGTTGCTGGAACCTGTTCGCACTGAGGTGCTCTTCCCGCTCATGGAGGCGCTCCACTGCCGTTACGCGAACCAAGGAGGTGTAAAGCTCGTGATTCAGACGGCCGGGGACCTTCTCACACCGGGCATTGTGGAGGAACTGCTTCGACGGAAAGCCTGGATGATCTCCGTGTCTTCCATGGACGAATTCCACGGGATGCTGCTGGACGAAGGAATGGGAAAGTTTCGCGAAAGGCTTGAAACCATGTTCCGGGCATCGGGAATGAACCCGTCGGGCTTGCAGCCCAATGTGCGCAAATGGTCGGACGAAAAGGGTCCCGTCTACAGTTTCTTCGGGGCTACCCCTGATGCGTGGATCGGCAAACTGTGGCCCAGGGGCCGCGCTTGGACCAACGGCCTTTCCCGAGCCATGTTTAAGGACAATTTCTGCAACAACTGGTCGGGAGGACTCAATTTCCTGAACCTGGGATACAGTGGTTCCGAAGTGGCCGTCGACCCCGACGGGAACCTTTTCCCGTGTTGCCGCAAGACGCGGGTGCCCTATGGCAACCTCCAGGAAGAATCGCTCGTGGGAATCCTCCGGAGCCTCATCGGGCGACCCGAGTTCGAAGCATTGGCCATGGGGCATCCAGAACGGATGGGATTTGTTCACGGGGTGGATTTGGATCGATTCATCGAGTTCAGTCGCCTCAGGAACCCGGAGGGAAAGCTTCATGTCAATCCTTGCATCGGTTGCGACCGTGTTCATGAAACATTCCTTGCGCCTGTGCTGAATGATCTCAGGCGGCAACGCCGCTTCAAGGAGGGCCCGTGACCCGCGACATGTTTGCCCGGTCAAAGGGGAGGGGATGCCTCGAACTGAAGGGGGTCAAAATCTCCCTCAATGGCTCCGTCCTCATCGAGGAGACCTCACTCATCGTGCTCCCCGGCGAGGTCGTGACGGTGATGGGACCCAGCGGGTCGGGCAAATCGAGTCTTCTTGAATACATCTGCGGGACGTTGCCTCCCGCCTTCGACGCTCGCGGCAGTGTTCTCGTCGATGATTTCGACGTGACCGGACTGCCCATCGAGAAGCGCCGCATTGGCATCCTTTTTCAGGATGATCTTCTGTTTCCCCACATGTCTGTGGGAGAGAACCTCCTCTTCGCAGTGCCCCGGTCTGCGGGCGACCGCAAGAGGCGCTGCGGACTCGCCCTTCGCGCCCTTGAAGAGGCGGAACTCAGCGGCTACGAAGACCGCGATCCGGCAACTCTTTCGGGAGGCCAGAAAGCTAGGGTGGCCCTCATGCGGACTCTCCTCTCTGAACCCAGGGCGGTTCTGCTGGATGAACCATTCGCCAAGCTCGATGCAAGCATGCGTGGAAACATCCGCCGGTTCGTTTTCGACCATGTCCTGACGAGGGGCATCCCGACTCTCATGGTGACTCATGATGAACAGGACGCTCGGGCGGCCGGTGGTCCCGTGCTTTGCTTGGGGAATAGAAACGGTGGCGCAATCACCGGCGATTTCCGACCCAACGCTGCCTGAAATGCGGTGGCGTGTGATCACCCTCCGGCTTGCCGAATTGCGCCATCCCGATGCTTGCAGTGGACCATGGTTCGCGATGCCTTCGTCAGGGATGTGCTCAGATACTGAGTTGCCTTCGAGACGGCGTCGAGGCGTTCTGAAAATGGCGCAGCCCTTCGTGGGCTTAGGTGAGAGGACGTGCACATGGCCCTGTGCTGTACCACCTGGACTGTGACTTCTTATGAAATCCCCGGGTGCCGTTCATAGTCTTCCGATGCCGAGAAACAACATGGATCCTTGGGCTGTTCTGCTTGACTTGATGGCTTACTGGATCTGAACTGTTATGAGGATGAAGATGGAGGGATTGGTTCATGGTCAGAATCCTGATGGGGATCGTGCTCTCATGTTTGTTTGCCATGGAAGTTGCCGCTCTTCCTGAAACCTGGGAGGGCGTTCTGGAGAGAGCCCGGGGCCAGACGGTCTACTGGAATGCCTGGGCCGGAGATGAAAACACGAACGCGTTCATTGAATGGGCTGCAGGGAGAGTCAAGGAAAAATTCGGTGTGACCGTCCGGCATGTGAAGATCAGACTGACCTCGGAATCCGTTTCCCGGGTGGTGGCGGAAAAGGCTGCGGGTCGCAATGAAGGCGGTTCCATCGATCTCATCTGGATCAACGGGGAGAATTTCATGGCCATGAAGGAACAGGGGCTAATATTCGGCCCCTTCACCGACCGCCTCCCCAACTTCAAACTGGTGGATACGGAGCGAAAACCGACTACCGTGGTTGATTTCACGGTTCCCGTGGAGGGAATGGAATCTCCCTGGCGCATGGCACAGATCGTCTATGCCTACGATTCCTCACGAATCAAGGATCCGCCGAAATCGATCCCTGACATGCTTGAATGGGCCAAAAGGAATCCGGGGCGCATCACCCATCCTCAGATCCGCAATTTCCTTGGCTCAACCTTTCTCAAGCAGGCCCTGACCGAGCTGGTGGACGATCCCAAGGTGCTTCAAACACCCGCCGACGATGAAAGCTTTCGAAAGGAAACCAAACGGCTCTGGGCCTGGTACGAGGATCTGAAGCCGCTCATGTGGCGGAAGGGTGAGCAGTTCCCCGAGAGTGGTCCCGCATTGCGCCAGCTTCTGGCCGACGGTGAGATTGATCTCATGATTTCCTTCAATCCAAACGAGGCTTCCATTTCCATTGCCAGGGGCATCCTTCCGCCGTCCATCCGAACCTTCACCTTGGAAAAGGGGACCATCGGCAATACCAGCTTCGTGGCCATTCCATTCAATGCCAACGCCAAGGAGGGGGCGATGGTGGTTGCCGACTTCCTCCTGTCCCCCGAAGCCCAGGCGCGCATGCAGAACCCCGAGATTCTGGGCAATCCTACCGTGCTGAACCTTGCAAAACTCGGCCCCGAAGACCGCAGGGTTTTCGACGACCTTCCCAAGGGCGTGGCCACACTGACACAGGCGGAACTTGGGATGCCACTTCCGGAACCCCATCCCTCCTGGATGAACCGGATCGTAGAAGAGTGGGAACGCCGCTACTCCAAGTGAGCCTCTATGCGCTTGCGAGCGCTGCAACACTGAACGCGCCCGTGGATGGCCATTTGCGTGTGAGACGGTCCCAGGTGGTTTGGCAGCGTCGCCTTCCGATGCACTGCAAGCAACCGGCGCACGGTTTTCCGGCTCTTGCCAAGTGGTATGGGCGATTCCTGGACTCATTGCCATGTGAACCTGTCCTCAGCCGCACCTCATGTGAAGTTGCAGCCAAGCTGATGGTGCATCGGCTCTTGTGCCCGTCGCATTCGCCACACCCTCGACGGGCTTTGCTCCCTACGCTTGTGGCTCTGTTGGGTACGATCTTGAAAGCAATCTTCATGTTGGCAGGCAACACCCGCGAACCATGGAGAGGCTGTCTTCCAGGTAACTCCGGATCAAGAGCCTAGCGCGGATGACCGTATATGGCCAGGTTGCTGAGTATTTTCCCTATTGTGACCATATCGCTTTTCCTTGGACCGATCCTGGTGGGCCTGGTGGCCACCGTGCTGCCCGCTGTAGGGTATCATCCCGCCCTGGGTGGGGACACCCTCTCTCTGGATCCATGGAGAAAGCTTGCCGAGACGCCAGGGCTTGGCGAGTCCATCCGCCTCACCTTGAGGACCGGCTTCCTCGCCACTCTTCTCGCCCTTTCAGTGGTGGTGGGCTTTTGCAGCGCCGCTCACAACACGCGGCTCTTCCGAAAGGCCCAACCGCTCCTGTCACCACTTCTCGCGACACCCCATGCGGCGGTGGCCATTGGTCTCTCGTTTCTTATCACTCCCAGCGGGTGGATGGCCCGAGTCGCTTCACCCTGGCTGACCGGTTGGGATAGGCCCCCGGACCTGGCGACTGTTCATGACCCCTTTGGCTTTTCGTTTGTCCTTGGGTTGCTCTTGAAGGAAGTCCCGTATCTCATGCTCATGACCGTGGCCGCCCTGGGACAGGTGAAGTCCCACGAGATCATGGCTGCGGCAAGGTCCCTCGGTTACTCCCCTGCCTCGGCATGGCTCAAGACGGTTTTTCCTCAAGTCTATCCGCAAATCAGGCTTCCTGTCTACGCGGTGTTGGCATTTTCCCTTTCGGTAGTGGACGTGTCCGTGATTCTTGCGCCAACGAATCCGCCCCCCTTGAGTACCCTGGTGTTCCGCATGTTCATGGACCGTGACGTGTCCATGGCCTTTCCCGCATCGGCAGGAGCCTGTCTCCAGTTCATCATGGTCGCTCTGGGCATCGCCTCTTGGCGCGTTTCGGAGTTTGCCGTGTCAAAGACGGTCAGAGGCTGGCTGACCGGAGGATGGCGCCGTGGGTGCCTGAGGGGCGCCGCAGGCTTGTGGATTTGGGTGTTTGCGGTGATCGTGGTGCTCTCGGGGCTTGGGTCCCTTGCCATGGCCATTTGGTCGGTCGCTGAGTCGTGGTTCTATCCCAGTGCCTTCCCTCCCGTGCTGACCCTGAGCCATTGGGCGAGGCATCTGGACGGTCTTCTCTGGCCCGGGAGGGTAACGATGGTCGCAGGATTATGTACTGCTTTGATGGCAGTGGTCCTTGCGGTCGGTTGCCTGCAGAATGAACGGGTCAACGGTCTGGGTGCCACGTCCCGTGTGCTCTGGTTGCTCTATGTGCCGCTCCTGGTTCCCCAGATTGCGTTTCTCTTCGGTGTGCAGGTCGTCCTTGTCAATCTCAATCTGGATGGAACATGGACGGCTCTCGTCCTGAGCCACTTCCTCTTCGTCCTCCCATATGTTTTCCTCTCTCTCGCCGATCCATGGCGATCCTTCGATCCGCGCACCCGGCACACCGCCCTGGCCTTGTCCGGATCGGCCGGAAAGAGCTTTCTTCGGGTGGAACTCCCCCTCATGCTCAAACCGGTCCTCTTCGCCTTTGCCATCGGTTTTGCCGTCAGCGCAGGGCAATACCTGTCCACTGTATTTACTGTCGGGGGCCGCTTCACCACCTTGACTGTGGAAGCCGTGACCCTCTCCAGCGGCAGTGATCGCCGGGTCATCGGAATATATGCTCTGGTTCAGGCTGCTCTGCCACTCCTCGTCTATGCTGCGGCCATCCTATTTCCAGCGTGGAAATTTCGAAATCGCACCGGAATGAGGTAAAATGCAATAAGTTCAGGAGCAGTTGAGCCGACCTGCGATCTCTTCATCGTCAACGAGGGGTACCAGGCGGCCGCTTCACTCTCTCGGCAGGCGGTCAGCAGGAATGAACAGCAGAAAGGAGGGACGGGTCATGGCGAAGAAAGCGCTTCCGGAATGGTATGAGTTCACCAGGAAGAAATACAAGAAGGTTATCACCGCGTTGGAGAAACTTGGGGAAACGGCAAGAAAGGAAGGGCCCCTGGATGAAAAGACGTCCCAGCTGGTTCAGTTGGGCGCCGCAGCGGCTATCCGATCCGAAGGGTCCGTCCACAGCCATGTGAGAAGGGCCATCGCGGCCGGTGCGGATCCAGACGAGGTGTACCACGCCATCATCCTGCTCACGAGCACCATCGGGTTTCCCAGCACCTCGGCCGCCCTCAGCTGGGCGTACGATGTCATCAATGGCCAGCAGAAGCCTTGAGACCTGGCAGGGGAGACTGATCGTCTGTTTCGATTCACTGAGGACAACCCGCAGCCATGAGGCCCGGCTGCGGGTCAATCCTCCCATTACTGTTCCCATCAGAGCTTCACGATCAGCCAGGACAGGAAGAGAACGAAGATCCAGGCACCGGAGAGGCTCCAAAGGGCTTTTTTCCAGCGATCCCCAAAAGTGGCCTTGGTGGAATTGATGACCCACGCCCAGTTGAGCCATACATGGAGGACCAGCAGCCCAATCAGAAGGAGGGCCAGGTTGAAATGGATGTCTCCCCAGTCGTGCCGGTGGAGTCCCATGAATATCTTTGATGCGTCGGGTCCCTTTCCCCCCGGAACCACGAAGGCGAGCACCATGCCGATGGCTGCGATGGAGCACATGTCCACAAAGATGAGGGCGTCAATCAGGTACTTCCAGTCATTCCTTTTCATGAAGGGATCCTTTCCCCAAGAAGTCATAAGGCATCCTGGACGCCGGTGACTTGCCTCCGTCACATGGAAGTGGGTCCATGCACCGCAGGCCCGAAAACCTCAATGACCATCTGCACCCTCTTCGCCTGCCAGAACAAAGCCAGGGGTGTCAAAAGCACAGGTATCCCCTGCCTTACAGCAGGAGATTGAAGATGTAGCCCACAATGAGGATGCCGAACCCCACGGTGCCGAAGAAGACCCCGATCAGCCTGGGTTTGAGCACTTTTCGCAGGATGATCGCCTCGGGAAGCGAGAGAGCGATGACGGACATCATGAAGGCGAGCACGGTCCCCAGGGCGGCTCCCTTCCCGAGGAGAGCATGGACGATGGGGATGATTCCCGCGGCGTTGGAATACATGGGAATCCCGATGAGAACGGAGACCGGAACGGACCACCAGGCGCTTCGGCCCATGATGGAAGCCATGAACCCCTCAGGAACGTAGCCGTGGATGGCGGCTCCCACCGCAATCCCCAGGACCACGTACATCCACACCTTGCCCACGATGTCCCGAACGGCATCCAGCCCGTATTGGATGCGTTCCTCCCAAGTCTTTTCGGGTTCAGCGTAAACGGCTTCTCCAGCCTGGATCTCGTGCACCCAGTCCTCCAGGTGCCCCTCCATGTGGAGCCTCCCGATGACCCAGCCGGCGACGATGGCGATGAAGAGCCCCGTGGTGAGATAGATGGCCGCCACCTTCCATCCGAAAAGGCCGTAGAGCAGGACCAGGGCAATCTCGTTGACCATCGGCGCCGAAATGAGGAACGAGAAGGTCACCCCCAGGGGAATCCCCGTGGTCACAAACCCCAAGAAGAGCGGTATTGCCGAACAGGTGCAAAATGGCGTCACAATGCCGAGCAGAGCCGCAAGCACGTTTCCCGCCGACTCTCTCTTTCCTGCCAGAATCCTCCTGGTCCGCTCCGCCGTGAAAAAGGAGCGGACGATGCCGACGCCGAAGACCACGAGGGTGAGGAGCATGAGCACTTTGGGGGTGTCATAGACGAAAAATTCCAGAGCGTGGCTGAAATGGTTTTCGGGGGAGAGCCGAAACAGGTCGTAGACCAAAAACCTGGAGATGGGGGCGAGGTTCCAATAGATCACCGACCAGGCTGCAAGCAGGGGAAACGCAAACAGGAGATATTTCATGAATTGAGGCCTGGCATCATGGGAGCCGGCGATTTCGCGGGTTCGGCAATCCCCAGGTGCGCAGCAGCAGGGCTCTGTTTCCGTAGTTTTCATGATCTTCTCTCTTCAACAAGGAGGGAGGTTCATTTTGCATTTGGATAGAGTGATGCATTCGCCTCGATGAGCCATTTCTTGATCCTGTCTCGAGGCGGAACACTCCCGACGGCCACCACCTTCCCGTTGACCAGGAGGGCAGGGGACCCCATGACACCATAACGGGCGATCTCCCGCAGGTCCATCACGTGCTCCACGCCCGCCGGAAGGCCGATCTCCGTAAGCACCTCCATGACCAGCCTGGTCAGGCTGTGACACTGGCCGCAACCCGCCCCGAGCACTTTGACGTCGAGTCCACTGGGGGGCTCTTCCGTCCAGGGTTGGCCCAAGGATTTTCGAAACTCCCGAATAAAGGCCTTTCGATAATCCTCTCGGGCCCCGCTGGGGATGTAGTTGGATTGCCCCAGGCGCTCCAGCATGAATGCGCCGACGTCCGCGTCAGAAGCGCTTCCGTGGGTCCTCGCCATCTCCTGAAGAAGATCCTTCAGTCCGACGATGCTCACCGGGAATTTTCCCACTTCAATGCGGGTGATTTCCTTTTCCGCCATCTTCCATTTCTCCTTGTGCTGCAGACTATTCGGGTTCAGCTTCGCCTGCAGATCTCCTCCCGCCGCAGTGAGGGTAGAATTTCCATGAGCCGGCCGATCTCCGGGTCGTCCTTGAGCCAGTGGCGCAGATTCCCCAGAAGTGCCGATGCGTATGGGCTGTGGTTGCCGTCCCCAGGCGAGTAATTCACCCACAGGCCCTCCTTGCGGGATTTCACGAGCCCCGCCTCCTCCAGGATCCTCAGGTGGCTCGAAACCGTCGGCTGAGCGATCTGGAGGGCCGCCTGCAGTTCGCAAACACAGAGGGAACGGACCTGGAGCATCTTGACGATCTTCACCCGGTTGGGATCTGACAGTGCTTTCATGACCTTGATGAAATCCATCATAAAGGTGCCTCCAGTTGGGATCAATGCCTCCAAAATAACTTATATATTGATAAATGTCAATGTGAGTACCAGGGCAACAGAATGGAGATGCAGATCATCTCAGGCGGGTCGTTCAGTGGGCCGCACCATCCGAGCCGGGCCTAGAATTCGGTTGATCGGGATGTCTATCCCCAGAGATCAAATCTGGCGGAGACCAGATTTGATCGATTTTCATCTTCCAAGCCTCGGTCATTCCAGTGAAAGCAGGAATCCACGAGATGGAAATTGCGATCTGGATGCCGGCTTTCGCCCGCATGACCAAGGGTTCGTGTCCAAATTGCCCAGTTTAGGGGGGAATCAACGAGATCGGGTAAGAGGCGGGCTTCGATGAGACGGGGTTTGACAAGACCTTAGAGGATGTACACTCAGAGACGCACTGAATCCGGACTTCCATCCCTCACACGCCAGCCTGGAAAGGGAGTGCCGCGCGGGGATCTCAACGAGCGCGGCAAATTCTCAGTGCCCCTAGATGAACCTCCGGTCGGTCTCCTTGAGGTATTTCTCTTCGAGAAGTGTACTGAGCTTCTTGATGATGTTTCTCCGGATGTCCAGTTCCACGGGGAGATTGGGGTCCTGGTGCGCCTCGTTGACCCGGGTGCCCACCACAAAGAAAATGAGGTCGCTGTCGAGGAGAATGGAAGCCAGCGCCGTCGCGGCGTTGGGCCTCATGGAGTCGGGGTTCTGGCCCTTCTCTAGAATTTCGGCCACCTTGCTGAGGGTGAGGGTCCCCTCCGTGATGAGGTCGATGCCCTCCATGTGCGATGGAGGCGGAATTTCCGGGTCGATACTGCTCAAGTCCATTTCGACGTCGCGGTCCAGCTCCCGGGCGATGATGGATGCGGTGGTGCCCCCGCAGAGGACCTTTCGGCCCTTGAAGGAGTCAACCATCTGAGCAAGTTCCGCATCCTTGGTCTCCGAAAAAGGGGGGCCCGTGGCTACCAGCAGGGCGCGGGGATGGCGAAGATACATGACACCGCAGGTGATGTCGTCTTTCGGTTCGTACTCGTCGATCTGCCTGGCCCGAA
Source organism: uncultured Syntrophobacteraceae bacterium (assembly GCA_964623165.1). Classification (GTDB taxonomy): domain Bacteria; phylum Desulfobacterota; class Syntrophobacteria; order Syntrophobacterales; family Syntrophobacteraceae; genus JAAYUJ01. Next base: position 16,082 of record CAZURN010000049.1, read on the forward strand.
CCACGGTCTTCATGGCGAGTTGGCGCGAGGATATGGTCTTGTGCCAGTTCACCCATTTTTGAACCTGCTCGATCACGCTTTTCCTTCCCCAACCCATGGGGAAGTCACGCCGACCCATGCCGGCCTGGCTCACTCCATCGGAAAAATAGAGTATCCGGTCTCCGATCTGAACGTCGAATTCGGAAAAGGTGACATCTCGGTCTTCCCATTTGTCCAGCTTGATGAGAGTCTTTGGAACCGAAACAGGTCCACTTTCCCGCAGAAGCACGTAGGATGGGTTGCCATGCTCGATGACCCGCACGTGGCCCGAGTTGTTGATGTCCACAATCGTGAAGGTGGAATAGCTGATCTTGCGCACACTGCAGACCGGGAGCGTATCCATGATGACTTCGGCAGTCTCCCTCACGTCCATGTAGTTCGAGATGTACTTGATGGCCATGGTGGCCGTGAGGGTCGCCAGAACGCTCGCCTTGACACCGCTTCCAAGGCCGTCCGAAAGCACCGCAATGACGCGGTTCTCTTCCTTGATTTTATGCGTCAGAAAAACGTCGCCGGCGATGTTCTGCTTGTGCTTGCAGTACTGGTAGTAGTCGACGTCGAGGAAGAAATCGCTCGCACTTCGCATCATTCGAGCTCCGGCGTGGTGACGGACTGGATGATGGATTTCAGAATCACTTCGGACTCGGCGGCGTTCTCACCCAGCAGGTAGGCGATCTGCTGGACCGTGGCCAGGTTCTTCTTGATGACGTCCTGGGCCTTCTGGATCATGGCCTCCTTGTGAATGGTGGGCTTCGTGACGTCCTGGAAAATCCCGCAGACCACACGGTGCTTTTCGATGGAAAACACGTCGCAGTGCAAGAATGACTGCTTATGCCGCAGATCATGATTCAGGATGTCCTCTCCCTTGTCCAGCACCGTCTTGAACAGGGAGTAAAATGGGGCGATTTCCCTAAGGTAAGTGCCCTCCAGGCCGGGGAGTCTCTTGTAGGCCTTTTCCACACTGGGCCCCAGGATCCTGGCAAAATTGAAGTTGCACTCGATGATTCTGAGTTCTTCATCGACGAGAACGATAGCGCTCGGGACATTCTCCATGAGCGCATTGGTCTTCTTCTGGGCGAGCTTGCGCATGTAGGCCACGCACATGACCTTTTCGGCCTTCTCATCGATGAGCGCCTTGGCGAATTCGCGGCAGTTGTCATAGCCGCACCCCCCGCAGTTGAGCTCATCTTCCGGGGCGTACTTGCCAACGGTCTGGAGGGCCTGCTTCACGATGGCGTCGCTGTATTCCCTGACCGGCACGGGCTCCGCCGAGAGTCCCTCCCACCGGGGCGCCCCATCTTTGCGGGGAATTTCCGCCTGAGGGTAGGAGGAATAGTGGATGACCTTGTACCGCTTCCAGGCGGTGGCGTCCCGCTGACCGGCTTTGGGACCATTGACACACCCCCCCTCGCAGGCGAGAAGTTCCAAAAAGATGGGATGGGTGAGCTTCATGTCGTTCAACCCCGCCAACGCCCTCTGAATGTTACGAATGCCTGAGAAGGCCATGCAGTCGGACTCCATCACCGCGCAGCCGGCCTTGATCCCAGCCACCATGCCCCCGTCAATGGGATAGAGCGCCCCTTCTTTGGCCGAGCGGGGAACGAAGCTCTCTCCATTTCCGGCGACGGTATCGAAGGTGACCTGGTCCTGGTTGAGCCAGCGTCTGAGATCCTCAAAGGTGAGGGCGACGTCCAGCAGGTCTGAATGCTTGTCCGCTTCGATTTTCTTGCCGATGCACGGGCTGAAGAACACGATCCCTATGGACGGCCCATAGGTTTCCCGGAGCAACTGACAGTGGGCAAGGACCGGCGACACATACGGCGTGAGGCATTGGGCGAACTGAGGATGGTATTTACGCACGAATTCCACCACCACGGGGCACGCCGTGGAGATGATCACTCTTGGGGTCCTGTCCTGAAGGAGCTTTGCCGCGCTTGCGGAAACCCGTTCGGCTCCCAGGGCAGTCTCGGACACGCCGGCAAAGCCAAGCTTCTTGAGAGCTCGAATGATGGCCGGTGTGGGGATCTCGGGGAATTCGCTGATGAAGGACGGGGCGAGGGAGACGAATACCTGTTCCTTTTCCTTGAGCAACTGCTTTGCCCGCGCCAAATCGTCACGGACGTGCTTGGCCCCGTTGGGGCAAACCTCCACGCAGTGTCCACAAGAGAGACAAAGCTGGGGAATCACCGCGGCACAGGCATTCTCCACCTTGATGGCTTTAACCGGACACTCGCGGATGCACTTGAAGCAATCCTGGCATTCGGTCCTTTCGGTGTAGATGATCTGGTTTCGAGTCAATCGCATGATGGTCTATTCTCGCTTGTTGACATATTTGTCCAGCAGTATGGGGATTGAGGCCGCGTCGACGCCATGAAAAACATCCCCGTCAAGAGTAATGTTGGGGCCGTCCTCGCAGAGTCCCTCGCACAGATGCCCCTTCAGTTCGACCTTGTCGCAGACGCCGTGGCGATCGATATAGGCCTTGATAACCTTGATATTGTGCTTGTTCCCCCTGGAGAAGCAGGAACTCCCCATGCAGATGGCGAGGTCCACCGGTGGTTTCTTGTCTATCATGGCTCTACTCCATTGATGCCCAGTGCGAAGACCCTGCCGGGTTGGGTCCCCTGAACGTGTCGGATGCGTCTTCCCGGCCCCTTCCCAACGGTGCGCCCGAGCGCTTCAATGCGCCGAGGTATTTCAACATCACCGACCCCGGATTCGCATGCGCAGGCCTTGCCGGGGTAAATCTCGTACTTGGACCGATAGCGGAAAGGAGTGATGTTCGGCATGATGACGTTGGCTCCCCTCATGAGCCCGAGCTCATATCCTGCCCCTGGGTTGAGGACCGCCAAGGCGGTCGTGCTCGGGATGTTCGCATCCGGGCACATGATCCGCGCCAAGGCTAGCACTATATAAACCATAACCTCGGTGTTGGGAACCTGCTCACATGAAATATCAACCCGGGGCAAAACGTCTTTTCCAAGAGGGGTTTCGGGGTGGGGAAGGAAAGGACCCACCCCGATCATGTCCAAATCCAGTGATCTGAAGAGCAGAACATCCCTGGCCAGGCTCGAAATGGTCTGCCCAGGGATGCCGATCATGATCCCGCTTCCCGTTTCATAACCAATGTGCTGGAGGGTCCGCAGGATCTCGATGCGGTCAGAGACCCGCGACGGCAGGGAAGGGTGGATCCGCCGGTAAAGGTCCATGTCAGAGGTCTCGAACCGAAGGAAGTACCGATCGGCTCCTGCCCTGCGCCAGGCAACCAGGTCTTCTTCAGGACGTTCGCCCAGCCCAAGGGTGACGGAAAGGGGCGTCTCGTCCTTGATGCGGCGAATGACGTTCTCGACCCATGGTGTGGAGAGTCCGTAGTCCTCGCCCCCCTGAAGTACCACTGTTCCATAACCGAGTTCCACGGCTTTGCGGGCACAGGCGAGGATCTCATCGGCCCCCATGCGGTATCGGGCCAGTCGGGTATTGCCCGCCCTAAGGCCGCAGTAGGCGCACTGGCGCACGCAGACGTTGGAGATCTCGATGAGGCCCCGAAGGTGCACCGCATCCCCCACGTGCGCCATCCGTACGGAATCCGCCATGTGCCAAAGCGCTTCAAGGCGAGCGGAGTCACGCTCACGGAGCCAAGAAATGACGAACCCTTCGTCATGATCCAGTTCCATGGCCATGTTAGGTAATTCCCGTGCTGCCGCGCGCATTCCGAAAAACGTCGAGGGCTGCGGGAAAGGGCTTCAGCGCACGTTCCAGGATGCCCAGGCTGTGAGCGATGACCAGGCCGTAGTTGGTGATGGGCACCTTGGCACGGCGGCATTGGAGAATGCGTCCGAGCATTTCGCGGCGGTTCGTCATGCAGGCTCCGCAATGGATCACGAGTCTGTATGAAGAGAGATCTTGCGGAAAATCGTGGCCCTGCACATGGTTGAACTCGAGCTTTCCCCCCACATATTGGGTGAGCCACCGGGGGATCTTCACCCGGCCGATGTCATCGCCGATGGGGTGATGACTGCACGACTCGGCCACGAGAATCCGATCCCCGACCCTGAGGTGATCGACGGAGAGAGCCCCCTCAACCTGGCTCAAGAGGTCTCCCTTAAACCGTGAGAACAGAATCGAAAAGCTGGTCATGGGGACCGATGGGGGGACGTCCGCGGCCACTTTCAGGAAAGCCTGGGAGTCCGTGACCACGAGCTTGGGAGGAATCTTGAGGCTGTCCAGGGCGCGCCGGAGTTCCCGTTCCTTGACGATCATGCACATGGAGTCGCTGTCCAGAAGATCACGGATGGTCTGGACCTGGGGAA
>CAZURN010000050.1:0-20369 GCA_964623165.1 uncultured Syntrophobacteraceae bacterium
CGAAGAGGACCGAGAGGGCGTCGGCATGGAGCACCAGATCCATGCCGGGGAGCAGAGGCAGTTCGGTCCTGAACGTCTCCTGGTGATAGACCCCCCACACCAGTATTCCGACCAGAAGGAGCTTGAGGGTCGCTCCGCTCATGTTGAGGGCCGTCCTCAGCCTTTGTCGTTCCTCGGGCAGGAAGAAGATAGCGAGCCCTGGAATGAGTGAGCTCATGAGGATGAAGCCGGGGAGCAGGATGGAGAGGTTCATCCCCGTCTCCATGCTGGTGCCCCTGCCGTCCAAGGCGATCCCACTTGGAGGAGCGAGAGGATCTGCGACGCAAAGAGACCAAGGCACAAGGCGATGAGAGACAACACCAGCGGCGACCAGTGCATTCCTCGGGGCAGTCTGACACAGGCCGTGGCAATGGGTTTGAACATGAAGGACCTGGAAAAGACCCGGAAGAGGTAAGCCACTGTCAGGAGCCCCCCCAAGAGAATGACCACCACGGTCACCCACTGTCCTGCAATCAGTGCGGACTTCAGGAGAAGCCACTTGGCCATGAAACCACCGCTCGGCGGGAGTCCGATGAGGCTGACCGCCGCAATGGAAAAGGCGAACATGGGCAGGGGAATGCACTGGCTGATTCCGTCGAGATGAGCGATGCGGTCGCTGTCGGCCGCCCGCAGCAGCGTCCCCGCCGCCAGGAACATGGAGGCCTTGGCGCATGCGTGGGCGAGCATGAAGTAGGCCGCCCCGTTCCACGCGAAGTACCTAGCACTCCCCTCCAAAGCAAGGGGAAAGACCAGAAACAGGTACCCAAGCTGGGACACCGTGGAGTAGGCCACGAGGCGCTTCACGCGGTCCGTCAGGAGAGCCTGCGCAGCCCCCCAGAGGATGGCTGCCGTTCCAAAGAAACCCAGAAGCTGTGCCGCCTCCGGGGTGACAAGACGGCCAAAAACATCGAACCACAGCCGCAGGAGCAGGTAATAGGGAGCCTTCACCACCAGCGCCGAAAGCACGGCGCTGACCGGCGCCGGTGCGTTGCCGTGGGCCGTCGGCAGCCAGAAATGGAAGGGAAAAAGGGCCGTCTTCAGAAGCAGTCCCGACGACGTCAGGGCGAGGGCCGCAGGTGGCAAGTGCCCGGCCAGCGAAACCCGGCTGAGCGAGGCATAATCCAGTGTACCGAATGCCGCATAGAGGAAACCAATCCCCGCGAGATAGCAGAGCGACCCGACCAAGCCCACAAGGAGATACCGGACAGCCGCGGTCAGCGCCTGGGCTGCACCCGCAACGGAGATCAGCACTACAGAGGAAATCCCGATCAGCTCCAGGGTGACATACACATTGAAGAGATCACCTGACAGAAACAAGGCATTGAGGCTTCCCCACAGCACAAGCCAGAGGCTCATGAACAAGGCCTTGTGCTCTCGGCCCGGACCTGAAATGGCGGGCTTCCCCCCATCCAGGGGGGCGTGTGCAAGGTATCCCACAGCGTAAATGGTGCTCACGGTTCCCACCAGGGAGGTTGTCGCAAGCATGAGCGCGGAAAGGCCGTCCACGTGAAGCTCAATACCGAGCGGAACTCCCCATCCACCCACGGCCATGCGTCCTGGCCCGTGTTGAAGGACTCCCAGCACGGCGGCGACCGAACAGGCCACTGTGCCGACCGCCGATGCCATGGCGCCATGGGATGAGCACCTAGGAAACAGAAAGACGAGGATCGAAAAAACAAACGGCACGAGAATGGTCCAAAGAGCCCAGGTGGGTGCGAGTCCGACCGTCATGACGTCTCCTCCTCGTCATCTTGGAGCACAGTTCGACCTGTGGCCCCATGAATCCTGCAAATCAGCGTCAGGGCCAGAGCGGTGGCGCTGATGGCCACAACGATTCCGGTGAGAACCATTGCCTGGGGTACGGGGTCGGGATTGCCGGGGCCAGAGCGCGCCGCAAGCGACAGGAAGATGAGGAAAACCCCACTCCCCATCACATTGACAGCGAGGATCTTCCTCATCAGGTTGGGGCGAACGATCACCGCATAGAGACCTAGGGCAAACAGGGTGATTCCCGTCAGAGCATAAAGATCAAGACTTGTTGGCTGCATGACGTCTTCACGCCTCCTCTCTCTCCTCCGGCCCGGATTCGGAGATGACGGTCGGCATGGCCCGCGGCCGCCCCCCCGCGAAAAGAAAACACAGGGTGGCACCTATGGAGACGGTCGCAACGGACTCAACCAGCAGGATGAGCATCCCCGCCCAATCCAGCGGATACTGCAGCAGGGCTTGACCATTCAGCACGGGGACGGCGGCAACTCCGAGAAACACGGTCAGGCCCCCCGTCAAGGCTGCCTTGAGGGGCCAGGCGAACCACGTCCGGGAATCGGGGACATCCGAAAGGAGGATGAGGACGCCGGCCGTCCCCAGGACCGCGCCCGCCTGGAAAGCTCCGCCGGGGGCGTGGGCACCGCGCCACAGCAGGTATCCGGACACCAAGATGAGAGTGGGCTGCAGAAGCCGGACGAGAGTGTCCAGCACTGGGCCTGCGGGTGTGTGAGTCTGCCCCCGTTCAAGATATCCCAGGGACCAGACGCCAAGGACGGCCAGAAAAAGCACCGCGATTTCCAAAAGCGTGTCGTAGCCGCGAAAATTGAGCAGGACCGCCGTGACGGGATGATCCACTCCGGACAGGTCCAGCTGCGACATTACATGGGGAAGCAGACCAGGCCACCGGGCTGGAAGTTCAAGAACCGTCAGAGTCAGCATGCCCCATACAATGAAGAGAAGCAGCCCGCAGGAGACCCGAATCATCCGCGGCGGGAGCAAAACGGATTTCGATTCAATGGTCTTCCTCCTTCGTTTCATCGTCAACCATCCCGGGTTCCTCCTCGCCTGGCCGCATGCGGGACAGGGCAGACCAAAGGAGCGCCCCCGTCAGGCCACTGCCAATGGCCGCTTCAGCCAGGGCAACGTCGACAGCTCCCAGCCGAACCCACACCAGGGTCATCACCGACCCAAACACGATGAACAGGATCACCGCCTTGTGGAGGTCCTGCGTGGCAAGCAGACGCCAGCCCACCCAAAGCAAGATCAATGACAGTGGAATATCCAGGCAGAAGGAATGCAGAGTCATGGCCTCCGCCATGGCGTGACCCCTCTCTTGAGAGCCGTCCTCGCCACCAGGTGACAGGCTGTCGCGCTTCCCAGCATCACCAGGACCCATACGAGGATCAACTTGCAGGCCATGACCCAAGAATCCGCCCTCAAGACCAGCCCAAGCACCACAAGGCCGAGCCCCAGACTGTCCGCCTTGGTCAGCGCGTGGAGGCGCGTGTAGACGTCCGGAAAGCGAAGGAGACCCACTGTGCCAGCCATGAAGAAAGGCATGCCCGAGAGGATGAGCAGGTTCCCGACATGTTCCCAAGGGTTCATGGACCGTCTCCAGGAGGATTGTCTTACCCTTTTGGTATCCAGAGTCTTCTCACCAGGGCGACGGCAGCGACCGGAGCGAGTAAGGCAAAAACAAGAGCCACATCGATGAGAGCAGGGATCCGCCATGAATCGGCGAGGAGCAATAGCACCGTCACCCCGGTGGTGCCGAGCAGTTGCACGGCCAGCATACGATCTGCCGGAGTGGGTCCCCGAAACACCCTCACCAGTCCCGCCGCGATGGTTGCCACAAGGAAGAAGACCAACACCGGAGTCCACTGTATCATGAGACAAAATCCTTATCCGGACCCACATCGGGCTGTGCACTGCGAACCTCGAGAGCCTCCAGGACCCAGGCCCAATCGAAGCGACAGACCAGGCGCTCATGGGCCTGGAACTGGATTCTCACTCGGGTGGCCCTGCAAGTCCCGGACTGATGCCGAAAACACGCCCCACACGAAGCTCCAGTTCCCTCAGATGCTCACGGACCGGCATCCGCGCATCGAGAGCGTGCACGATCAACTGGTGCCCGTCCAGGTCCGCACTCAACGTTCCCGGGAGCAGACTGACCACATTGACCATGAACACGCGTGCCGAAGCCTCTTCGAGTCCAAGTCGATAGTACAGCAACACTGGTTCGAGCGGCAGACCTGGGTGGAGAGCACGGCGCATGACGTCGATCCCTCCCCGGAACGACTGAAGGAGGAAGAAAGGCAAAAAGAGGGCCAACCCGCCGGGACTCAAGCGCAGGAGGCCTGGGGCAGGCAGGAGCAACAGGGAGACCGTTACGGCGAGGCCCAAGGCGGGCAGACCGATCCACCAGGAGGATGCATCTCCACTCACAAGGATCCACCAGATGCCCCCCAAAACCAAGGTTCGAGTCAGAAACCTCGTCTTCCAGCGATTGCGCCCGAGACGACCCTCCTCATTGCCTGCCATGGCATGCACCTCATCCAAACAAGTCGACAAGGCCCTGGACACCTCATCATGGAGCTTGCTCGTGGGCAAGGGGTGCAGCGCCAGCCCCCCCCACGAATCGATCAAATCAGAATAGCCACACTTGAGCACGAATGAAAAGAGTCTTCTCTGCCCATTCCATCGGGTGGGCCAGAGCCGAGATGGTTCTCGAACATATTCCTGTGAAACTTGAATTCGAAAGGTAAAGAGATCTCACACGGGTTTTGCATCTACGGAAACCACCCTCACCCAACCTCTGTCGTCGAGAGAAAACGGGGAACCCTCCTGTTCTCTCCGCCCGGCGGGAAGGTCGCAGAGAAGGGGGCGAAAAGGGCTCACTCAATACAGCCCTCTTTCAAGAGGGCCGCTTCTGGGGTATTAATACCGTTCGAGCGGCCTTCATGCCGGAATGTGAATCACCGGCGAGACACCGGGAAGGAATCCGCCAGAGGGCTTTGCCATGCGTTCATTTCGGGAATGGTTCAGTCAGCAGTTTTCCGACCCCCAGTTGTCCTTTCTTGCAATCATCCTGGTCACAGGAACCCTGGTGCTCCTTTTCCTGGGCGAGATTCTCGCTCCCGCCCTGGCAAGCATAGTCGTTGCCTACCTTCTGGAAGGGCTGGTTGGAAAGCTCATGAAGGTCCACATACCACGCCTGGCGGCCGTGGTGATTGTGTTTTGCAGCTTCCTGGTATTCCTGCTCTTCTTGCTCCTCGGCCTTTTTCCTCTCATTTGGGAACAGGTGGGACAGCTCTTTCAGCAATTGCCAACCATGATCTCCTGGGTTCAAAAGGAACTCGTACGCCTGCCCGACCGTTACCCCGAGTTCATTTCCGAGGAACAGATTCTGCAAATCCTGAATGTCCTGCGCTCTGAGCTCACCTCCCTCGGTCAGCGAATTCTCTCTTACTCCCTCGCCTCCGTGCGCACCCTCTACGGGATTGTCATCTATCTGTTTCTCGTCCCTTTTCTGGTCTTCTTCTTCCTCAAGGACAAGGTCCAGATACTCACCTGGCTGGAGGTCTTCCTTCCGAACGACAGGCAGCTGGCCATGGAGGTCTGGCTGGAGGTGGATCAGCAGATCGGCAATTACATCCGGGGCAAATTCTGGGAGATTTTCATCGTCTGGTCCATCACCTATCTCACTTTCACCATCCTCGGGCTCTCCTATGCCATGCTGTTGAGCTTTTTCGTCGGCGTGTCCGTGCTGATCCCGTATGTCGGGGCAACGGCCATGATCTTTCCGGTGGCACTGGTGAGCTATTTTCAGTGGGGCTGGAGCTCCCAGTTCGCCGCCGCCCTGGCCGCCTACCTGGTCATCCAGACCCTGGACGGAAATGTCCTGGCACCGCTCTTGTTTTCAGAGGTGGTAAACCTGCATCCCGTCGCAACCATCGTGGCCATGCTCATTTTTGGGGGAGTGTGGGGATTTTGGGGTCTTTTTTTCGCAATACCCCTCGCCACACTGGTGAAGGGAGTCCTCAACGCATGGATCAGAAGGAGGAATTTGGGCAAGCCCGGCAGGGCACCTGCAGTCCCGGAGGAGCATCCCTCCCGGACCACGGTGGATCAAGTAGAGTGATGCGGGGCGACCCCTTGGCGAAGCTCCGCACCGTGAACACCTCATGTGCCCATTTGGCTGGTTCGGGCCGATACTGCAATCAGCCCCAACCCCTGGTGTCATACCAGGCATCCCGGAGATCGCTGACCTCGTGGCTCTCTACCTGGGGGTGGTTTGCGAGCCAACTGTCCACTTCACTGCGCTGCTCTTCAGTGACAGACCCGCGGCCATCCACTGCCACGAACCCCTCCCACTCGTGATTCCCGCCGCCCCCAAATCCAAGTCCCCTGGATTCCAGTGCCTGTGTGAAGAACTGGTCAAGGAAAACCTCCAGGTCCGCCTCGCTCACATCCTCCGCCAGGCGAAAGCGAACGTAAAAACCCATTTCCTTGTACTCTCCTTTGCAGAGCTTTTTGCGCAACCGCTTCTTCATGCAGTCCTCCTGATGATCGGTTTCCGAAAGACACAGACCGGATATGAACCAAGGGCCGTTCTTTAGCAGCTACTCCGCATATCGTCAATGGAACAAGTGAAAGACCCGACTCGACCTTACCACCTGAAGGCCGCCGCTCAGGGGCCCCATGGGCTGCTCATCAATCGGAGTGGAGCCTGGAAAGCCCCCCAAGCCACTGGCGGTCTGTGATTGGGTGTCATTTTCGTCTCATGCAAAGTTCACAGAGTCTGCTGCCCCCGACCTTTCTTCAAGTGGGGGAATAGTATCCACAAGCGCCCAGTCAAAGGAACAGCGCATTCCGTCGTCGTCTCAGTCCAAACTTGACCCAAACTTGTTTTCAACGGTTTGGTTGCGATGTAAGATCTGTACCCTCAGCATTGCAAGAGGATAGGTTTTCACTTCTTCTGGCGGTGATGGCGCGGGAACGAAGGGCTGCGTATGAGTGGGATCGAACCGATACCTCAGGAAAAACGAACTCTGCAGGGGCGGGATTTTTTTCTGCTTTGGGCGGGTGCAGCCGTCTCCCTGGCTGAGATATGGGCTGGCGGACTCTTGACACCCATGGGGCTCACCATGGGGCTCTGGGCGATCCTGCTCGGCCACCTCATCGGAAATACCCCTTTGGCACTCGGTGGGATGATCGGGAGCCGCTGGGGTATCCCGACCATGGTCAGTGTTCGTGCGTCATTTGGATTGAGGGGATCCTATTTTGCCGCCGCTCTCAATGTGATCCAATTGGTGGGTTGGACGGCCGTCATGCTGATCGTCTGCGCCGGAGCCGCCGAGGCGATTGCCAAGACCCATGGTTTTTCACACCCCACGCTTTGGATCATTCTTGCAGGGGCGGTCACCACACTGTGGGCTCTCTTGGGCCATCGCCTCTGGAAATGGCTGCAACGGATCGCGGTGTTTGCTCTCCTGCTCTTGTGCGGTGCGATGACCTTTTTCGTATTCGGCGAGTACGGCTGGACCCGGCTCTCCCAGGTCCCTGTGTCAAAGGATCTCCCCTTCATGGTCGGGATGGATCTGGTGATCGCCATGCCCATCTCCTGGCTGCCCCTAGTTTCCGACTATTCGCGATTTGGGAGCCAAACCCGGACAAGCTTCTTCGGAACCTGGACCGGCTACTTCCTCGTCTCATCCTGGATGTACCTCTTGGGGCTGGTGGCCGCTCTGGCCACCAAATCCCCGGACCCCGCCGGCGTCGTGATGAGCCTGATGGTCAAATTCGGTTGGCCTGTCTCCGCCCTTTTGATCGTCCTTTTTTCCACCTTCACCACCACGTTCTTGGACATCTATTCCACCGCAGTCTCAGCCCTGAACATCTTTCCGGCCCTGGGCGAACGAAAAGGCGTCGCCCTTGCGGGCATTTTGGGGACCCTCACCGCAGTTCTGTTTCCCTCTCTCTTGAAATACGAGCACTTTCTTCTCTTTATCGGGGCAATGATGTGCCCCCTTTTCGGAGTTGTCCTGGCGGACTACTTTCTTCTGCGCAAGGGCATCTTGCACACGGAAGAGCTTTACAGCAAATGCGGAAAATACTGGTTCTGGAAAGGCGTCAACCCCATCGCCATCTTTTCGTGGACCATTGGGTTCTTCGTATATCTCGGCTTCTCACCCCTTCTCCTGGATAAGGTCCTTGGGATCAAGACATCCTTCCCTTGGGATCTTGGCTCCTCTCTCCCGAGTATGGCTCTGGCAGCTGCGGTCTATTGGGTTGCCACTCCCAAACGATAAACCCTCACAGCCACGGATCAGGCATTCCACTCTCTTTCTCAGAGGCACCCGTGAACCAGATGAACGTTCAACGCCCGACCACGGATGGCGAGCACACCTCCCGCATTCATTACGGTATCATTGTGCTCACCTTGATCGTGATTGCTGTATTCAGCGCTCTGGGCCTTGCCCGGTTCGGCTACACCAGTATCCTGCCCGCCATGCAGGAAGGTCTGCACCTGTCGAACACGCAGATCGGTGAACTCCAAGCACTGAACCTCATTGGCTATTTGCTCACGGTGGTGTTCGCGGGCATGCTTGCCGCCCGCTTTGGCCCCCGTATCGTCATTTCGGTGTCGCTGCTCGTGGTGAGCCTTGCAATGATTTTTACAGGTCTCTTTCCCACATTTGGTTCGGCTTGCATCGGTCGGTTCTTTGCTGGTGTCGGCGGTGCCGGGGCCAATGTCCCAGCCATGGGCCTAGTTTCGGCGTGGTTCGGCGCACGCAGGCGCGGGCTTGCCTCCGGCATCGCCGTGTCAGGTTCAAGCGTGGGACTCATCGTGACCGGGCCTCTGATCCCTGCCATTTTGGTTGTGTGGGGCCCTGACGGATGGCGCGTCAGCTGGTATGCACTCGGGGCGCTGGGGCTTGCAGCCTGCGGCCTGTGCACGCTGTTCTTGCGAGACCGGCCACAGGAAAAGGGGCTGACCCCGCTTGGAGCGAACCAGACCGAAGCCCAGCAAACCGTCGCCGACAACGGCACCTCTGCCCTCCGCTGGGGGCTTGTCTATAAATCCCGCGTGCTGTGGCAGCTTGCCGTCATCTACTTTGCCTTTGGGTTCTCATACATTATTTACTCGACGTTCTTCATCAAACACCTGGTGCGGGAGAGCGTTTTCGCGGTTGCTGCAGCCGGCTCGCTCTGGATGAAGATCGGCGTCGTGTCCCTGGTGAGCGGCTTCGTCTGGGGAAGCATCTCTGACCGGTTCGGTCGCCGGATCGCCTTGATTGGCGTCTTTGCCTTGCAAGGGATCGCATTCGCCGTGTTTGGACTCAGTGAAGAGCTGCCAGGCGTGTACTTGTCCGCCACGATGTTTGGGCTCACCGCTTGGAGCATCCCGGCACTCATGGCCGCAATCGCCGGCGATGTGTTCGGCCCGCGGCTGGCACCCGCCGCTCTCGGCCTCATGACCGTCATCTTCGGCATCGGGCAGGCCATTGGGCCATATGTGGCCGGGGCACTTGCCGACGCAACCCAGTCTTTTGCTCCTGCATTCGTCATCGCCGGTGCGACTTCCATTATTCTGGGAGCTGGGGGGTCTCTTGCGATGAAGACTGCAAAGAAAATGAGTTGAACACATTTGATCCGCTGGCAGAAACCAGGTTGGGGAAAGAGGTGACCCCGGCTCGACGACAACTTCGTAATACGAATCGTTTCAACCTTTTTCACTCCCCTGAGACATCCTCTGAGCACCTTCTCCCACTTGCCTCTGTGCGTGAAGAGGAGTTTTTTGACACAGGGAATGGTTTCCATTATGAAAGTACCAGGCACCTGTTCCATCCGTGTTCCTTGAGGACTTTGAAAGGACGACGGAATGCATCCACCAGGGCTTCAGGGGGCGAGAGGGGGAAGACAATGCGGCTGTTTCAGACCGGAGATGAGTGGGCGGGCTTGGTTCTGAGGGTGTGCCTTGGAATCGTCATGTTACCCCACGGAGCTCAAAAGTTGCTGGGATGGTTTGGAGGACCCGGTTTTTCGAACACCATCCAGATCTTTTCGGACAAGTTTCAGATCCATCCTGTGCTGACCGTTCTGGTGATCCTCTCCGAGTCACTTGGAAGCCTGGGGTTGCTCATGGGCCTGCTGACGAGAGTCTCCGCCTTCGGATCCCTTTGCGTCATGACAGGAGCCATTGTGCTGGTCCACTGGCCCCACGGCTTCTTCATGAACTGGCATGGAAACCAGGCTGGCGAAGGAATCGAATTCCACATCCTTGCCATCGGCATAAGCCTAGCGCTGCTCGCCGCAGGCGGAGGAAGATGGTCGGCGGACGGGCGGATTTCGAGGACTCTCGGGTACAGCCGTAGCAGGTCGATGCGGCTCATCGGCATGTAGCGGGGCAATCCGCTTCAAGAACCGTCTTGCCGCAGAATACAAGGATCACGGCAATCTGCCCGCTTGGAGCGACGGTGCTAGGTCATCCCTTGTATCGTCGGCCTTTCTGATGTTGTTCCCACGTGAATCACGATCCCGCATAAGGGGGCAGGGTGGTGATGCGGGGATCCTCGACAGGGCCGCCCACGGTGAAATGATAGAGATCCTGGAAACTGGTGCCCCGCAATCCAAGGATTTCGTGCAGACCGTCGTCGAAGAAACATCCGATCCCCGTTCCCCGCAAGCCTGCAGCCTCCGCTTCCAGGTACAGTACCTGTCCGATCATTCCGCATTCCCAGAAGAGCCTGGGATAAAACCAGGGGCCATGTTCTCTCAGAGGCCGGTCGAAATCAGCGATCATGGCGACACTGAAGCAACCTTCACTGGCGATCTCCTGAAAGCAGGAAACCTTCATGGCCGCTTCGCGCAGATCTCCCCTTGTCAGCAGGAAGAGGTCCAGGGACTCAGGGCAGTCGGGCGGGGTCTCCCACAGGTAGTCCCCATGGAAAGCCTCCCTGAGTTCCATCGTTCTTGTTCTGTTTCGCACCAGGCAATACAGGCCGGAGTCGAGTCCCTCCACCCTGTGCACGAACAGAGCCAGGTCGACCGCTGGTTCCCAGGGCAGGATTTCGAATGGAGCCCGCCCGCGGATGGCCAGAGTCCTGGAGATCATGTGATAGAACCGGGCGCGGGTGGTTCTTGTGATTCCGTCCATGGCCACGGCACTGCGCCTTTGGTGGATGATATGCCGGTGGGAAACAGGCCGGTCTGGAGAAATGCAAGGAAACGCCGGGATTCCCGGACTGTGCCATGCCGCCTGGGTGACTGGCTTTCGAGCCGCTTCCGCCACACGATCAATAGCACTCCACTGCACCCTGGAACGGCTCAATTGGTTGGGTTCGCCAAGCCAGGTAAGGGATTTCATCTCTTCAATCACACCTTCATCCACGTGAACCGGCGAAAAGGTTGAAAGACCGCTCCCTGGAGATACGGCGAGCAGGCAGTCTGGTTCTTCAGGTTCAGCACCCTTCGGCTCCCCAATCCCGAGAAGCGTTGCCAGTTGGCCGCTGCTCACCTGTTCCACAAGACTCGCCCGCCAACCCAGTCCTGCTGCCGCGATGCCCAGCGCCCCCAGCGCGTGCCCCACGTCCAGGGCGCAATAACGGTATGCCCTTTCCCCGTATTTCCAGGACTCCCTCCAGTGGATCGAAGCAAGACCCACCAGGAGAGCATCTCTTGGGCCCCTTGGGAGAAGCCTCTCCCATGCGGACGCTGGAAGCCTGGCCCGCACCTCCAGGGCGTGCTCACGGGGTGCGTAGTGGCAGACGAGCGGGTGCTCTTCCAGACCTCGCATGGAAGGGCAAACCAGGTAGCCCTCCGTCGGATGCAGGTTTCCGCTGGATGGGTTGACTCGCAGAGCCCAAGCCTCCCCGCCCGCTTGTTTCCAGGCAGACAGGGCGAGGCTGTCATAAAGGAGTCGGGAAATCCCCTGAAGTCCGAAGGGTGCGCTGGGGATGCGCCCCGGCGAAAAGACAGCATCGTAAAGCGGCGCATCCGTCACCGGGATCTTGACGAGTGGAACGAGCGGTGCACCCTGGTAGCGGCGGAATGGGTCGGGCTGGGTCGCCCAGTCCATATACCCGGGTCCACGCGCGTAACGGTGAAAGTGATGCTTGGTGGCCTGATGGTATTGCTTTACCCGAGAGAGTTTGTCGGACATGGTTCGTCGATCCCGAAATGGATATACGGGTGTGGATTGCGCAGAAAGGCCTCGAGCTCCCTCCTGGTCGGGATGCCGGTTCTTGCGCCGATCCTTGTGCAGCAGAGGGCCGCCGCCGCGCTCGAAACCCACAGGGTCGAATGAAGATCCATACGCCGGGCCACGCACAGGGCGAAGGCACCATGAAAGGTGTCGCCAGCTCCAGTGGTGTCCACCGCTTTCACGGAGAACGCCTCCATGTGCGTCGCCATCCCCTGATTGTTCCACACAAGACCCCTTTTCCCCAGGGTGATGACAACGTTTGGCACCCTTTCCCGCAGCCTTGCCAGGGCCTTCTCCGGGTTCACCTCGCCCGTATAATCCCTCGCGAACCGCTCGGATGCGACCACCCAATCAACCAGCGGGAAGAGCTCCTCAGAACCTGCATGCACCGACCCGGCATCCAGAATGGTGGGGATCCCCATTTCCCTGGCTTCCCTCGCCAATATGGGTGAAATAGTGGGTTCATGCCCGTCGAAAAGGACAACCTGAGGCATCGCGGCTTTCAAGTCCAACGGAACAGTCGTCAGAGGTGGGGTCCCACTCTTATGATTGATGACGGATCGTT
Organism: uncultured Syntrophobacteraceae bacterium; assembly: GCA_964623165.1. Classification (GTDB taxonomy): domain Bacteria; phylum Desulfobacterota; class Syntrophobacteria; order Syntrophobacterales; family Syntrophobacteraceae; genus JAAYUJ01. The sequence continues at coordinate 12,579 of CAZURN010000050.1, forward strand.
CCCCGTTGGGTTTTACCAGGATGACGGAGAGAGGCGTGGGGTGGGGTCCCTGCTGGATCCACGCCGTGCGGACCCCCTCCCGGGTCAAATCCGCATGATGGGCACATCCGTAAGCATCTTCACCCAGGTAAGCCACCAAGGCACTGGAGCCTCCAAGCCGCGCGACGGTGACGGCCGCATTGGCGGCAGGCCCTCCACCGCATGATTCCATTGCCGTGGCGAAACACTTTTCGTCAGCCTCGGGGTGACGCTCCACCTGGAAGATCAGGTCGTAAGAGGCATGGCCCACACAGAGCACATCGACGCTCGAATCAGATCTCTCACTCAATCCCTTGCGCTTTCCAAAGGGGATCCCAAGAAAAAGACAAGCGGTGACTGATCATGAGGTGCTTGGTCCGCAGCGAAAGAAAGTCCGGTATGAAAGATAGAACCCTATGGACAGGAAGATGGCATCCCGAAACAACGTCCAAAGCATTTCGGGCTCTCCCTCCCCTCCGGTGCTGAAGCAGCCGCAGTGGATATTGAGACCTCTGGCCAGAGATATGAGGAGGGCCGAAAAGAAGACCGTGAGCAGGATCGTCGAGAGAGCCACGGCGCCATGCAGCCAGAAACCGGCCAGCAGCAGGATCCCCAGGATGAGTTCCAACCAGGGAAGGACAATGGCTGTGAGATTTATGGCCTGGTCGGGAAGCAGCTGATAGTTGAAGATTACCTCTGCGAAAGCCCCCGGATTCAGGGCCTTGTCGATGCTCGCAAGAATGAGAATGATTCCCAAGGCCAAACGTCCCAGGAGGAACAGCCTGCTGCCGTGGGGAAACCTGCCGCCCGTCCCGTGTTCCGCATCTGCCTGAGCTTGACTCTCCAGCGCGGTCTCTTGTGTCCTTTCCACTCTCAGTGCCCTTTCTTCTTCGTGCCATGGGTTCCATTGACTGAGAGATCATATCCTCCCAAGAACCCCGCTGCAACTCCCGGCGCCATGGCCTCCCTGACTCGCCCGCACGGTGATGGTTCCAGGCAATACGAGCTGCAAATGTGCACTTATGCCGCTTTCCACACTCTAGAGCTCCTCGAGGATGCTCTTGATCTCAGCAAGCCTCCCGCGGAACGCTTCCCTCGCGGCCGGGGAAATGGACTCACCGGATTCAATCTCATCGAGCTTCGTTTCCAGTCGCGCCTTGTGAAATCTCAGCCCGCGATGAGCCTCCGTGAGCTGACGATATCTCTCTTCAACCTTTGGATAGTCAGGCCAGAGTAACCCAGCAAGCGTCTTCCTGATCCCTCCGAACCATCGTCCCATCATTCCCCCCCTGCAATCCTGAGCACTATGTCTCCCTCGACTGTTGCACCGCCCGGTTCTCCCAAGGTGAAAAATCACCAGTCGATCCAGCCTCATGAATAGTCCTCCCGAGAGAGGATTCCCACGATGGACTGCCCTCTTAGGAACCGGAGCACATTGTCGCAGGCGACCCGGATCGCTCCCAGCAAAGTGCCCGGCACCACCGGGGAATTGTGTGGAGATCCAAGGAAGTTAGGCAGACTGAAGAAGGGGTAATTGACCCGGAATTCGCCGTGGCTGGCAGGTTCGACCCACCACGTGTCGATGGCCGCCATGAACGCAGGGTTGTCCTTGAGCCGCCGGTACAGTGCCTCCTCATCGACGATCGCCCCCCGGGCCACATTGATGAGGATCGCATCCGGTTTCATCCAGGAGAGCCGGCGCTCATCCAAAAGCCCTCGCGAATGGCGGGTGAGGGGAAGAGCCACCACCACGATGTCCGCAGTGCGCAGGACCTGTTCGAGATCATCCAATGTGCCGATGAAATCCACTGGATCGGGAGTCTCTCCGCTGGTGTTGACAGCATGGATCCTGACTCCCAAAGGCCTCATGACCGACGCCACGGCACGCCCGATTCCCCCGTAGCCCAAGATGCCGCACACCAAACCTTTCAACATCCGGTTCGTCGTGGCCTGGTCAAAAACCCCTGCCTGGAGCTTGGCGTGATTGATGAGAAGGCGTTTGGTCAGGGCAAGGGCCATGGCGAGGACATGTTCGGCCATGGGCTCGGCATAGGCGCCCACGTTGCTCGCGATGACTGGCAATGACGGCAGGAGGTCGAAAGGGACGTGGTCTGCGCCAGCCGTGAGCAGCTGCATCAACCGCACATCGCCCATTTGCCCGTATTCCGCGGCTTGAAATTCCTTTGCGGGACTCCATGAAATGACCACTTCCGCCCCACGAATTGCCTTTTCACGCATGGCACTTGGAATCTCCGCCAGAAAGGCCACGTCAGCATGATCACCGAGGACTGCCAGAAATGCCTCGCGCTCATCGCTCTTGGGTTCGTAGGATATGAGTACATTTGGCTTCTTCATGGGGTACTCCCTCATGGCTCACGAAGTTGCTCACGTCCGACGATGCCTCGACAGACCGCACTATTCCATCGGGCAGGAAATCAGTCAATGAGACAGGATCTTGCTCAGGAACAGCCTGGCCCGGTCCGTGCCGGGCTGGGTGAAAAAAGCGTTGGGCGGCCCTGTCTCAACGATCTGTCCTTCATCCATGAAGACGACCCGATGCGCCACCTCACGAGCGAACCCCATCTCGTGGGTGACCACGATCATGGTCATGCCCTCCCTGGCGAGGGCCCGCATGACATCCAGCACCTCGTTGATCATCTCCGGGTCCAGAGCCGATGTGGGTTCATCGAAGAGCATGATTTTCGGGCGCATGCACAACCCCCTGGCGATGGCGACCCGCTGTTGCTGACCACCCGAAAGCTGGGCCGGGTACGCATCCTCTTTGTCAGCCAGCCCCACCCGTTGGAGGAGCTCTCTCGCCAGCTTTTCCGCTTGCGCCCTCGGCATCTTGCGCACCTTCATTGGAGCCAGGGTCAGATTCTGCAGGGCCGTCATGTGGGGATAAAGATTGAACTGCTGAAACACGAAGCCGATCTCAGCCCGCAACCGGGTCATGTCCGTGCTTTTCTGGTGGACCTTCATGCCGTCGACGGTCAATTCTCCCTCGTGGATCTCCTCCAGACGGTTGATGCACCGGATGAGGGTGCTCTTGCCGGAACCGCTGGGCCCGCAGACCACGACCACTTCACCGGGGTCCACGTGCAGGTTGATGTCCCTGAGAACGTGCAGTTTTCCAAACCATTTGTTCACATGGGAAAACGTGATCAACTTCCTTACACCTTTTCGGGGCATTGGCCCGAGAGTGAATTCGCATGATCCAGGTTGGTGAGTATAATATTTAATGGACCCTTAAGCCATCCGATAACCGGCGGATTTCAGACTCTCTCGCCTCAGGGTCTGCAGGTTTTTTGGGGATTCTGGGGGATTCCATGGCCGCGTTTGGTTTTTGATCCAGGAGAGTGGCTTGGGATTGGCGGAAGAGTGGAAAATCATGGAAGGTGCGGTGTCCATGCCAAGAGTCAGAACAACCGCACCTCCCCTTCTTCATGGCCATAATGCGATCATCCCTCGGTCCTCAACACAAAGCGCTGTCAAAGGAGGTGGGGCGGCGCAATTTGTTCTATCGGTCTTGACGGCTGAGCTTCCTCATTCTGAAAACCATGAGGAGGCCGGAGATGCCGAAGATAAGGCTCAACCCAGTGAGAACGCCGTGCCATCTGGGGCAAACCGTGATGGGGAGGTCCTTCTTTTCGATCCCAGGGGCATCGGCAACCATGAACTCTGTATCGATTTTGTGGCCAAGGCCGTCGTCTATGGTGATCCTCCATCGACCGGGAAGGTCCGGGAGAAAGGCAAAGCACCCGTTCATGTCGGTGCGCCCGATCTGATACTCAATGTTTCCCCCCTTCGGCGAGCTGATTTTAACCTGGGCATAGCTCGCGGGGTCCCCGTCATCATATCTTGCCGCTATGACCACGGTCTCCTTTTTCGTGGTTTCGTGAAAGACCCCATGAGCGTGAGCTATACCCGAAGCTGCCAAAAGGAAGACCCACATGCAAATCCACCGCGTCGACCGCGTTGATGTTTGCATCCTCTCCAACCGCTCTCCCCTCACGCTCATCGGACTTCGAATGTCAGGGATGCTGAAAAGTCCACCTTATGGTTCGATACCACCATCCACACTCCGGGCTGGTTGATAGTGATGTTGGCCACTCCTTGCGCATTGGATCTCACCGCGACAGGGAAAGGTTCATCTTCGGAGTGATAGCTTGCATACGTGGCATAGACATAGGTTGACAGGGGTTTGCCTTCGAAAAGGACCTTAACGGGAAGCGTTCCGCCACCCTTTATTTCCAAAGGGTTCCTGAGTGGAACAATTTCAATTCGATGTCCAAAGACTTTACTGACATTCTTACTTCCCTTGCCCGCAACAACTATGGATTTGGCGTACTTCTCGGATGGAACATGCTCTTTGTCACCCCTGACCTTTCTAAAGGCAGTGACCACATATGTCCCTTCGCGCTCAAACACGATTTCGCCAACCAATGCCCCCGAACGCTCACCCATCCTGTCTTCCCATATGTCTGTCACCTCCCTCATTTGTCCATCCGGACAAAGACAGGAAAAGGAGGCCAGGCTGTCTCTCTTGATCAAGATGTCATAGTATGGGTAGTTGTGGCCGAACACTACCTTGACCGCGCTCTTCTCTCCGGCCTTAGGATAGTGGTTGTCGATATTCAGCCACAAATCGTGTGCCACTGCCCGGGTTGCACTCGTAAGAAAGCACATGAGTGCTAACCAGAAGACCAAACAAGCGTTGCGCCTTTCTCGATGCATGATTGTCACTCCTATGACGCGATTTGATTGGTAAGACCTCCTGTGCCTCTCTGAGGGCACAAGACGCGGAACAATGCCGGGGCAGACCGAAAAGGAAGAGAGGCCGCCGAGCGGCCTCATCCTCAACTTTGAGCTACCGGACCTGGAAGGTCAGGGATGCGGCGTAGGAGAGCTTGTCACATACCGCCCCATCCGAATAGGGCATTTCCACCTTGACCAGAAGCAGCCATGTCCCGGCCTTGATGATCCTGATTTTGGCGATCCCGTCCTGGTCGCTATAGGTTGTGTATGCGAACGTGTTGGATTCGCTGGGAAAGCCCTCATAGGTTCCATAGACGTAGGTCCTGGCCGGCTGTCCTTCCAGGAGGATTCTGACCGGCATGTCGTCTCCCTCTTTGAGCAATGCAGGGTCCTTTAAGGGAATGATCTCCATCTTGTGGCCCATGATTCGAGAGAACGAAGCCCCGCCCGGCGCCCCAACCGTGAAAAGGGCTTTGCCATTCTTCTCGGAATACCTGCACTCGATGACATCCTTCAGGTCTTTCCTGCTCTTCCCCCGCTGATACCCTTCGGCAGTTTTGGATGAAAAGCCGTTTTGGGGCGTCACGACGGCCAAATACGTGCCCTGGTCTTCAAGAGGCTTCGCTGATTGATATTGCACGTCCCCTTGTGGAGCCGTCGCCAGCTCCTTGCCTTCAGGACTCAGAAGGGTGACCTTGTCCACACGATCCCTGGGCATCAGCTCATCCGCCTTTGCCGGGAAGTGATGGGCGCTTGCCACGGTGAGTGCGGCGGGGTTGGACTTTGCAACGAGATAGTCCTGCATGCTGACCCACATGTCGTGGGCATGGCCGACAGAAACGTGGATGAATAACAGCAACGCGCCGGAGATGACGATTCGACCTGCCTTTCGGGCGATAGGCTTCATATTATTGTCCTTTCTCTCAAGACTCTTTCAGAATATTGCCATGAATCGCATAGGACTTGCCGCACTGCGAACCCGAATCCATCCACCGCTCAGAAATTCCACTTGAGTTCGGCCATGTAGGTCCTCCGTGGATAAGGGTGCGACACGTGGTAGGACTCGTCGGTAAGGTTGTCGATACCGAAGCTGGCTGTGAAGTTCTTGGGCAGTCGATAGGTGAATTTGGCGTCAAACACGAGGAACTCATCAATACCGCCATACCCGCCACCTGTGTCGCTGTTGTCGAGGGTCCCGAACTGATGGCTCGCATAGTGAGTGGCGAAGGTCAGCGCCCACTTGTCAGTGGGAGCGTAGTCCAGAACGCATTTCACCCGCCATTCAGGCACTCGCGGGAACTTCTTGCCGACGCTTTCCGGGACGCTGTCATTTCTCATGATTTTGGAATCGAGCCAGGCGACGTTGGTGAAGACACCGAGGCCGTCGAGCAGGACCCTCCGCTTGTTCACAGCGAGTTCTATTCCCCTGGTCCGCACGTTGTCGACATTCTGGTAGTTTCTCACAAGAGTGTAGGAGTTGGTTTGGGTGTATATGGCATCGTCCACATCGTCCTCGAAAAAGGTCAAGCGCGCCTCGCCGTCCTTGCCAATCAGCCTGGTTATGGTGAAGTCCTTGGAAAAGCTCTTTTCAGGTTTCAAGTTGGGATTCGCGCTGTTGATAATGCCCCTCGAGTCTATTCCTCCATAGAAGAGTTCACCCACGGTGGGAAAGCGTTCTGCGAGCGCAAGGGACAGACGCAGCCTCCAGTTCTCTGTCGGACTGTAGGTGGTGGAGAATTTCGGTGAAAAATAGTCTTTGCTTCTGTCGTCGAGGTTCGCGGTAAGGCGCCCCGTGTTGGCATCCGTGGACTTTGCCCCGTCGAATCCCTCCCACCATTCATACCTGCCGCCAAGATACACGGTCCACTGGTTCGTGATCTTCCAGGTGTCTTCCACGTAGAGCGCGTTGGTCTGGGTTTTCCCTTGCGAGCCCAGGCTGAGGGTTGTCCGGACATCTTTCAGCCAGTCCGACGCATTCCACGTCTCACTGTCCGTGGCATATCGGTCAAAATGATAGCCTGCCGCAAGGGTATGTACTCCCAGGCATTGAGCATCGTGAGAAGCTCTCAGGTCTGCGGTGTACCAACCGCCGTCGATGTCCGTAACCTTGCCGCTTCCACCTGATTCCGATGCCGGGGACACGGTTGCGGACGCGCGGTTCACGTCATTTAATGTGTTGAAGGAGCTCAGAACGGCGTTCACTTTCCAACCGCCGGGCGAATCCAGGGAATAGGTGATCGCGTTGAGGAGGTTTTGCATTTCCCTCCTGGAATAAGTGAAGCTTGCTGATCCCAGATCGTAGCTCTTTCGGCCGATGTCCACCTTGCCCGAATAGACCGGGTTTCCCGCAGCATCCCTCAGATAGGTCTCGGGAGAGTCGTACTCCTGATCGGAATTCCAAAAAGCGCTGACAATGCGGAGCTGCGAATCTGGGGTCAAGTCATAGGCGAGTTTGAGCTTGAACGTGTTGTTCACCAGTTCCGAGACTCCTGGAGACCCGAAGATCAGCCTGTCGTTACCACTGGGATCTTTGTCCCTGTCCCACCCACTCACAGGTTTGCCCACTGGCGCACGGCCTTCAGAGACCTTCTTGGTGACGAAGCTGATGGGCTGGATATCGGTCTCGAGCCGGTTGTACCAGAAGTTGTACGAAAGCTTACCCACCTTGTCCCCGAATGATCCGAAGGCATCGTAACCGTGTATGTCTTCGTCTGTCTTGTACTCGTGGAAATTCTGGTAGTAGTACTGAGCATCCGCCATCATTTCCATCTTGTTCGGGAAGTGGGTCGTGATCATGGCCGTCCCGGAGAGGGAGTTGCCGCTCATGGCCGCAGAAAACGGGCCGTATATCATGTCCACTCTCTCGATTTCATGGGGTGAAGCCAGAAACCACTTGGGCCCGTTGCTGTTGCCCGCAGAAGTAAAATCGCTGATCAAGATGCCATCCATCAACACGAGCGTCCTGCCGGTGAGTTCGGTATTGTTGCCACGGATAACCAGAGGCTGGTTGGTGAG
>CAZURN010000051.1:0-20243 GCA_964623165.1 uncultured Syntrophobacteraceae bacterium
CGAACAAGATCACCCTCGAGTCCCAGGTTGTGGTTCCTAACCTGGATGCGAAGCTTTTTCAGCTGGAAATTCCCGCGGCAACGGTCGTCATGGACATGGATGGCAAGCAGCTCAGCACCTCGGAAATCGACAACCTCAAACGCAAGCTCATGGGGAGCAGGAAGAACTAGGATGACTGGAGAGACAGTAGAACAACAGATACTGGAAATGAAAAGGGATCGCAATGCCATCATTCTCGCTCACAATTACCAGCCACCAGCTGTTCAGGATATTGCCGACATCACCGGGGATTCTCTGGAGTTGAGTCGAAAGGCGGCGACCACGGACGCTGAGGTGATCGTTTTCTGCGGTGTTCATTTCATGGCTGAAACGGCGGCCATCCTCAATCCAGGCAAGGTTGTGCTCCTTCCACGCATGGATGCCGGCTGTCCCATGGCGGACATGATCACGCCCGAGGACGTTATGGTCATCAAGGAAGAGAATCCTGGCGTCCCTGTTGTGACCTATGTCAATTCCACTGCTGCGGTGAAAGCGGAAAGCACGGTTTGCTGCACGTCGGCCAACTCGGTGAAAATCGTGGAATCCTTCACTGGGTCCGAGGCAGTCTACATGACCCCGGATCAGAACCTTGCCAAGTACACAGCCCGCCATACCGAAAAGAGAGTCCTCCACTGGCATGGGTACTGTCCCATCCATCACAGGTTGACAGCGGAGGAAGTCCGCGAGATCAGGAGGAAACACCCTGATGCGTTGTTGCTTGTCCATCCGGAATGCCGTCCGGAGGTGATCGACCTTGCGGATTTCACGAGGAGCACCTCGGGAATGCTGCGCTACGTGAAGGAAAGCTCCCACGATTCGTTCATCATTGCCACGGAACTCGGGATTCTTCATCCCATGCGGAAGCAAAACCCAGGGAAGCGGTTTTATCCTGCCTCAGGTTCCATGGTCTGTCCCAACATGAAGAAGACTGCGCTCAAGGACGTAGTCCATTGTCTGGAGACGCTGGAACCACGTGTTACGGTGCCCGAGGAGATTCGCCTGAGGGCACTCGGGTCCGTGGAGCGCATGCTCGAAGTGAGTTGAGCTGTGATCGGCAGATTGGATCCCGTGACATGAGTCCCCATAAGAAAGAGTGGGCACCCCGAATAGCCATCACCATGGGTGACCCCTGCGGCGTTGGTCCTGAGATTATCGTCAAAGCCCTGTCGCGACGAGAATCGGAGTCCCTTCGTTCCGCCCTCGTGGTCGGGGACTTCCTTGCGCTTCAACGGGCCGCGACTCTGCTCAAAACCCCATTGAACGTTCAGGTGATTGAGAAGCCGGAGGATCTGCCGGGTTTGTGGCCTAATGGAACAGTGCTGCTTTTTTCCCCCTGCAGGCTCTCCGAAGGGGACATCCACTACGGCAACCCCGGCGAGAACGCGTGCCGGGCGACGGTGCAATACATTGAATGGGCGGTGCGGCTGGCCATGGAAAGGGTGGTGGATGGCATTTGCACCTGCCCCATCAACAAGGCGAATCTGCAGCGTCATGGGTTTCCCTTTCCGGGTCACACAGAATTTCTGAAGGAACTGACGGGCGCGATGGAGGTGGTGATGATGCTTGCGGGACCCCAACTTCGGGTATCCCTGGTGACCATCCATGAGCCCCTAGCGAAAGTCCCTGGACTCCTGAACAGGGATCTGCTCAGGAGATGCATCGCCATGACAGGGGATGCCCTGCTGAGGGACTTCGGCATCAGGGAACCGAAGATCGCGGTCGCGGGCCTGAATCCCCACGCCGGTGAAGAAGGCCGATTTGGCTCTGAGGAGATCCGCACCATCCGGCCCGTGGTGGAGTCATTCGCAAATGCCCTCTATCGGGTGAGCGGCCCCTATCCACCGGATACCGTTTTTTACCGCGCAACCAGGGGGGAATTCGACGCAGTCGTCTCCATGTACCACGATCAGGGGCTCATCCCCATAAAGCTTCTCCACTTTGAGCAGGCAGTGAATGTCACATTGGGTCTGCCTCTGGTGCGCACTTCCGTGGACCATGGAACCGCATACGATCTGGCCGGCACGGGCAAAGCCCACGAAGGGAGCCTAGTCGCGGCGATTCAAATGGCGGTTCAGGTGGCAGGCAACAGGTGGGCGTTCGGGACAAACGGGACCGGGTAAGAATGCCCTCTGACAACTTCCCGACGGCAGCACTCCCTCTCATGGACGAGATCATCATCCGCGGTGCCCGCCAGAACAACCTCAAGAACATCGACGTGAGGATCCCCCGCCGTCAGTTGACCGTCATCACGGGCGTGAGTGGATCCGGAAAGTCATCCCTTGCTTTCGACGTCTTATTTGCGGAAGCACACAGGAGATTCGTCGAGGCGCTTTCCGCGCACGGTCGCCAGTTTCTGCAAAAGCTTGACGCTCCCCAGGTCGATGAAATCCTGGGACTGAGCCCTGCCATTGCCATTCAACAAAGAAAGCTCCCTTTTGATCCGCGGGCAACGGTCGGTTCCATCACGGAAATTGTCGATCATCTGCGCCTCCTTTTCGCCAAGCTGGGCACCCTCTATTGCCCGGCTTGTCAGAAGCCGGTCAAAGCATACACTATCCCGGAGATGGTGAAGGATCTCTCTGAGGTGTGGAGCGAGGGAGAGCGTCTCATGGTTCTGGCCCCATGGAAACCTGTGCCTGAGAAGCAACTACCTCGCACCCTGAAGCAACTCATGAGAGACGGTTTCGCCCGGATTCGCACGGGGGGCAGGACCTATGAGCTGGACTCCTCCACAGTGATTCCAAGGCGTCCAGTCCATCACCTGGAAGTGGTTGTGGACCGGTTGATGCTGAGCTCGGTCAAAAGTCGGCGCCTGGCGGAATCACTGGAGCTTGCCCTCAGAGTTGGTAAGGGCATTGCAATTGTGGCTGACCTCGAGGGGGATGAGAGGCGTTACAGTGAAAGGAACCTCTGTTTGAGTTGTGGGCGTGAAATGGTCCCGCCATCTCTCCAGAGTCTCTCATTCAGACATCCCGCAGGCATGTGTCCCCAATGCCACGGGATGGGCTTCATTGCCCCGGGCGACACACTGAGGCAAGCCCATGGCGTGGATCTGCCCGATGAATCAGCGGGGACGCATGCCTGGGCAGACGCAGGTGAGGGAACGGATCTCGGTTTCGTTCCCGAAACACTCATTTGCCGCCTGTGTGCGGGCAGTCGCCTGAATGAGACTGCGCGGTCAGTGCGGTTGGGAGGTCTTGGCATCCATGATGTGTCGCGCCTGTCACTTCCATCTGCCAGGGCTTGGCTCGACTCTCTCGCCCTTTCGCCCTCCGAGACTCTCATCGCTTCCCGGCCGCGTGCGGAAATCCTCCAGCGCCTGGAAAACCTTGTGGAACTCGGGCTTTCCTATCTCACCTTGGAACGCTCCGCCCACTCCCTCTCGGGCGGAGAGGTGCAGCGGATCCGCCTCGCGCACCAGTTGAGCTCATCCCTCTCGGGAGTTCTCTATGTTCTGGATGAACCGAGCGTCGGCCTTCACCCCCATGACCAAGCACGACTCCTGAACATCCTGTCCCGACTCCGGGAAACGGGAAACACGGTTGTCGTGGTGGAACACGACAAACAAACCATACTTCGGGCTGACCATGTCATAGACATGGGACCGGGAGCTGGCCCCTTGGGGGGGGAAGTGGTGTTCGCGGGGTCTCCAAGAGCTCTCTCTCAACGAGTGAACAATCTGACGGGATTGTATCTTGCTGGCAGGATGTCTGTCGCTTCTCCGTCCTCAAGAAGGAGACCGGCACGAGGATTCTTGAGTGTCCTCGGGGCAAGGGGCCACAACCTGAAAGGGATCGATGCCCATTTCCCCATCGGATGCCTCACTTGTGTGACGGGCGTATCCGGTTCCGGAAAAAGCACGTTGGTACTGCACACCCTTCATCGTGCGCTGGCGAAGAGATTGCATGGGAGCAGAGCCGAACCCGCTCCATGTGATGGAATAAACAACATCGAAGCATTTTCCCGGGTGGTCCTCGTGGACCAGTCTCCCATCGGTGGAAGCTCGCGATCCACGCCGGCCACATATACAGGCATTTTCACCCATGTGCGTGAGATCTTTGCACAAGTTCCCGAGTCGCGGGCGAGGGGATACAGTGCTGCCCGTTTCTCTTTCAATGTGAAGGGAGGGCGATGTGAGGCGTGCAAAGGGGAGGGTGTCCAAAGGATCGAAATGGTCTTCCTTCCCGATGTCTCTGTCCAGTGCCCTGCCTGCGGCGGAACACGATACAAGGAAGAAACCTTGGAGATCAGGTACAAGGGATTCTCCATTGCGGATTTGCTCTGCATGTCGGTTCAGCAGAGCCAGGGTGTGCTTGAGAACATTCCCCCGGTACGCCATCGACTTGAAACCTTGGCCGAGGTAGGACTGGGCTATGTCCTTCTTGGCCAGCCGGGCCCCAGCCTATCAGGGGGAGAAGCTCAGAGAGTCAGACTCGCGGCAGAACTCGGCAGGCGATCAGCGTCACGTGCACTGTACATCCTGGACGAACCCACGACCGGTCTGCACCTCGACGACATCCTAAAGCTTCTTCATCTTCTCAATAGGCTGGTTGACCAGGGACACACGGTCATTCTCATTGAACACCATCCGGAAGTCGTCCGGGCGGCCGATCACGTGATTGACCTTGGGCCAGGGGGAGGGGACAAAGGAGGGTGCGTCGTCGTGGCAGGGAGCCCCGAAGAGGTCGCAAACACAAAGGAATCCCTCACGGGCAAATATCTTTGGAATTACTGAGGGCCTTCCGCGTCTGTCATCCGTTGAACGAACCGGGATCGGCATTCAGCCGGAAACGGAGAGGTGGTAGGCGATGGTGTCCAGGCTGATGGTAAAGTCCACGTTCTCCACGTGACAACAGTTGGGAACCTGGATTTGAACGGGGGCAAAATTCAGAAGCCCGTTGATGCCAGCCAGCACAAGCTGATTGGCCACGCTCTGGGCCGCGCTGGCAGGAGTCGTGATGATGCCCACGTTCACGTCCCTCTCCTTGACCACTTCCTCAATTTCATTGACATGGTTGATGATCAATCCGTTCGGTAGCCTCTTTCCCACCTTCTGCGGGTCCACATCGAAAGCCGCCGTGAAAATGTAACCGTGCTTCAGGAAATTACCATGCCGAATCAGGGCCGAACCGAGGTTCCCAAGGCCCACCATGGCGAGGTTCCATTTACGCGTTAATCCGAGAATGTCTTTGATCTGTCCCACGAGATCTCCGACCCGATAGCCCACCCCACGAACGCCGAATTCACCGAAATAGGCAAGATCCTTACGAATTTGGGCAGGATTGACACCACAGAGCTTTGCCAATCGCTCGGAGGAAATCACATCGGTATCTTCTTCCAGGATCTCCTGCAAGGTGCGCATGTACACGGACAAGCGGGTGATTGTAGCCATGGGAATCTTGGCGAATTTCATACCTGGACCTCTGTGATGTTAGACGCGGAAAGCTAGAGAAATATCGAGCAAAACAGCTGGCGGCCTAGATATGTGATATTATTCACATTACCTGCCAAAAAAAAAGCCTGACGTTCCATGGCGTTTTCCAACGCTTGTTTAGGCGCAGAGCCCCATGTCGACGGACGCGGGAGCTCTGCGCAGAGTGATTCAAATTCGAACAACGGCCAATTAGCCGGCCAGGCCCACAAAACCCTGAATCGCCTTGGAAACGGGGTTCGCGTAGATGAGGATCAGGGACACGACAAGGGCGTAAATGGCGAGCGACTCAATCATCGCGAGACCGATCAGCATGGTCACCGTTACCTTACCGGATGCGTCGGGGTTACGAGCGATGCCTTCCACAGCTCCCCTCACGGCCATGCCCTGGCCGATACCGCAGCCGAAAGCCGCGATGGCGATCCCAAACCCAGCGGCAACTGCCGAGTAGATGAAGAACTGGAGCCCCATGCCCTTGTCGGAACCGGCATCAGCTGCAAGAGCGAGCGTAGTCAAGCCGAGTACGAGAACCGTCGTCATCAAGCCAACTTTCCTGAACATGCAACAACCTCCTTTTAGGGTGTTAGTGAAAGTGAAAAAAATAGAGTTATGCGATTATTCGGCCTCCCTCCAAGCCGAAACAAACGCCTCTAATGAGCGTGTTCCATGGCTCCAGCAAAATACATCATGGAAAGCAGGCAGAAAATGAATGCCTGGATGAACCCTGTGAAAAGGCCGAGCAACATCATGGGCAGTGGCGCGAGATAGATACCGGCGAGGAAGAAAAGAATGGCAAGAACCAGTTCTTCCCCGAAGATGTTGCCAAAAAGACGGATGGAGAGGCTAAGGACGCGTGCAAGGTGCCCGATGATTTCAATGGGCATGATCAGCGGGGTGAGCCACTTGATGGGTCCCATGAAGTGCTTGATGTAGTGAACCCCATGGAACTTGACGCCAATCACGTGAGTGAAGACAACCACGATGATGGCGCATGCGGCCGTGGTGTTGATGTTTGCCGTGGGGGAGAAGAATCCGGGAATCATTCCCAGGTAGTTGCTCATGAGAATGAAAAAGCCAAGGGTTGCGATGAGAGGAAACGCGAAACGACCGTGCTCGCCGGTGACCCCGATCATGAACTCTTCGATGCCCCCAACGACCACCTCAAAAAAATTCTGGCCTCCTTTGGGAATCATCTCCACGCTCTTGGCGACCATTGAGCCGACGACGACAAGGAAGATCATGACGAGCCACGTGTAGGTCACGTGCGGTTGAAGGGCAAAGTCCATGAAGCTCTTAGCCTCATCCGGACCCACCAAGTGGAATCCCAGCGTCTCGAACAACAGGTTGAGGAAAAGAATTGGGTGTTCCATCTGCTAACCGTCCCCCCTTTTTGTGAACATTGCCGTGAATTCAAATCCCCCGACCACCAAAACACTCAACACCACAACGGACAGCCCAACCACAAAGGCAACAGGGTCCGCCCATCCGAAATGAATGACAAGAAAGACACTCAACAGCGTTGCCAGGAAGCGCAGGTAGTAACTCACGAACACCCGGCCCTTTTGCGGAATCCGCCCAGGAGTCATGAAAGCCTTGCGCAACTGCCACTTGAGCACATGAAAGCTCAGGATGACAATCACACCTCCGAGGAAGACCCCCGACGCCGCTGACGCATCGAACAGCACCCATGCAGCACCCGTGGTGATCACCAAAAGGATACAGGTGCTGATTTCAATCCGCTTGACAAGCCTGTCGGTCCCCGTGTTCCCTTCCACAGTGTCGCTATGACTTCTTATCTTCTTCCTGCTGTCGTTTCACAAAGCGGTAGTAATTGAGAAAACCGGCGGCGACACCCATGACCAGGAAAACCAGGGCAAGCCAGGGAAATGTTCCCAGCCGCGAATCCAGCCAAACCCCGATAAAGAGCCCGATGAAAATCGCGAATGCGACCTGCATGCCCAGGCTGCTGGCTGTAGCGAGCTGGCGAATGTATTTTCTCGTGTCTTCTTTCATAGTGACTGCGGGTATTTGTCCAAGTCGGTACCTAGCACAGACACCCCTGCCAGTCAATGCTTTTTTCCCCGATTCAGGCGTGTCAGGAGGATATTGTTCTCTCCTTCACACACTTGAAGGCCTCCCGTGCCGCTTCGACGGTGCGGTCCAAATCAGGCTTCCCATGGGCGAGTCCCACGAAGAATGCCTCGAATTGCGAAGGCGCCATGTAAACCCCGCGCCGGAGCATCTCCTGAAAGAAGATCGCGTATGCCCGCGTGTCAGACTGCAGGGCGCTGGAGAAGTCGTGGACGGGTTTCCCAGTGAAAAAACTGCACCCGAGGGAACCGATTCGGTTGGACCACACGGCAACGTCGGCGGATTCAGCGGCCTCCGTTAGGCCTTTCACAAGATAGGCCGTCTTCTCCTGGAGAAGCGGGTAGACCTCCTCCTCCTGAAGGAGTTCCAAGGTCGCAAGGCCGGCACTCATGGCCAGCGGATTCCCAGAGAGCGTTCCAGCCTGGTACACGTCTCCCTCGGGGGCCATCTTCATCATGATCTCGCGCTTTCCTCCATACGCGCCGACAGGGAGCCCTCCTCCAATGATCTTGCCGAGACAGGTCAAATCGGGCATGACGCCAAAGAGTTCTTGTGCTCCTCCTGCCGCCAGTCGAAATCCGGTGATTACTTCGTCGAAAATGAGAAGAGCCCCAAACTCATTACACAACTGCCGAAGGCCTTCCAGAAATCCAGGCCTGGGGATCACGACACCCATGTTGGCGGCAACTGGCTCCAGAATGATGGCAGCCACTTCTTCACCGTTGCTTCTCATGAAATCCGCCACCTGTTCGAGATCATTGTAAGGCAGGGAGTGGGTGTGACGGACGATTTCCTCGGGTACGCCGGGACTGCCGGGAATGCCGAAGGTGGCAAGTCCCGATCCGGATTTCACCAGCAGGCTGTCGGCGTGGCCGTGATAGCAGCCGTCGAACTTGACGATCTTCTTGCGCCCGGTGTAACCACGTGCTAGGCGCAGTGCGCTCATGGTCGCTTCGGTTCCTGAGTTGACCATTCGAACTGCTTCGATGGATGGAACCATTTCGGCAACCTTGCGGGCCATCTCGATTTCAACGGACGTGGGAATGCCGTACGAGGTGCCCCTGGAGGCGGCTCTGCAGACCGCCTCGGTGACGGCTGGGTGTGAGTGGCCCGCAATGAGGGGTCCCCAGGAGGCCACGTAATCGATGTACGTGTTCCCGTCCTCATCGATCAGATGACACCCCTTGGCTTCCCTGATGAAGAGTGGGTGCATGCCCACGGCCCGCGCCGACCTTACGGGGCTGTTCACCCCGCCGGGTATCCAGCGGCAGGCTTCTTCATAAAGTCTAGCGGATTTGTTCCAGTCCATGGTCCTCTACTTCCTCAAGGTCGGTTGTTGTGAAGTGGCAGAAATGGCCAGGTTTTACGGCCGGCCTCTTTTCCTTACCAAATGTCACGGCTCGATCAGCATGATTTCGAAGGATTCCATATGGAAGCTCGGTTCCCCCTTCACGGAAATACGGGCGTGCAGGCTCTCTTCCACGCGCTCCAGAGCGCTGCGCTCTTCGTCGTAAAAAAGCGAAGCAACCTCCGGATGAACCGCCACCATGATATTCTTCGCGAAATGTTCCTGCTTCTCCCTCACGAGTTCCCTAAGAATCTCGTAGCACACAGTCCGCCTCGACTTCAGGTGACCTTCCCCATCACAGTAGAAGCACGATTCGCAGAGGACGCGGCCGATGCTCTCCTTGGTGCGCTTGCGGGTCATCTCGATGAGGCCCAGTTCCGACATGCGGAGGATGTTCGTCCTGCTCTTGTCTCTCCGCAGTGCTTCCTTAAGGGCGTTGAAAACCTTGTCCCGGTTGCTCTCCCGCTCCATGTCGATAAAATCGATGATGATGATGCCTCCGATGTTGCGCAGGCGCAATTGGTAGGCGATCTCCTTGACAGCCTCGAGATTCGTCTTGAGGATGGTTTCTTCAAGATTGCGCTTGCCCACGTACCTTCCCGTGTTCACGTCGATGGCGGTCAGGGCTTCGGTGGTTTCGATTACGATATATCCCCCTGACTTGAGCCAGATCTTCTTGCTCAGGGCCCTCTGAACTTCCATTTCAATGCCGTAGGCGTCAAAGATCGGCTCGCTGCCGTCGTAGAGTTCGACGGCATTCTTGAGGGCAGGCATGAAGGTCTCGATGAAGGTGATGATCTTGTTGTACTCCTGTTCGGAGTCGATGATCAGGCGGTCCACTTCCCTGGCGAAGAGATCCCGAACGGCCCTGAGCGTAATGTCGAGCTCCTGGTAAACCAGTGACGGCACCGGCGCGAACTCCGCACGGCGTTGAATGCTTTGCCAGAGCTTCAAAAGGAAATCCATCTCCGCCTGAAGCTTCTGAGGCTCCACTCCCTCGGCCGCCGTGCGCACGATGAAACCGCAGCGGGGCGGCCTGATTTCACACATGATGTCCCTCAGACGTTTCCTTTCCTTTTCGTTTTCAATGCGTCTGGAGACTCCCACGTGGTCCATGGTGGGCATGAGCACCAGGTTGCGCCCTGGCAGGGTGATGTGGGTGGTGATTCGCGCCCCCTTGCCCCCGATGGGTTCCTTGGCGACCTGGACCAGGAGTTCCTGCCCCTCCTGGAGCCTCTCTTCGATGGGAACCGGCACATAGTCGGTGGAAATGGGCAATTCCTCGCCGGGAACTGGCTCCGCTGATTGAGTGTCCATGTCGGGGTCGGTTCCCTCCACGTTCTCTCCGTTGCCCGCATCCAGGAACATCTGCTCCAGTTCGCCCATGGGCTGGTGCACGTCGGTCACATAGAGGAAGGCCGCCTTCTCCAGGTTGACATCGACGAAAGCGGCCTGCATGCCCGGTAACACTCTGACGACGCGGCCCTTATAGATGTTGCCTCCTATGCCTCGGTCAGAACTCCTTTCCAGAAAGAACTCAGCGACTTGGCCGTTTTCCACCAGGGCTACACGGGTTTCGAAATAGTCGGCGTTGATGATGAGTTCCGAGGACATATTCAATCCCTCCAGGAAGGTTCACATCGTGCAGCTCATGGCTTCAGTTCGGCTCGCACAGGGGCGCCCATCACTTTCAAGCGGAGTCACGGCGATTTTGCAGAATCTGCAGGTGCCAAACGAATCAGAAGTGTCTCCGGCAAAATGCCCGAGGATGGTGATGGGTCTGAAGCATAGCCGTTCGCGTTCAAGCAGATCCATCTCCAATGTGGTCCCGTCAATTTGACGCACATCCAATAGAACACTTCCCAGTTGGGCTCTGACCTCGCCTTTCTTGGTTTTCTTATGAAGCACGTCAGATCGACGGTTGGACCATTCCTGCAGGATGGTCCGGGCCAGCCACGGACTCATTTGCGAGACGCGATAGATCACTCGGCGCTCCCCGCTGGAATGGACGCGTCGGTTTATCCGGGTGACTCCACGGACTTTCAGTCCCCGAGGCAGGTGTGTATTCATGGCCGAGGCAATGGACGCCGGATCCAGCGGATCCGTCAAGGTCAGGGTAACCTCCTCCACGAGGCTTTCCAGACCTACCGGAAGGGCTCCCTCGAAAGAAAGCCTTATGTGTGGGTGGAACCCGTCGGTGAATGCCACGGGCAACTTGGCGCGTCTCAGGGTTCTCTCAAAGATCTGGGCCATTTCCAGTTGCCCGAAGAACCTTGCTGCGTCAAGCTTGGCGTACTGAAGTCTGTACAGGAAATGCCTGGAGGCCTGGGAGAGAGGAGCTCCGATGGAGACAGGGGGGGGAAAAGCCGAGTCCCTGTGGATCAGCGGTTGAACGGTCCTGTGATCACAGGCGCCGCATTGGCTGCAACGATCCCATCGGCAGTCCGGGGTGGGCTTCTCCTCCAGGGAGCGTTCGTATTCGGCCCGGAGGAAGCTCTTTTCTACATTTGCCGAAAGATGATCCCACGGGAGAGATTCGTCCAGGGACCTCTCCCTCAGAGCGTAAAAGGCGGGATCCAGCCCCAAATCAGAAAACGCCTGCCACCAGGCATCACCACGGAACTGCTCCGTCCATGCATCGAACCGCGCCCCTAATTCCCACGCCCGCTTGATCACAGGCCACAGACGTCGATCCCCCCGGGCGAACACTCCCTCGAGGAAGCTGTGAGATGGATCGTGCCACTTGAGCCTCATGCCCGAGCGCTGGAGGCGTGTCTTCAGTTCCTTCAGGCGCCGGGAAGTCTCCTCCATGGGAATCTGGGGAGCCCATTGGAAGGGTGTGTGCGGCTTGGGTACAAAGGTGGAGATAGAAACGTTTACAGAGGCCCTGGTGGGTTTGGCGAGTTCCCAGACTCTGAGGCATAGGGCAATGAGATCGTCACGATCCTCCTGTGTTTCCGTCGGAAGACCAGTCATGAAATAAAGCTTCAAAAGCCGCCATCCTAGCCTGAACGCATTTTCGGAGGCATCGAGAAGATCGGCGTCCTCGATTCCCTTGTTGATGACCCGTCGCAGCCGTTCGCTTCCGGCTTCGGGGGCCAAAGTAAAGCCGGTCTTTCTAACCCGCAGGATGGCCTCCATGAGTTCGGGGGTGAGGGTGCCGACACGCATGGAAGGGAGGGAAACCGCGATCCTGTCGGAAGACAGGCGATCCATGAGAGCCATCAGGAGCGACTGAACCTGGCAGTAGTCGCCCGTGCTCAAGGAGAGGAGGGAGATCTCCTCGAACCCGCTGCTGCCGAGAGCGCGTTGAGCCCACTCCAGGACTCGCGCCGGGTTGCGTTCCCGAACCGGGCGATAAATGAACCCGGCCTGACAGAAGCGGCATCCCCGGGTGCATCCACGGGCGATCTCGATTCCAAGCCGGTTGTGTATGATCTCCAGAAGGGGCACCAGCGGTCTCTCGGGAACCGGGGAATCGACATCCAGATCACCGATGAGACGCTTGCGAACTTGCGGTTGCTGCGGGGAATGGGCTTCGATGCCTGCGATGCGCCCGTCGGCCAGATAATGAACACGGAACAGCGAAGGAACGTACACACCAGGGGTGGTAGCGATTTCCTTTAGAAATTCCTGCTTGTTGCCCTGGGAGGCTTTCCATTCGCGGTGTGCATCGAGCACCTCCACGAAGACCTTTTCCGCCTCGCCCAGGATCAGGAAATCGAAGAGGTCAGCCAGAGGTTCCGGGTTGAACGCGCACGGTCCGCCGCCGATGATCAAGGGATGTTCCGCGCCCCGATCTCTTGATTCGAAGGGAATCCCAGCCAGACTCAGTATGGTCAGGATATTGGTGTAGCTCAGCTCGTACTGGAGGCTGAAACCAATGAAATCGAACTCGCCAAGGGGCTTGCCTGATTCGATGCTCCTCAACCGCTCACCAGTGGATCGCAGGCGGTTCTCGAAATCGAGCCATGGTGCGTACACCCGATCCGCGAGAACACCGTGCAGTTGGTTCAGGGTATGGTAAAGGAGTTGCAGTCCCAGGTGACTCAGGCCCACCTCATAGACGTCGGGGAAAGCCAGTGCAACCCTTGTGGATGCCTGTGCGAAGTCCTTGTGGTAAGCATTGATCTCGTTTCCCACGTATCTTCCAGGCTTTTCAATGCCATGGAGTTCGGCGTGCTTCATGCAATAAGACTCTCTCTCGATATCTGGCCCCCATGGCCTTGTGTGGCCCAAGCGAGCATGAATTCATTGGGAATGGGATATTGCTTCAACTCACATATCACGGGCTTGAAAACCCAGCCACCATTCTTGTTTTCTTGTTCGAATCGTAGAGGCCTCCCTGCCGGGAGAACCTTCCGCTCGGTTGGAACTGATTCTAAATAAGCGAAAAACTATACTTATCCTATTGCAAATGAGTCAATCGAAAACACCAGGATGCCCCGATGGGGTCCTCAAGAACCCCTGCTTTGAAGGAATTCCTCACCTGTGGACCGACTCAAGCCGCTGTCTTACAACGGCCCTGTCCCTCAAATTGCCCTTGCATTCTCCCATGGGGCGTGCTAAGGGATAGTCGACTTTTATCACGGGCTTTTTTTGTTCTGCAATGGCCCTTGCTTTCGAATAGAGCGTAAGAGTATACGAGCACGGATTCACGAGAAGGAGGAGAAGTCATGAAGGTTTTTGTTGGTGGCATTGCAGCAGCTTTTCTGGGTTTCATCGGCATTTTCGTATTCATGGGTCCGTTTTTGCACCTTCTGGCTGGTGCCATCCCCCTGATGCTCTTGGTGGGCGGCGGAATGGCGGCTTATCTGGGCTACGATGAAGTCAAAGAGAAGCTTCCGTTCTCCAAGAAGGCTGAAGAAGCCACCCCGAGCTATGGCTCCTCCGATACCAAGTACAAGGAAGAGGCCGAGAAATACAAACAGGAAGTTGATCGCCTGAAAGAGGAGCTTGAAAAAGCAAAAGCCTCGAGTTGATGCAGTTCATACACCTCCTGAATCAGAAATGAGTAAACCGCCGATCCCAAGGCGGTTTTCTTCTTTCTCTGCCCCATTGAAATGACTGGATGCGCGAATCGCGGTGATGGCGGCTTCAGATCAGGGGGCCAGTTGGATGCGCTTCGGCCCAGTTCATCCCGTGGCCGAGGTCAACCCGAAGGGGGACCTTGAGGGGCCAGACCCCCTCCATGACCCTCTTGATCAGCCCGGCGGCCACGTCCATTTCGTGCTCGGGCACCTCGAACACCAATTCATCGTGCACCTGCAGAAGCATGGCGGTTTTCAAGCCATTGTCATGCAGTTTCCTCTCGATGTCTATCATGGCTTTCTTGATGAGGTCGGCGGCGGTTCCCTGAACGGGGGTGTTCACTGCAAGCCGCTCTCCCTGTTGCCGCACGGTGTGGTTTCGGCTCTGCAATTCCGGAATCCGGCGTCGCCTCCCCAGCAGTGTTTCCGTGTACCCGAGGCTGCGCGCCTTGTCGATGGCCATGTCGATGAAGCGCTTCACCCCGCTGTACCGGTCAAGATACTTCTCGATAGAAACCTTTGCCATTTTGTTGCTGATCTTCAGTTGGCGTGCCAGCCCGTAAGCCCCCATACCGTAAATGATGCCAAAGTTGATGGTCTTTGCCTGCCTGCGCATTTCCGGGGTGACTTGGTGGGGTGCGATGTTGAGCATCTCCGCTGCCGTGCGCTGATGCACATCCGCGCCCACCTGAAACGCCTCGACCAAGTGAGGATCTTCACTGAAATGGGCGAGAATCCGGAGTTCAACTTGGGAGTAATCGGCGGAGAGAAGCCAATGCCCGGGTGAAGCGACGAAAGCCTCTCGGATCTTCCTGCCCTCTTCAGTCCGAATGGGAATGTTCTGAAGATTCGGTTCCGAACTGCTCAGCCGGCCCGTCGCAGTGACCGTTTGATTGTACGAGGTGTGAATTCTCCCCGTTTCAGGGTTCACGAGACCAGGCAAGGCATCGGCGTAGGTGCTCTTGAGTTTCGCAAGGGACCGGTACGCCATCACGTGTTCCACGATGGGATGATGAAGGGCGAGTTCCTCGAGCACGCCGACGTCGGTCGATGGTCCCGTCTTGGTCTTTTTGATCACGGGAAGCCCCAGTTTATCAAAGAGGATGCCCGCCAGTTGCTTTGGGGACTGAATGTTGAATTCCTCCCTGGCGAGGTCGTAAACGACCGAAGCTCTCTCTTCCAGGGCCTTCTCCAGGTCTTTCGTGAGATCCTGCAGCCTCAGGGCATCCACCATGATTCCCCGGTGCTCCATTTTCGCCAGGATTTCCACCAGGGGCATTTCCATGGCGCGAAAGAGGGTCTCCTGATTGCTTTCCTTGAGCCTGTCCGTGATGAGGGGCAGTAGCCGCAACACGGTTGAAGTGCGTGAGCACGCTCGGTCTGCCTCTTCATCATGCACAGGCCCTCCCGGTTCACGGTCTTGCTCGTGATCGGCACCGCCGGAGATCAAAGGCACTTGCAGTGACTCTCTCAGGAATTCCTCGGCCATCCGCTCCAGGGTGTGGGTACCCCTTCCAGGGTCGAGGAGGTAGCTTCCCACCATGGTGTCGAAAACGAGGCCTCTGAGGGGGATCCCGCGTCGAAGGAGTGCGGTGCACGCGCTCTTGAGATCATGCCCCGCCTTCCCGGGCTTCACGCTGCCGAGGAGCGGTTTCAGGGCTGTCAGCACCTCCGCCTCGGGCAATCCCTCAATGCGTGATGATCCGGCACATGACACGGGAATGAAGTAGGAGGCGGTATCACCGCTGGAGATCGCGATACCGTGGATGGCCCCACGAATGGGATTTGGAGAGTTGGTCACCAGTTGCACCGAAATGACCAATTCCTCGGCAATTGCCTTGATCATGCGCGCCAGAGCCGTGGACTCCGTGACTGGCATCACTTTGGCGGACCCACTGGCAACACGGGGCGACATGGATTGGGGTTCGTCCCCCCAGCCCTTGGCAAGGGAATCTCTGAGGGTTTTAAATCCGAGTTCCTCGCAGAACCGTATGAGTTCGGAGCGGGCCGGAGGGCTGGGGGCATAATTGTCCAGTGAGGCGGAGACAGGCGCATCATCCTTGAGGGTCACGAGATCCCGGGATAGAAATGCCACGTCCCTGTGATCCTTGAGCTTTCTCTGGAGGGATTGGGGGGTGATCCGACCCAGGCTTTCATAGATGCCATCCAGCGAATGCCAGCGCTGAATGAGCTGTCGGGCGGTCTTTTCCCCCACGCCCTTCACTCCTGGCACATTGTCGGAGCTGTCCCCCATAAGAGCCAGAAAGTCCCGGAACTGACGGCTCGTGACTCCAAAACGCTCGATCACGTCCCTTTCGGCAATCCATCTGTCTCTTTGGGGATCCCATTGGACGACACACGGGTCTTCGACCAGCTGGTGGAGATCCTTGTCTCCTGAAACCACGACCACACGGATGTTCTGGTCCTTTGCCGCATGGGTGAGCGTGGCGATGATATCGTCGGCTTCGTATCCTTCCAGCTCCAGTTGGGGGATTCCGCACAGCCGGGTGAAAGTCTTGATGGAGGGGATCTGGAATGCCAGGTCTTCCGGCATCCTCTGTCGGGTGGCCTTGTATTCTGCATAAAGGTGGCTTCTGAAGGACAGACCCGGAGGATCGAACACCACACACGCGTGGGATGGGTCCTTTTCCCGCATGACCTTGAGCAGCATCTGGGCGAACCCGTAAATGGCCTGGGTCGGCATGCCCCTGGCATCAGTCAGACGCCCGAGGGCATAAAACGCACGGTAAATGTATCCACTTCCGTCAATGATGAAAAAAGCCTTTTCCTGAGTCATGTCAGCCCTTGTTGGATTTGGTTTGGAGCAGGGGAGGAGGAAGGTACTCCAGATTGATATTGCTCATGGCATGGAAGATGTTTCCACGGACTTTTGGATTGTTCACACAGAGGGCATTGAGAGCCTGTCGGATAGTCTCCCTCTTGTTTCTGTTTGCCGAAGGGCAGGGGTTGGTGATGACGGGAAGATTCAGCTGGGCGCAGAGGCGACGAATCTTGTCTGCAGGCACCAGGGCAAAGGGGCGGATGATGTGGATTTCCCCCTTGAAGAAGGGCTGCTTCGGCACAATCGCAGCCACCTGGGCGCCATAACAGATGTTGAGGAAGAAGGTCTCGATGAAATCGTCCTGATTGTGTCCAAAAGCGATTTTTGGGCAATCGAGCTCTCTCGCCCTCTTGAACAGAGTGGCCCTGCGCAGTCGCGCGCAGAGGAAGCAGGGATTCTCGCGGTTCTCGGGGCCATGAGCGGTGATGCCATGATTTGTACGTTCGACGAAATAGGAGAATCCCTCTTTCTTGAAAAACTCTGAAAGCATTTCGGATGATTCGGAGTCGAATCCGGGGTCCACGTGGATGGCTGTGAGCGAATAGCGGATGGGGATCCGTTCGAGCCGCTCCCTCAGAAGCCACAGGAGGAGAAGGCTGTCCTTGCCACCGGACACGGCGACTGATATGCGGTCTCCGTCCTGGATCAGCTCATAATGGCTGATGGCCTTGCCCATAAGGCGACGGACTTCGCGGCTGACGGATGCCATGGGAGGGAATGCCTTTCACGTATGGTCGGTCAATGTCCCTGCCGGTCGAAGAATTGGCCCTGCACGTTCAATGTGGATACAGCGTTTCTGATTCCCGCCAGGGTGAGATCCTCCATGTGAAAAACCCTCGCAATCATGGCGATGCTGGGGCTCTCGCTATTCCAGCGCCCCTTCTCGACTGGGTTCAGCCAGACACTGACTGGATAGGCGGCCCGCAGCTCCTTCAGCCATTCAATTCCAGGCCTGCGTTGCGTGGTGAAGATGTCCAGGGAACCGTAACAGGCCATGAGTTCCGCTGGAGCCATGTTGGCATCCCCGACCACGATGAGTCGCGTTGAAGGGCCCTCGCCGATGAATCGCTCCCAATTGACGGGCTCGGTCCGAGCTGCGTCCCTGAACACGACTCCGTAAACGCAGTTGTGGAAGTAGTGGAAACGCACATCGGCGAAAAGGCCGGACAGGTGGTGAAAAATGGTCCGCACCAGAGGGATGTAAGGGGTCATGGAGTATCCCCCATTGTCCATGAGCACGATGAGCTTCAGACGGTTCCTGAGTTCCCTCCGGAACACGAACTCAATCTCCCCCCCGTTCTTCGACGTCCTGGCGATGGTTTCATCCACGTCGAGGTCCGCCTCGGGACCGATCGGCCGAAGGCATTTGAGGGTGCTCAGGGCCTGCCTGAGGTTTTCGGCGCTGAGAGGAGCCTTTTCGCTGTAATTGACGAACCGCCTGGCCCCGATGACCTTCTGGGCCGTGCCGTGAATTCCCCTGCCGTGAACACGGATTCCCCCTCCAGGGTGTCGTCCGCTGTGACCGTAAGGAGACCCGCCACGGGTGCCCACCCAGGTGTTCCCACCGCGGTGTTCGCCCTTTTGAGCCAGCACCGTCTCCCAGAAACGGGCGAGGAGTTCCTCGGTGTCCAGTTCCTGGATCGCATCAGACGTGAGTCTCCCCTGTTCCACCTGGTCGCGGAGCCATTCCTCAAAAGGTTTGGAGGAGAGCAGATCCTCCCAGTCCAAGACTCCCTTGGTGGCATCGGCCCCGAGGAAGTAGGACGCGAAAACCTGTTCGAAGATGTCATAGTGCTCCACACGCTTGATGAAGATGAGGCGCATCAGGAGAAATAGCTGATCCAGGGTTCTGGCGAGTCCTTTCCCGAGACCCCGGTAAAGTTCCAGCAGGTATTGAGCACTAATGGGGACACCAGCGTCCATCAAAGTGTACACGAAACCGACCATGACCAGTAAGGTTCCTCATGCCTAGGTTCAGGGGTTCCTCTCAGAAACGGGTGGGCTTCTTGATGCCCTTGTGCTTAAGCAAATCCTGGGTGCGCTTGAGGAGGGTTCCAATATGAGGAAGATCCCTGCCTGCTCCCGGACCTGTCACACCAGTCTCCCTCATGGATGCGATCCAGTCCAGCAGTTCCGCCGTTGCTGGGGGCTTCTCAAACCCCTGTTCCCTGAGCCGGTAAAAGGAGACAAGGCTGGTTTCCAGGAATGGCGCGTCGATGTCGGGGAAGTGGAGGCGCACGATCTTCACCATTTCATCAGGGGAGGGGAAGGGGATGTAATGGCAGAAGCAACGCCTGAGAAAGGGATCCGACAATTCGCGCTTGGCGTTGCTCGTAATGATGATGACCGGTCGCTGGATTGCCCTGACCTTGTGATTGATCTCCCGAATGATGAAAGACCCTTCCTCGAGGACATCCAGGAGGTTGTCCTGGGTATCTGAATCGGTCTTATCGATTTCGTCCAGGAGAAGGACCCGGCGATCCTCGGAGAGAAAAGCGCGTCCAATGGGTCCGAAACGCAGATAATCCCAGATGTCGTTGACATTTCGCCCGGTCTCTCCCGTGCCGAAGCGCGAATCGTTCAGCCTGAGAACGGTATCGTAGACGTAACAGAGTTCCTCGCCTTTGAAGGTGGACTTGCACCGGGCCTCTTCCATCCTGAGCCCCAGGGCCCGGGAGACTTCAAAGGCAAGCTGAGTCTTGCCAGTGCCGGCTTCTCCCGTGAGGAGCAGGGGCTTCCCCAGTGCGATGGCGATGTTGACGATCTCCCGGAGTTCCGGGCTCAAATAGTATCGGTCAGTCCCTTCAAAGCGCATGGTATGGTCGCTCCGGCGTTGAGGCTCAAAAGGCTGCAGCCACTCAGAGTCTCATGGAAGTGGATTCTGCACGTCAGAATGTGTACGGCCCATCGAACGATGACTGATGACGGGCAGGAATCTAACTGAAAACCGCCCGCCTGTCATCAGTAACGCGGCACGACGCCGCAAGGGGTGAATGGCTGCGCGGGTTCGTCGGGATGATCTCTCGCGTTTGGATCGATGCATTCTTGATAGGAATCCATACTGATATGTGGGAACGCATCCACGCACACCCGTTGCCGCGTCCGCTCAGAATCACTCGCATCCACAGAACCCGCTGTCTCAAAGTCAGATTCAGGGGCCCGACAAACGAACATTTCAACACTTGGACCCTCTCCATGGATTCTGGGTTTTGCCAAAAATCTGCTGGCAAAAAGATCTTGACAAGGCACGGGCTGTATTATAAAAAGCCAGACTCTGTTTGCCAAGCAATCATGCGCCCGTAGCTCAGTCGGATAGAGCGTCGGACTTCGAATCCGCAGGCCGCAGGTTCGAATCCTGCCGGGCGTACCAGCGCACACAAAGCCGGTATCGGGCCGTTAGCTCAATGGGTAGAGCAGCTGACTCTTAATCAGGAGGTTCGGGGTTCGAGTCCCTGACGGCCC
>CAZURN010000052.1:0-20242 GCA_964623165.1 uncultured Syntrophobacteraceae bacterium
GACGGTCAAGACCAAACTCAACCTGGAGATGGCCGCCACCAAGGAAATGGTGAACCTTGCCCTGCGCATCAAACCAGACCTGGTGACCCTGGTGCCCGAAAAGCGCCAGGAGCTCACGACGGAGGGAGGGCTGGACGTGGTCCTTCACGAGGAGACCATCATCGAGGTGACCAAATCCATGCACGCCGGAGGCATTGCGGTCAGCCTGTTCATCAACCCGGACACCAAGTACGTGAAGACGGCCCACCGGATGGAAGCCGATTATGTGGAAATCCACACCGGTTCTTTCGCAGACGCCAAGACCTTCGCAAGACGCCACGAGGAATTCGAGCGCATCGAAACCGCCGCGAAATTGGCTCAGAAGCTCGGCCTTGGAGTGCATGCCGGCCATGGGGTCGATTATCAGAATGTCTTTTGGCTCAGAAATATCAAGGAAATCGAGGAATTCAGCATCGGCCACTCCGTCATCGCCCGTGCGGTGCTGGTGGGCATGGAACGGGCCGTCCGAGAAATGATCGCCCTTTTGGGTGGCTGAGATGGCCGTCTTCGGGGTGGGCATCGACCTGGTGCGCGTTGAGCGCTTGAAGGCACTCCTGGAGCGATGGGGGGAGCGTTTCCTGCAGCGGGTGTTCACTGACGGCGAAAGACAGACCTGCTCGGCGAAGAGGGCCCCCCAAGGGTGCTTCGCCATGCGCTTCGCCGCCAAGGAGGCCTTTGTGAAGGCTTTGGGCTTGGGGATGCGATCACCGGTCCAATGGCGGGATATCGAGGTGGGAAACGATAACCTCGGGAAACCCCTCATTTTCCTCTCCCCAAGGGCTGCCGAGTACTGTGCCCAATCGGGCGTCACCGCATGGCACCTCAGCCTCACCGACGAGGGGGATTACGCGGCGGCTGTCGTGGTGCTCGAGGGGGAAGCGCATGAAGTCCGGGTGCCAGGCCTCCGGATGTTGGGGCACCGCAATGATCCTTTCCCGCGAGAAGAGTGAACGGAGGGTTGGCGTATTTGGGCTGTCTCGACATACAAGCAGGCAGGCGCCCAAGAGCATGGCGTGGGCGTGGACGGCGATACTGCCTTCGTTCCCGCCATCGGCCCGCGATTGCACCTCCTGCTCTGCCCACACTCGGCGTTGATTGGGCATGAACCCTGTGCAGTGAGGTGCTATGTCACCCGGATGATCAGCCTTGAGGGAAATCCATCCACCAGCAGCCGTCCGCCTCCGCCCGAGACCACTCGGTTTTGTTTCATCCAACCTTAGGCACTTCAACTCGCTTCAGATCTCTCAGGGCGCTTCTACTCAGGGGGACCCGCCATGCTTCTGGTCACAGCATCTGAAATGTCCAACCTGGACCGCAAGACCATTGAGGAAATAGGGATCCCTGGGATGGTCCTCATGGAAAACGCCGCCCGTGGGGCTGCCGGCTTTTTCCTGGAAGCCGTTCCGGATCTCCTGCGCCGCCGCATCTGCATCATTGCGGGCGCGGGGAACAATGCGGGCGATGGCTTCGTCCTGGCTCGGATTTTTCACGACCGGGGCGCCAGCGTTCATGTGGTGTGTCTGCGAGATCCCGCGAGTCTGCAGGGTGACGCCCTCGCCAACTTTAGAATCCTTGAGAACATGTCTGTTCCCTTCACAGTCTGGCAGGAGGGCCAGGACTTCCCCTCCCAATGGAAAGTGGTGGAACAGAGCGAGGTGCTGGTCGATGCGATCCTGGGCACCGGCCTCAAGAGCGAAGTTCGAGGAGTTTACCGGCAAGTCATCGAAGCCATGAACGCTCTGCCCGTCCCCAGGCTCGCCGTTGACATCCCATCAGGTCTTGACGCAACCACAGGCAAGGTGCTCGGCGCGGCCGTCAAAGCCACGGCCACAGCGACCTTCGGTTGTCTCAAAATCGGGCAGGTGGTGGAACCGGGTGTGGAGTATGTTGGGCGTCTGAGCCTCGTGGACATCGGCATTCCCCAGCTGGTGACCCGTCGCAGCGGCATCGCGCGCTGGTGGATCGACGAGGAGTTCGCTTCGGCATGGCTGAGTCCTCGTACTCGCTGGGTACACAAGGGAACGGCGGGGCACGTTTGCGTTCTGGCGGGCTCACTAGGGAAGACAGGAGCCGCGACCCTCGTCTGCGAAGGCGCGGCCCGGGTAGGCGCAGGCCTTGTGACCCTGTTTGTCCCTGCCAGCCTGAACCCGGTTCTGGAAGTGAAACTCACAGAGGCCATGACTTACCCCATCGCGGAAACGGATGCCCAATCCCCGGGCATTTCCGCTTTGACCAGTGTTCTCGGCTTTCTACAGGAAAAGCAGGCATTCGCCGTTGGCCCCGGCGTCTCCCTCCATGCGGAAACCCAGGAGCTGATCCTTTCCCTTCTCCCCAGGGTTCAATGTCCCATGGTCCTTGACGCCGATGCCCTGACGGCCATCACGGGTCATCTGGAGGTGCTGCAAGGGCTCTCTCCCCCCGTGATTCTCACGCCACACCCCGGGGAGATGGCCCGCCTGATGGAGGGGACAACCCGCGATGTCCAGGAGAACCGCCTCGAAGTGGCCGCACAATTCAGCCGCCGTCACGGCGTTATCCTAGTTCTCAAGGGATTCAGGACAGTCATTGCCGCACCGGATGGAAGGCTCGCCGTCAACAGCTCCGGCAATCCAGCCATGGCCGCCGGGGGCATGGGCGACACCCTCACCGGTATGATCGCCGGATTCCTTGCCCAAGGGTTCGACCCCTTCCGGGCTGCATGCCTCGGGGTGTACATCCATGGAGCAGCCGCAGACAAACACATGGGAAAGGTGACCAGCCGAGGTCTGTTGGCATCCGATTGCCTGAAAGAGATCCCCCGTGTCATCGGCCATCTGGAAACATGCGGCAAGGCGGCCCCCCCATGCAGTCCCTGACCATCCAATCCCTCTGCGAGGAGGACACTTTTCTGCTGGGCGTGAGCCTCGGGGAACGTGCAGAGCCTGGCGACATCCTGGCTCTTTGGGGGGAGCTCGGCGCTGGAAAGACGCTTCTCACCCGGGGTCTGGCCAGGGGACTCGGAGTCCCCACGCAAATCCCGGTCACCAGCCCGACCTTCACATTCATCAATGAATACGAAGGCCGGCTACACCTCTTCCATCTGGATTTGTACAGAATATCACACCCCGATGAACTGGAAACCCTGCCTTGGAGGGAAGCGCTCTTCGGAGACGGGGTTGCGGTGATTGAGTGGCCTGCCCGGCTTGGGAACGAACTCCCTGAAGGACGTTGGGACGTGAGGATTGACGTGACAGGCGACGAAAGCCGTTCCATCGTCATCGAAGCTTGGGGTGCCCACCAGGAAGAGAGACTTGAGAAATGGGCGAGAAGCGTGGCATCGAAAACCGGAGCCCTCCAGGCGAATGGGATGCGATAGCCGGTCCATACGACACAAAAAAAAATACTCCGTGCCCACTTATTGGACGCAATCGATTGCTCGGTTTGTGGTAAAAGTGGGAGCATGGGATTGATGGGCAAAATTACAAAGGTCTCCAACCATGGTATCCAGCGGGCAGTTGATTGACCGAGACAAGGTCATGGAACTGATAGATCGGGGCACCGGCAAGGGTGTGCGGGTTGGAATCGTGGACAGCGGAGTTGATTTCACTCACCCGGCCCTTGCCAACGCCGAACATCAGTCCTTTGAAATCCGGGAACAAGGGGGGAGCTTTGTCCATGAGGAGGCTCCAGGCAACGACGTTCTGGGACACGGCACCATGTGCGCCGGCGTGATACACAGCATCGCTCCTGAAGCCAGGATCATCAATATCAAGGCCTTGGACGAATCTGGGCTCAACTCTCCCGCCAAGGTCATATGCGCCATCCATTGTGCCATCGCCAACGATTTGCATGTGCTGAACCTGAGCCTGGTTTCCGTCAACATGTCCAGGAATACCATCGTGGACATGCTTTACTGGGTGGAGAAGGCCTTCTACAAGGGCATGATCCTCGTGGCCGCCACCGACAACAGGCAGAAGCGGGGCTTTCCCGGCGACTACACATCTGTGATCGGTGTAGATTTCCAACATTTTCCGGACTTCAGATCGTTCAACTACCATCTGGGCAAGGCGGTCGAATTGGAAGCCAAAGGGGTTTACGTCGAAGCCCCTTTTCCTGGTAACCAGTACATCAAGACCACCTGCACCAGCATCGCGTGCCCACACGTCTCAGGTGTTGTGGCGCGAATCCTGTCATCGATGCCCGGCCTCACACCGTTCCAGGTCAAGACCCTCTTGATGGCGGCCAGATCCAACGACCAATAGACCCAGGAGGTCGCATGGACATCTTCCAGAGAATAGAAGGCATGAGCAAAGCCATCAAGGCTTTGTCCGACGACGTCGAAGCACTGAAGCTCATGGCCTCGCAGGCTTCCCCTTTGTCTTCTCCTCCCCACGGTCCAGATAGGGAGGCCGATGCCGGGCTCAAGGTCATCGTGGGTTACCTGGCCTTAAGCCCGGCCATGGAAGAGGATGAACTGCTGAACACCCTCATGACCTGCGCCATGAACGTGGTGAGAGCCGAGGGGGCAGCGGTCACCATTTACGATGAAGAGAAAAAGGTTTTGACTTTTCGCGCCGCGGTAGGCATCGCCGCGGACAGGATCATTGGATGTCAGGTACCCCTGGGGAACTCTCAGCACGGCATTGCGTTCCGCATGCAGCAGGTCATTTCATCAACGCCCATGTACAAGGTGATCGACGACATCACGGGGGAGAAGTACCGAAACGTTCTGGCAGCTCCGCTGCTCATCAACAATGAAGCCATTGGCACCCTGGGAGCCGTCAACAAGAAAACGGGAGACCATTTCACGCCACAGGACATGGAGGATTATCAGAGCTTTGCAGAACTTGCTGCGCACATCATCCGGCAGCGCCTGCGGGAGAACAGCCTAAGACAGCTCATTGACGGGGACACTCTCGACGTGCCGAGGGAACTGTCTGGGTTGAACATCACGAAGGGAGACAGGGAACTACTTGAGATCACGAGGAAACTGGCCGGACTGGGACAAAGGTCTCCCGAATTGCTCTCCCTGTGCAAAGAACTCATCAGTGTCATGGCCGGCATGGCACTCTGAATAACCCGGACAAGGGCAGGATGCAATGAAGCAACAGGGGCGTGGAAGGGGGCACCCATGACCGTTCTGACAGCAGCCGATGGAAGAGTCTATGAAATACCGGAGGAAATCATACAGCAATACAGGATCGCTCCTGAGGATCTGGAGGAAAAGATGAGGCAATCGGGACTGAAGGAGCCTCCTGGGACATATCCCCAGCAGACGCGGCCACAGCCCCAACGAATGCGGCTTTGCCTCAAGCGTTGACAACCCTCTGAATGCCAGAAGCGCACTGAACGCCCAGCTTCCAGGAGAAGTCTCACATGCAGATTGAAGCCTTCTTCCAACCCATCGTCTACGTGACGGCGAAGGTGACTCATGGCTGCAATCTCAAGTGCAGATACTGCAAGGTGGATTCGCGCCCAAAAACCTCCGCCGGGATGTCCCTTGAAACGGCTAAAAGGGCGGCTCGCCTACTCATCGAAAATTCAACGTATCCCTCCTTGTGGTTCAACATGCACGGAGGGGAACCCCTGCTCATGCCGGATGAATGGATCGAGGAAGTCGTCTCTTACGCATCGGACCTCGCAAGAACCCATTCCAAGGAAGTCAAGTTCCCCATATCCACCAACGGGACTCTGCTCACCGAGGAACGCCTGCTCAAACTGCACCGGGTGGGGATCGACTTCTCCATGAGCTGTGACGGTCCTCCTGAGATAAACGACCTCATGCGCAGGAGGGGGAAAACCGTCCAAAAGACCTATCGACTCTTCAGGAAACACGGCATCCGAGCCGGCATCATGGCCGTCATCAGCAAGGGAAACTACAACAAGATGAGGCAGGTCATGGACTGGTACCGGGAGCTAGGAATCCGCGCCTTCCTTTCAAATTTCGTGGAAGCCCAGGGACGGGGTACTGACAGCCACTTGCTGAGCCCACAGGAGATGTTCGAGAGCGGGGTTCAGATTCTCGATCACATGGTCGAAACAGACGTGTCGGTGGCAAACGATGACATGATGCGCAAAGTCGCATGGTTCATCCAAGGAAGGCAGAATGCCGACGCCCTGGCCTGCCCGAACCTGTATTGCCACGCAGGTCGCCACATGGTTGCCGTGGACATGGACGGAAGCATCACGGTGTGCGGCAGTGCGGACACTTCGGAGTATCTCATCGGCCACATCGACGCCGACATCGACGACAACCAGTGCAGGGAGGTGCTCCATCGTTTCCACGACAAAGGGAGATGGGTCATCCGGTGTTTCGATTGCGCCGCGAAGCGCATATGCAGCCACGGATGCACGACGGCCTGCAACAAGTCGAGTGCATACAGGGAAAACATGTGCCAGTACACCCGGATGATATGGACCCATTTGTGCGAGCATCCTGAAAAGGCGCAACACGTCAACTCGGTGATGACCGGGCGCAAAATGTTCAACGATTAGCATTGGGGGCATTTCATGCTCTCTGGTGCTGTACAAGGGACACGCAAGGTTGGTCCGCGTGTCTCCGGCACCCGCAGACTGAAGGGAAGCAGGCGGGCGAGGTTCAGGGTGGTTCAAAGCGTATGGAACAATTCAGAAAAAAGGAGGATGCCATGGCCATAGTGAGGAGCCTTGAAGGCACGTTCTACGACATTCCCGACAGCGAACTGGAACAGTACGCGGTCCCACCGGATCAGGTGAAAAAACTGATGGAATCGGCAGGCCCCAAAATCCCCCAAGGCTCAGGACCCGGACAGCGTCAGGGGGGCCAGAACATGGGCCAGGGCCAAGGCATGGGCCAAGGGATGCGGGGAACCCCACAGATCCTCGTTCAGTTCATCACCCAGACGGCCCCGGCCGAACCACAGCAACAGCAGGCCCCCTCGCAAAGGCCTCCCGCAGAGGGGGATGAGGAAAAGGTCGAACCTCAGTGGTATTGGGTGAACTGGTTCAACTGGGCCAACTGGTACAACTGGTACTGATTCCGGTGAAGACCAGCGGGACCCCCTTGAGAGTGCCACACTGCGGGTTGTCCAGACTGAATGCGGGATCATCCGGTAGAGCGATCCCCGTTATGGGGAGTTGCGTTCAAGGTTGAATCGGGCAGAGTCAGAGATGTAGCATCACCCCTTGTGGACGCAAGCAGGCGGACGCAAGGCCCCAGGCTGCATCAGCTTGACTGCCGCTTCGTATCAGGTGTCATTCCGGGCTTGACCTGGAATCCAGAGTGAGCTCCTGGACCCCGGCTGTTGCCGGGGTGACAATCAAAATCTGGACACTGGATTGTCTTGGTTGGACCTGGAGAAATTGCCACGAGAGGCACATGAGTATGCAGAACGCGGAAGGCATGTTCGGGATGGACCAATTGTCCGCAGGGCAGAAACTCTCCAACGCGGTTTTCTTCCTCCATTATTTGAGGCCGGTTTTCTGGATCGTGATCGCCGTCGTGGTGATCAACCTGCTTTCCGCTTCCAGCCTGATCCCCATCATGGATTTTGGAAGAATACTGACGGATTACTTCGGCAACCGGGAATCCGTGGTTTGGTCCTTTATCCATTCGTTCGCCTCCCCAGAGTCGTCTCTCTACTGGTATTTCATTTTGGCTGCCCTGCTTATCGTCATCTCCGGTGCGATCACGCTCATCTCGAACTATTGCGGCAGCTACGTGCGCGAGTTTCTGATGCGCAACATCAGGTTCGATGTGTACAGAAGCCTCGAATACATCAACATGCAGGCGGTGAACAGGAGGGGGGCTGGTGACTATGTTCAAGGAATCCACCGGGACGTCTATTCCGTGGATCAACTCTTCAGCGAGCTTTTCAACCGGACTCTGCCTCAGATCATATTTGCCGGTGTCGCCTTCGTCGTGCTTCTCAACATCAATTGGGTCATGACACTGGCACTTTTTGTGTCGGGATTCGTGCTGTTTCCCATTTTTGGCCTGTGCAACGGCAAGGTCAACCGACTGTCGGGATTCCTTCGGCATGCCTTCACCGAAATCTCTGACCAGTTGATCGAGACCATTGGCGGTTTTCGGGATATTCTCGCCTCGGGGCACTTCGACCGCTTCGCCCGAAGGTTTGACGAACTCCTCGGAAGATCCCAGGGCAGCAGTGTGAGCATCGCCTGGTGGAGCCAGGTGGGGGGGATAACCACGACCTCCGTGATGAGCCTATTCAGCGCGGTCCCGATCATTGTGGTCATTCCGAAACTCCTTGATGCCCATGCGGCAGGCCAACCATCAACCGTAGCATCCCTCATCGGCGCTACCATATCTTACGTCCTGTTCCTTCAGCACTTTCTTCAGATCTATTCCACGGTCTACCAGTTCCTTCAGCAGGTCGCCATGACGGCTCCGAGCTTCCTGCACCTGCGAATGATGCTGAGCGGCCCCCAGGGTCGGATGATCAGTGACGCACCAAGGGTTCCGGCTCCCTCCCCTTCCTTGGGTTCCATCCAATCCATACGCTTCGAGAATGTTTCCATGGATTTTGGAGGCCGCCCGGTTTTCAATGGCCTCTCGTTTTCCATCCCGGGGGGAAAGATCTCGGCCATTGTTGGCCAGAGCGGTTCTGGAAAGACCACCATTTTCAATCTGATGCTGCGGCTCCTAGATCCCACTCAGGGCCGAATCCTGATCAATGAAAGACCCTTGGAGAGCATTGACGAGAGACAGCTCAAGCAGACAATGGGACTCATTCCCCAGGACCCTTTCATATTCAATTGCTCCATTCGGGAGAACCTTTTGATGGCCTCCGCCGACAGGTTGGACGAAGCAGCCATCCAGAGGGCCGTGGAGTTGGCTCAGCTTGACGAGTTAATACAGTCCCGGGAGGACGGCCTGGACTTTGTTGCGGGACACATGGGGAGGAACCTGTCGGCAGGCGAAAAACAACGCGTGGCCCTGGCCCGCTTGATTTTGCAGGATCCGGAAATCATCATCTGCGACGAGTACACAGCCAACATCGACGTCAAGATAGCCGCACTGATTCACGAAGTGATGCGCACCGAATTCGCTGGTCGGACTCGTATCATCATCACGCACCAGTTGTACACGATCAAGGGAGCGGACCACATCATCGTCCTGGATGGAGGCCGAATCGCGCAAGCTGGGGCACATGAGGAACTCTTGGCCCAGGCCGGTGTTTATCGAGACCTTTGGGAACTCCAAAGGCTTGGTTAACACGACGGCAGACCGTGCATGCAGCACCGCGCCGGAGCCGACAAATGCTCTCCAACATCTCCCTCTTTCCCCTGAAACGACCTCAGGTCCGGACTTGCTCTCTTGCGGCCCTGCTCGCCGTTCTGATCTTTTTCCCCCAACCCACCGTCCCATTTGCTGCCCAGGAACCTGACTCCCCTTCCCCAGCCGACAGGGTGGCCGAGATCAACCGCGAGGTCATGGCCTTATACCGCCAGGGCAATTACGGCGAGGCCGCGAATCGGGCCTTGGAGGCCTGCGAACTTTCTCGCAGCACCTTGGGGGAAGAGCACCCGGATTACGCAACCAGCCTCGACAATCTCGCTTTGGCATACAAAGCCATGGGGAAGACCGCCGAAGCGGAAGGACCGCTTAAGCAGGCCCTGGAAATCCGCCGGAAGGCCCTGGGAGAGATGGACCCGGATTTCGCCCTCAGCCTGAACAGCCTTGGCGGGCTTTATATCAGGATGGGCAGGTACGCCGAAGCCGAAGCCGCTTACCTCCGATCATTGGAGATCATCCGCGCAGCGGTCGGGGAGGAGAATGGGGGCTACGTCAGCGGCCTCAGCAATCTCGCGTCACTTTACAAGGCCATGGGAAACTACGCCGCGGTCGCGCCTCTGTATGAGAAGGCCAGAAAGATCCTGTTGAAACTCCCTGATGGAGATCAATCGGGATATGCAGTTATCACCAGCAATCTCGGCCACTTGTACAGCCTGACAGGAAGAGTCGCCGAGGCAGAGTCCCTTTACGAGGAATCCCTTGCCATCAACCGGAAGATGCTTGGCGAGGACCACCCCCAATATGCACGCACCTTGAACAACCTGGCCTCACTGTATGAGGCCAGTGGGAATTACGCAAAGGCTGAGCCCCTGTATCGCCAGGCCCTTGCCGTTTTCACCGCCAGGATGGGAGAGGCCAGCCCTGACGCCGGTGCTGCTTTGAACAACTTGGCAGGGCTGTACAAGACCATTGGGGACTATGGCAAGGCAGAGGCACTCTATGGCCAAGCAACTGAAATCTGGCGAAAGGCTTTGGGGGAAGCGCATCCCGATGTGGCCCTGGCCATGCAGAACATGGCCGACCTTCGCTACCAGATGGGGAATTTCAAGGAAGCGGAGGAACTCTACAGGAAAGTGCTGCAAATTCAGCGATCCAGCCTGGGCGAGAAGCACCCGGATGTGGCCCTCACCATGCAGAACCTGGGAGCGGTTCTCAAGACGGTCCAACGGTATCAGGAGGCCGAATCGCTCTACCGGCAGGCCCTCGACATCTGGAAAGGCGCTTTGGGTGAAAACCACCCGGACGTGGCCCTCGTGTTACACAATTTGGGGACCCTTCAAAGTGCCATGGGGAGGATTCAAGAAGCCGAATCGCTTTGTCGGCAGGCCTTCCGAATCAGGTCATCCGTCCTGGGAGATTCCCATCCGGATGTGGCTGCCACACTTAATAACCTGGCCATGCTTTGTGCCGCCTCCTCCCGCGAGAACGAAGCTTTGGATCTCCTGAAAAGGGCTCAAGAGATCAATGACCAACTGATCCGCAATGTGTTCTCCATGACGTCGGAAAGCCAGCGGCTTGGATTCGTCAAGACGCTCCGCGGCGATATGGACTCATTCCTTTCACTCGTCATTCAATCCCTCCCGAATTCACCAAGAGCGGTCACGGCCGGTCTCGACCTTGTGCTCAAGCGCAAGGCCATTGTGGCGGAGGCCATGGCCAACGAACGGGACGCCGTTTTGGGGGGGCAGTATCCCGACCTTGAGCCCAAACTCCTTCAACTCAGGACCCTGCGTATCCAGATTGCTCAAAAGATCCTGTCAGGCCCAGGGCAGGAAGGCCCGGACATTCACCGGCAACTGCTTTCAGCCTGGGAGGCGGAGAAGGAAAAGCTTGAAACGGAGCTGGCAAGTCGAATCCCCGAAATGGCTTTGGAGCGACGACTTGCGAATGCCGACCGGCAGGCAGTCGCCAAGGCACTACCTCCCGGGAGCGCTCTCGTCGAGTTCATCCGATTTGATCCTTTCGATTTCAAAGCCGTACCGGCCAATAACGAGGCCCATTGGAAACCTTCCCGCTATGCGGCTTTCGTGATGGCTGCCGGAGAACCTGACAACATCATGATGCTGGACCTCGGCCCGGCGGAGGACATCGACCGGATGATCTCCGATTACCGTACCACCATCACAGGGGAATCAGACAGGCAATCCGGCAGGGGCATAACCGCCACAGGCGGCGATACCAGGGTGAGCGGCGACAATGGGGCAAGACTTCGGGGAGCGCTTTTCGATCCCCTGACAAAGGTCCTGGGAGGGCGAAAGCGAGTGTTCCTTGCTCCAGACGGAAACCTGTACAGGGTGCCCTTCGCGGCGTTACCCCTGGACGCCGACCGGTACCTCATTGACGAATACCACATCGGATATGTAGGTTCTGGACGTGATGTGCTTCGCTTCGGCTCAGGTTCGAAATCCCGTTCTTCCGCCCCTTTGGTCATCGCGGATCCGGACTATGACCTCGAAAGCGGCGTTCAGACTGTTCAAACGGTGAAACCTCAGAATACAGCTTCTTTGGGAAGGCAATCCCGGGACCTGCTGAAGACAGCTCCCCATTTCAATCGCCTTCCCGGAACCCGCGCCGAAGGGGAACGCATCGCCGCCCTCCTCCGTGTCACACCCCTGCTGGACCGTGATGCCTCCAAACAGCAGTTGAGAGCCCATGCCTCGCCGCGCATCCTCCATATCGCAACCCATGGATTCTTCCTGCCGGATCAGCACGGTCCCCTGGGACCCGGCAATCCCAAGGCCGATCATGACAGAGCATCGGCCAGCCTTGGGAATGCCCCTTTGTCGCGCTCCATGGAAAATCCTCTGCTTCGGTCAGGACTTGTGCTCGCGGGAGCCAACACTTGGGTTCAGGGAAAGCGCCCCCCGCCCGAAGCCGGAGACGGCATTCTCACGGGTGAGGATGCCCTGGGGCTGGATATCCTCGACACAGAACTGGTCGTGCTTTCAGCCTGCGAGACAGGACTGGGGGATATAAGATCCGGCGAGGGGGTTTTCGGCCTGCGCAGAGCGTTCCTCCTCGCCGGGGCAAAAACCCTTGTCATGAGTCTTTGGAAGGTCCCCGACTCCGAGACCCGAATGCTCATGGAAGATTTCTACACACGTCTGCTCCAGGGGCGTCCTCGACTGGACGCACTCCGGGAAGCCCAGTTGGCAATCAAGTCCAATTTCCCCGGGCCGTTCCATTGGGGAGCCTTTGTTTGCCAAGGCGACCCAGGGCCATTGGCGTCCCATGGGAGCGGCAAGTGATCCCCGGTCGCATACCCCGCGTCCTGGATCATCGGCTCATGCCTCCGGTGAACTCTCCGAACCAGACACCATGACCACGCACATTTCATACGGAGTTGCACTCGAGATCGAATCGATCAGAATTCAAGAGGTGACCTTCCTCTCATGGACGCCAGAAGCGCACGGGCATAAGGCCCCGGGTGCACCAACAGCAGCCTCGATCAGTTGGATTCCGGGAAGAAAAAAAGCCTGGATACCCTTTCACGGGCATCCAGGCAGCATCTCGACCACCATTAGACGCGGTGTTAAGCCGGAGTGTCACCACTCAGACTGTTTGCCACCCGGCTCGACCGCATCACTCAAATCGGACCGGCTCCTCGGAACTCTCACCTTCGGCCGGAAACTCACCGAAGGGGAAGGGGCGCTGATTGTCGTTCAAGGTCACATAACGGATCACTTTGTACGCATAGGCGGCCAGTCTGTCCGAAAAGGCCCGCAGTGGCTTGCTGTAATCCTTTGCAATCAGGAGATACACATACTGAAAAAGCACGGTGACCTGAATGATCAGTTTCAAGACTTCGAAGACGATGAGGAACAGCACCGTGTAAAGCAAGCGCAAACCGATCTGCTTTCTCGTGACACCGGATTCTTCCAAGTACTCCGCCATGGTCCCTCCTTCTCGAACGTTTTTGAGTTCTACACTTTCCCTCATTGCAGCACCATGCACGAGGGCTCCCTGGAGAGGCTAGCCCCTCCGCGAGGCTCGAAACCGATCGGCGCTCGCTCGTCAAGCCACCGGGACTCACCCAGGCCCGCGTGCGGGCAGCCGCACACCCACCTTCACGGAACGCCGCGGCCATACCAATGCACACGGAGATACCCCTCAGCCCTGCGAACTGCCGGTGGTCAGCA
Organism: uncultured Syntrophobacteraceae bacterium; assembly: GCA_964623165.1. Classification (GTDB taxonomy): domain Bacteria; phylum Desulfobacterota; class Syntrophobacteria; order Syntrophobacterales; family Syntrophobacteraceae; genus JAAYUJ01. Next base: position 13,456 of record CAZURN010000052.1, read on the forward strand.
GGTTCTGCTCCGCGAACCATTTGTCCCAATCCAGGGGAATCCACTTTTCGTGAAACAACTTGCGAAAATGATACCCGTGAATGGCCACGGCGATGGCATCGGCAAAGGATTTCCTGTAGCGGGAAAGGGATTGTGTCAGCAACCGCCAATAGTACTTGCTGTCCGTGGTCGTATCCGCAAACCCCAGGTACCAGATGGAGCGAAGGAACGTGAACAGGTCGCTGTATTCGACGCTGGTTTGGGCTTTGGGACGGTACTGGTTCAGGAACTCGATGATCCTCTTGTAGTACATCTCGGGGGAATAAATGGTGTTCATCACCCATTGGTAACCCTTGACGATGGTCTGACGGTCCATCTTGGGCACAAAATTGAGGCTTCCCATCACATCCGTATTGTCCCCCGAGGGCTTGAACAGCAGCCGTCCCTCCTCCTCCAGCCTCTTGTAAAGCCTGGTGCCGGGAACAGCGGTCAGCAGGCCGATCATGGCCGTGACAATGCCGTTCCCCTGGATGAAATTCACTTGCCTCTGAAAGATATCCGGAGGATCGTTGTCGAAGCCGATGATGAAACCACCCATCACCGCAAGTCCGCGACTCTGGATGATGCGCACGGATTCTGAAAGGCTCCTCTTGAGATTCTGCGACTTCCCGCATTCCCTGAGACTCTCTTCCGAGGGCGTTTCGAGTCCCAGGAATACCTTGCTGAACCCCGCAGCCACCATGAGGTCCATCAGTTCCTCATCCTCCGCCAAGTCCACGGAAGCCTCTGTGAAAAAACTCATGCGCCTGCCGGTACTGTTTTGCCAGGCGATGATCTTGGGGAGGAGGTTCTTGACCTTCTTCTTGTTGCCGATGAAATTGTCGTCAACGATGAATACCCTTCCTCTCCATCCACGGCGGTATAATGCATCCAGCTCCGCCATCATCTGATCATCCGTTTTGGTCCGCGGCACCCTGCCATTCATGACGATGATGTCGCAGAACTCGCAGTTGAAGGGACACCCGCGAGAAAACTGGATGCACATGCTGGCGTAATCCCCCATGTCAATGATGTCCCAAAGAGGAATGGGAACCCCCTCCAGGGAGGGACGTTCATCGGTCTCATACACCTTCTTGGGAGTCCCTCTCAGGACATCGGCCACGAATTCCTTGACGGTGATCTCGCCCTCGCCAAGGACGAGGTGGTCCACATCGAGGTAATCGTCCCGATAGGAGAGAAACAGTGGCCCTCCACAGACCGTCCTGACCCCAAGGTTCCTGCACCGGTCTATGACCTGCCTGGCAGAAACTTTCTGGGCGATCATGGCGCTTATGAATACATAGTCCGCCCACAGAAGGTCCTTGTCCAGAAGAGGTCGCACATTCATGTCCACAAGGCGTTTTTCCCAGGATTCGGGGAGCATCGCCGCTACGGTGAGGGCCCCCAGCGGGGGGAAGGCAGCTTTGCGATGCAGGACCTGGAGTGCATGCTTAAAACTCCAGAATGTCTCCTGAACTCTAGGGTAAACCAACAGAATTTTCATGGTGATCCCCCGTTCCGGCGTGTGGGCTCAAGCTTCTGCTTTGATCGAGGAGCATGGCCCGGGAATGGCAACTCCCCAGACTGCCCTGCAGGAAATCATTGTCCGCAGCATTCAGGAGGTCGGAGACTTTGACATGAATTGGGAGCAACCGGGATGGTCACATGGCGAGCACATCCGAACACCGCCAGACGGACACCATCCCGGCTCATGGTCGACAAAACAAGGCTTCTATTCTATGCCCTCCAGAAATTGAAATCAAGACAATCCATCAGGCTTGAAAGCCTCTTGAGGCGAATTGGGCGCACCACGCTGCTGCTGTGGCCCTGGAAACGCCACTGACCGGCATGTCTGCACATGCGGACAGCAATGGCTGATTGTGGATGACCGAGGCCATCAATGCCGGAAATGGCCAAACGGCCTATTGGAAAATGCCATCTGCGAATGCCGAAGACTCCTGGAAAAGTAATCTAGCCCATACGGGAGAGGTGATGCCGATGGATCCGGCAGTCGGGAGAAGCATCCCCACCTTGTGGCCCGTCAATCCAATCCAGCGAAAACCTGTTCGGCCAAGTCCCGCCGCAGCCGCCGGGATTCCCTCTCAATGGCTGCAATGATCTCGGCTGCACCCTCGGCGGCGGCCAGCCTTGGTTTGATGACTGCGTAGAAGTCTTTTTCTACCATATTCAGACGGTTCAGGGTCAGCAGGCAGTTGGCGCGGGTGTGGTAGGCCTTGCGCAAAAGGGTATCATAGTCATCGCCCTCTGCCGCCAGCAGGTCCCGGTAATGGTCGACGAGGACGTGCAACCAGGCAGCATAAGGTCTTTCCAGTTCATCGGAGAGTCCGTATTGACGGGCCGCCTGGTCCAAGTCAATCCGACGGTCCGATTCGAGGGCCGCGATAGCCAGATCCATGGCCCGCCGCCGGGTGACCATGAAGTCCTCGTCAAATTTCATCCGGCCGTTCTTGTACTTCTGCATGCGGTGAATGAAATACAGGAACAGCAACGGGACCAGCACCATCCAGAAACTGACCCTGGGCTTCTCAAATACGGCTGCACCAATGGCATTGGCAAAAGCCAGCTCCCGAGCCAGGATGAGTGCTTTCTTTTTCTCCAGATCACTCATGGTCGACTGAAGGTGGATTGCGGAAAGTGGCGGCGGTCACCTCCCGCTGCCAGGCGAATAGTCGAGGCTGTCACGAATGCGTTCCGATCCCTCGGCGGGTTCCTCGAAGTCCGTATAGTAGATGGCAGTAGCCCTGAGGCCCCGTTCGTCAATGGCCTTCGCCATGCGCCTGGCACCGGGCAGGAGTTGGGCCAGTGACCCGACGCCGAAAATCAGTGCCCAGATCATCACGAAGCCGATGATCAGCTTGAGCCAGGGGCCGATACCCGTCTGCGGGGCCGGAGCCCCGCAGGCAGTGTTGTCAGGAAATGCGCACTCTCTGTTCATGCCTTCAGATCTTGGCCGTGATCTCCGGGAAGACGATGTAAAACATGATATAGCCGACCAACAGGGTGAACGCCAGCTGGAAGGACTGCCCGAAGACATAGAGCGTAATGGGCTTGCCGCCCTTGAAGTACTGGCCGAACTCCCTGAAGTCGGTCTCGAGACCGATGCAGGTGAACGCCAGGGCGAAGAACCACTCCCGCGCGATGCGGGTGAAGCCCCTGAGCACACCGTGATCGATCATTACCGAACTCATGTCGCTTCCCACGTTCTGGTCAATGATGGAAAAAATGATTGAAGCCGTGATGAAACCGATAACGAACTTGGGAAAACGGTACCAGATTTCCCACCAACTCACGGTTTGGCCCGGGGCGCAATCCACCCTGGCGCACCAGTACACAGCCACGCCGAAAGCCACAACACCGATCAGCACGTTCTGGATCATCTTGATGGTTGCCGCCACGTAGAGGGCCTTCTGACCCAGAAAGGCTCCAGCTGCGGCCACGGCTCCAGTGGAGTCGATAGTGCTGCCCATCCAGGCACCGGCCAGGATCTCCGGCATGCCCACAAGCTTGGCGAATGCCGGCTGGCCCACCATGCAGAGCGCCGTGAAGACCATGGAGAGCCCGATAGCGAGCGTCAACTCCTCCTTCTTGGCCCGGCATGCAGCGGCGGTGGCGATGGCCGCCGAGACGCCGCACACCGACATGTCGGACGAGATGGTGATGTTCAGGGTCTTGGAAGGCATCTTGATGACCTTCTGGCCAAACCAGTAGGTCAGGATCAGGGTCACGGGAGTGCAAACCCAGGCAATAAAGATGCCCGGTTTGCCGATGGCCAGAATCTTGTTGAACAGGATCTCGGCTCCGAGAAGCACGAGACCGGTCTTGATGTAGAATTCGGTGCACACTGCGGGCTGCACCCATTTGGGGGTGCCGATGGTGTTGCTGATGAGCAGGCCGAAGGCGATGGCCCACAGGGGAAAGCCGAAGCCCCAGTATTTCATGAGGGCCTGGGTTTCGGCCATGTAGGCCAATATGGCGAGGATGAAGACCACGGGAAATGCGATCACAAACTGGCCGAACGGCGTGCCCATGATGGCTTTGCCGATCCCGAAGAACAAGGCCAGGATAATGCACAATCCAATCAAATAAGGAATGCGGTTATAGGATTTGACTTTGAACTTGGCATCGGCCTTGGAGGCAGCATCCTTGGCTTTCTGCCAGGCATTGATCTCCTTCTCGGCGGCGGCGTTGAGATTCGCATCCTTGAAGCCCGCTTCGGCGGCAGCGGCCTGGGCGGTCTTGGCGCTAGCCAGCGCAGCTTCGGCGGCAGCCTTGGCTTTGTCCGCAGCGTCCTTAAAGGGAGCGCCCATGGCCTTGGCCGTTTCCTCGCTGCGGTAGAGAGCGTCTATCGGGTTGGTGTCCCAGTCGCTAGGCGGGGCCAGGAAGTTCTGAATGGTCTTGGAGAAATCCTGGTTGGTCGCACGAACTCCGCGCTTGGCAGATGAGGCGTTATGCCACTCGATCGTCTTGAAGGGCGCCTTGGCGGCTTCTTCCTTCATCGTGGCATTGTACTTGGGGATTTCAGCCGCCTTTTCAGGAGGACGCGGCAGATAGATGGCCAACCCGATGATGAGTAGCAAGAAACCCATCCAGACGGCCATCCAGTCCTCTTTCTTGTAGAGATCCCTGAGAGTGGTTTTGCCACTCTCAATGACCACATAATCCGGTTCTGGGGACGATTTCACACCGTTTTGAGCCATATTCCCTCCTCATGCAAAATGCCACGGGCGTGCAACAGGCCCCGAGGCTGACCGCGAACATGTCCGTCATTCAGCAACCCTGGCCTGGGCGCCCCTGGAGAAATGGATCTCCCCGACCCCTGCCTCGGTATTAGCCGCGCGGGAGTCGATGCATTCACTCCGGCTCTGCGGCATCACCTCCTTCCATCATCCTGAAGCCAAATGACAGTCCTGTTCCGACGCGCAAGAGCGTTCATATTGCCGAGTCAACAAAGCGCTGCTTCTTGAACAGGAGGCACCCCTTGGGCCTTTTCGGGAGAGGATACCATCCGGGTGTCCTGTAACGCATCGCAGTGATCATGGCAGGGAATATCGCGAAGTTAACGTGAATCCGTCCATCATGTTTCACAATACCACAGAGAAGTAAGACCATCAATGACTCATGTCAGGCGCTGTCTTGACCTCCCTGCGCACAAGAGGCTCCCGGACTTTACAAGAGACCATCTGCCACCGGCAGTCGCTCCTGGGAATTGCCCGCATGTCCCAAGCCATCGCTAACACCAGTGAAAAATGCGGTACCAATCCCGACATGATTGTGTTAGGTAAAATAATTTCTAGTTCCGGTTAGATACGGGTTCATCCCTGCCCATTTGTGAGAGCGGTCGTCGACTTCCCAACCGGGCGAAAACGCAGACAAGGCAATGAAGAACGGAGGAACGGGGATTCATGGCGTTGATTGTCCAGAAATACGGCGGCACCTCGGTGGCGAACGTGGAGAGGATTCAATCGGTAGCCCGCCGCGTCGTTCAAAGGAGAAAAGCCGGAGATGACCTGGTGGTGGTTCTCTCGGCGCGGGCCGGGGAAACCGACCGGCTCATCGCACTCGCCCGGGAGATGAGCCCAAACCCTGACCCGCGGGAAATGGACGTGCTCCTCTCCACCGGCGAGCAGGTGACCATCGCTCTTTTCAGCATGGCGGTCAAGGACCTCGGATTGGAGGCCGTGTCCATGACGGGCTATCAGGCTGGGATCATGACGGATCATCATCACGGTGAGGCGCGCATCAGCTGGATTGAGACATCCCCCGTAAAGGAAAAGCTCAAGGAAGGCAAGATCGTGGTTGTGGCCGGTTTCCAGGGCTACGACGACGAGGGCAATATCACCACGCTCGGCAGGGGCGGTTCGGACACGTCGGCGGTGGCTCTGGCAGCCGCCCTGCGCGCCGAAACGTGTGAGATTTACACCGATGTGGAAGGCGTGTTCACCACGGACCCGAACATATATTCAAAAGCCAGAAAGCTTGACAAAATCAGTTACGAGGAAATGTTCGAAATGGCCAGCATGGGAGCCAAGGTGCTTCACCTGCGGTCGGTGGAGTTCGGCATGAAGTTCGGGGTTCCCATCATGGTGCTCTCTTCGTTCACGGATACCCCGGGCACGCTGGTCACCAAGGAGGATGCAGAAATGGAGAAAGTGGTCGTCTCCGGAATCACATACAACCGGAATGAAGCCCGTATCACACTCACAGATGTGCCCGACGTGCCCGGAATGGCGGCGAAGCTCTTCAGGCCCCTCTCCGACGAGGACATCAACATCGACCTCATCGTGCAGGGCCGCGGCAGCGTTCTTGGCAAGGCCAACATTTCGTTCACGGTCCCCCAGAAAGACTACGACAAGACCATGGAAGTGGCCATGCGAGTGGGAGAGGAGATCGGGGCAGGACGGGTCCACAGCAACCCGAACATTTCCAAGATTTCTCTCATCGGCCTGGGCATGCGGAGCCACAGCGGGGTGGCGAGCAAGATGTTCGAAATCCTCGCCAAGGAAAACATCAACATCAAGATGATCAGCACCTCCGAGATCAAGATCTCCGTGATCATCGATGAAAAGTACACGGAACTCGCCGTGCGGGTCCTCCACGACGCGTTCCAGCTGGAAAAACCCCCCAACGAGAGGATCCTCATCCGGGAGGAGACCTGATCGACCGACAACCTTCAGCAGCACAACCAGTGGGGTATCCGGTGCCAAACGTGAAGATCTATGACACAACACTTCGGGATGGGACGCAGGCC
>CAZURN010000053.1:0-19894 GCA_964623165.1 uncultured Syntrophobacteraceae bacterium
CGGTATCCTACCACCGTCGTTGCCGCGCCTGCCCCGAGTTCTTCCTCTTTCAGGATGTCGGCGCGTTGGGCGTCGATGACGATGTCTTGGCTGGCGCTGAGGAACGCTATGCCCAGGGCGAGGGAGGCCGTGGCCAGGGGCATGGAGACCGGAGAAGGGAGCCCGAGCGACAGTATGGCACTGGCGAGCAGAATCTGTGAAATGAGGATCCATCCACGACGGCGTCCGAGAAAAGGCAGGGAGTAGCGGTCCAGGAGGGGAGCCCAAAGGGCTTTCATTGTGTATGGGAGCCCGACCAAGGAGAAGATGCCGATGATTCTCAGGTCTACGGCTTCGGCGGTCATCCATGCCTGGAGGGTGGATCCTGTGAGGTTGAGTGGAAGTCCGGAGGCGAACCCGAGTCCGAGGAAGCTTAGGACCCTTCGGCTGGAGTAGACCTTGAACCAGGGTTTTGTTTCTTCCACCATGGTCTTTCCTTGGGATTCCCGTCGAAGAACGCTTCAGAAGGGGCTCTGCAATGTATCGGATTCCCCTTGTGGATACAAACGAAAACGCTGAAGGGCAACGGATTCCTGGCTGAGTCGATATTGGTGCTACCTGTTCAAGGCAACGACTCCTCTGGGTTTGCTGGCCCCTGTTCCGGGGAAGAAGGAACATCCGGGAAATCATATCGGAAAGAGCGGCTTCGCTACGGATTGTGCCCATGATTCAGTCCCTGAAATGCACGTGAACGATCCTCATGATTGAGCTGTCGTCTCTCCCTAAAGAATGGTCCCCATTCACGGATGGACTGGACTCCGTCTTGGAGAGGTATCCCTTTCGCCTAAGCAGATATTACAGCGGGCTCATTCAGGCTCGTGGAGATCCAGTTTGGCTCCAGGTGGTTCCGTCTGTTGATGAACTGGCCGACCTGGATGGCTATGATGATCCCTTGGGAGAAGAGTGTCTATCCCCCGTTCCAAATCTCGTGCATCGCTACGAAAACCGGGTTCTGTGGCTCGTGAGTGACGAATGCGCAGTGCATTGCCGGTTCTGCACCCGGAAAAGGAGATGGGGCACGTCGTCTCCCCTCACGGATGAACTGCTTCAGGAAGGTCTCCACTACATCCGGCGAAACACTCATGTGAAGGATGTTCTCCTTTCAGGCGGAGATCCCCTCCTCCTGCCTCCATCCCGTCTCGAATTCATCCTCGCTGCCCTCAGAAACATTCCCCACGTGGAAATCATCCGCATCGGGACCCGGATTCCCTGCGCCCTCCCGCAAAAGGTGACCAAAAGACTTGCTGGGATGCTCGCCAAGTTTCATCCACTTTACCTGAACATCCACTTCAACCACCCATGGGAACTGACGGAGGAATCCAGAGCGGCATGTGTGAAACTGGTCCGGGCGGGGATTCCCCTGGGTAGCCAGACGGTCCTCCTGAGAGGAGTGAACGATGACGCCCAAACCCTTAAGGAACTCTTTGAGGGGTTGCTCAGAATGAGGGTTCGGCCGTACTACCTCATGCAAATGGACCTCACCCGAGGGACAGCCCATTTCCGAACGCCTATATCAACAGGACTCAAGATTTTGGACGCCCTAAGAAACCGGATCTCCGGGATCGCTGTGCCCCATTTCGTGGTCGATCTTCCCGGTGGTTATGGCAAGATCCCCCTCACTCCCAATCACGTGGAATTCATCGACGGCGACCGGATGATCATGCGCGGTACCCGGGGAAACCGGGTGACTTACCCGCTTCTTGAGGGAGAGGGGGCGGAGCTTCGTTTGATGCTGAGCAGATGACGGCAGGCCCAAGTCAACTTCATCCTTCCTATCGGGTTTGAGCGAGCAGGTCCATATATCGTCGAATGGTGGGGATATTTCGGCAGAAACAGTTTGCGGACAGATCGCGCAGGAGGTTTATGGTTTCGTAGGGAATCCTGAAGAGGGATATGATTTGTTGATCACTGTCGAAAAGGACTGAGTTTGCTGCTGGAATCCCATCCCGGTAAGGCCCGCCCACACTCCCCGCCTTGATCCAATACTTGGAGCCAGCGTTGATCTCAACCGTCAGGGATCCCTCCCTAGCGGGCCTGTGAACCAGGATGTCGGCAACCACGGGATTCTTCAGTCCGTGCGGCAGCTCAAAGACCGCTGGGACATGGTCGTGGCCGGAAAAGACAAGACGATGGGAAGAGGCGTTCCAGTCGTTGAGACAACCTGCCAGTGCAGCTTCGTCGAGATAATTGAAGCTGTCGATGGTTACGGTTTTTCCATCCCGAGGGAGGTGGAACGGGCTGTGATGCGTCACGACGAACTCTTCCTTTTCCAGGATGAGTGGTAGACTCAAAAGATAGTCCGTGGTGTCGGTGACTCGTGAAAGGAGGCCGGCATTGTAGGCCGTTGCCTGCATGCGATCGATCTGGGTGAGGTGGTCGGTGAAGAGGCCAGCGACCATAAGATCGTGGTTTCCGGCCACGGTCTTGAAGCCGAGGGGCTTCATGCGGGCGAGTGTGCGGTCTCCGAAGGGCAGCCAGCCAACGATGTCTCCCAGGCAGATCACCTCATCGGGGTTCATGGTTTCCATGTGATTCAGACACGCCTCCAGGGCGTCGAGGTTGCCGTGGATGTCTCCGAAAAAATATGCGCGCATGCCGACCTCCTTTAGTCTGTTCCACTCAAAGTCTTGCTGATCCTCCATCGGTGCCCGTCGGATACCGCCACCACCTGCCCGTCCAGGTCGGTGCGGTAGATAGGAATCCCCCGCCTGCCACATTCTTCCAGAACCATTGGAGACGGAAAATTGAACGGGTTGCCGAATCCGCATGAGAATACCACCGCCCGAGGTTTGAGACGATCGAGAAGAGAAGGGCTCGTGGAGCGCTTGCTTCCATGGTGAGCAGCAATCAGCAGCACCTGCCCAGGAGACTTCTCATCGTGAAGGACATGCCGTTCCACCGTCTCGTCAATGTCACCCGGAATGAGGCATCGCGTGTCCCCATGATCGAGTTGGACAATTCCGGAAGCCGTATTGAGATCCTTGCGGTTCCAAGTCTCATTCAGAAATTGGTCAGATGGGTGGAGGCATCGCAGCCGGCATGAGCCAGAGGAGATTTCAGCCGAATCTGATGTGAGCCGTCGAACGGGAATCCCCCGTCTTCGGGCGACGACGCCAACGGACTCTCGACCTTCCGCCCCGTTGTTTACGGGCGTCTCCCAGAATGCACCCACATCGAAGTGGGAGAGAATGAATTTCAACCCACCGGCATGATCCGGGTGGTCATGTGAAAGGATCACATGGTCGATCCTGCGGATTCCCTCATGCCAGAGAAACGGGGCGATCACTGCCCGACCCATGTCGAAGGACTCATCTGCGTAGCCTCCCCCGTCCACAAGGACATTCTCACCTGAGGGAAATCGGACGAGGGTTGACGCACCTTGACCCACGTCAATGACATGAACCCTCAGTTCCGCTCCCTCTCCCTTTTCAGCCAGGAGAGGGCCCACAAGGGTCTGGCATACCGCTAGGAAGGCAAGACCCAGGGTGGCCAGGGCTTTTCTTCGCCACGTCCATGGCAGGAGGACGGCTGCGATAAGGGTGTAACTGACTCCCAGGGCGAACAGGGATGGCTTCCCCACCCAGACGTAAGACCAGCTAAGCCCGCTGAACCAAAGGATGATGGATTGGGTCAGCCCGAGGAACCATGCACCGAGTTCCAGCAGGAAGGTTCCCATGCCTTGGTGGATGGTGTAGAGGGCCACGGCGGCCAGACCCGCAGGAAGCACAAGAAAACCCACCAAAGGCACCAGGATGATGTTGGCGATGAGTCCCGCAATGGAAATGCCATAAAAATAGTAGACTGTGAGGGGGACCACCATGATGCTTACGGCCAGGGACATCCAGAATGCCTCCTCGAAAGGTCGAAGAACCTTGCCTGCCCACCGCCCCGGGTTTAGGGCCGCATGGGTCCGGGAGAGGTGATAGCGCTCCAGTCTCGGGTAGAGCGTAAAAATGGCGAACATGCAGACAAAGGTCAACTGAAAGGAGATCTGCCACAGGGCACTGGGGTCCATGGCGAGGATGCCAAGAGCCGAAAGGGCCAACACAGACAATGAGTCTGGGTTTCGATACCACTGTGCCGCCACCAGGCATATGGCGAGCATGAGCATGGAGCGCCATATGGGTGGAGAGGAAAAGCCCGCAACCCCGGCGTAAAGGGCGGCGGTCAGCAGAGCAGGCCACAGGGCGAGATGCTGATCCGTCCAGCGCCTCAGAATTCGCGGCAGGAACAGCCGAAGGAAACCGCGGAACACCCAGGATACGAAAAGACTCACAAGTCCAAGGTGGAGGCCCCCGATGGAAAGCAGATGGGTGACGCCAGTTCGGGCAAGGTGATCAAACCATTGCGGGGAAATGAGCCTCTGATAGCCTAAAAGCAGGGCAGCATAGAAGGAGGCCGCATCGGGTGGAAGGGTTTCTTCGAGCCAGGCGAGCACATGCTGCCTGAAACGGTCCGTCCCGCTCCTGAGCCCGTTCAAGAGGGTAGGGCAGGGTTCCTGGTAGGTCCCTGAAATCTTAAGCAGAGACCCCAAATTCCGAATAGAGGCCCGCCCGTAAAATCCCTGTTCGGCCTGATATCGTTCGTAATCCAACCCGCCCGGATTGGCCAATCCTCGAAACCTCTTCAGTCGGAGTCGAGCCATGACACGGTCCCCCGAGATGAAATCCCCGGGGTGCAACCAATCCCTTTCCATGGTGGCAAGGATGGATGCTTTGAGGGGGATTTCCCGACCCTGGACGATAGCACTTTGAAGAAACAGGGGCAGGCGAACCTTGTCAGGAGTCACATCGAGTGGCCGGATGACCCTGGCGATACAAAGGGTCTCGCGGCCGTCAAGGAAAGGGCTCAGCTCCGGGTGTCCGGGTGAGAAGGGCTTGGCTGCCATGCCAGCCGTAAGACCAAGGGAAAGGAAAAGGGCAAGGGGCAAACCCCAGGGACGCGGGATCCGTCCATGGAACGCGGCGGCCAAGAGGTGGACAAGAACCAGGATGGCCGACAGGAGAAGGAACGGGTATTCGGGGAATCTTTGAGGGAGGAGGCGCGTTGCGGCGATACCGGCCACGAAGGTCACCGTGAGCGTGAAGATGGCCCTGGGCAGGGACCTCGGAGAGACGGAATCGGGAGGTGGTTTCCTGGAGGCCCGATCATCAGCAGATGGAGCGGTGGGTTCTTCCGGAGGCAGTGTCCGCGAATCATTGCGGTTGCTTGGAAGCGCCGCATCCATAGCAGTAGAGGCCTCCCATTGATGGCATGCTCAACACGACTTGCCAGCTCCGTCACCCGTTGGTGGCGGGGGCATCTTACGCAGTGACCGTTTGTGGGAAGAATGTCTTTGGAAACACCTCGGGGGTCAGTGCAAAACATGTGAGCTGCAGATCTGCGCGAGAAGGTCTCGGTGTGGCGTTTCGTCATGACGGCGAAAGCCAGCATCCAGACATTCTCCCCAGATACCGGGCCAAACCTGGATGAATGAGGATCACGCCATCGGTTGCCTCATTCCTTCTCTCTCCAGACCTTGGCGCCCACTGCAGCCAGTTTGTCCTCTATCGTTTCATAGCCCCGATCGAGATGGTAGATCCGGTGGATTTCCGTGGTGCCCTCTGCAGCCAGGGCCGCCAGTACGAGGGATGCCGATGCCCTGAGGTCCGTGGCCATGACGGGAGCGCCCGAGAGTTTTCTCACCCCCTTGACCACAGCGGTGCGTCCGTCCAGTTCGATGTCAGCGCCCATCCGTTTGAGTTCGAGGACGTGCATGAACCGGTTCTCGAAAATCTGTTCGGCAATAACGCTCACACCATTCCCGAGGGACATGAGGGACATGAACTGAGCCTGCATGTCCGTGGGGAATCCTGGGAACGGGCGAGTCTTGACCCCCACGCTGACGATTTCTTCATCCCTCCGAACTTCGATGGCATTGTCCTGCATCTCGACGATGATGCCCGCAGCCATGAGCTTTTCCATAACCGCGGTGAGATGCTCAGGCCGGCAGGACAGGAGCCTGAGATTCCCGCCGGTGATTCCTGCGGCAACCATGTAGGTGCCCGCCTCGATGCGGTCGGGAATGACCTTGTAGTGCCCGGGAGTGAGCTCACGGACGCCCTCTATCGTGATCTCGTCGGTGCCCGCTCCGCTGATGCGTGCGCCCATCCCCTGGAGATACTCGGCCAGGGCGACCACTTCTGGTTCCTTGGCGGCATTCCGCAGAACCGTGGTCCCCTCGGCAAGGGTTGCAGCCATCATCAGGTTCTCGGTGCCCGTCACGGTCACGATGTCGAAAAAAATCGAAGCACCCCGAAGGCGTTTCGCACTGGCGCTGACATAGCCGTGTTCCAGGCGGATTTCGGCTCCCATTTGTTCGAGGCCTTTCAAGTGGAGGTTGATGGGACGGGCGCCAATGGCGCAACCTCCAGGAAGCGAAACCCTCCCCTGGCCATGGCGGGCCACGAGGGGACCAAGGACGAGAACCGACGCGCGCATGGTCTTCACAAGGTCATAGGGAGCTTCAAAGTTGTTCAGTCTTCCTGTGTCAATGGACAGGTCGACATCATGGTCGGAGACGGCTCCCATGTTGGTGAGGAGCCTCTGCATGGTGCGGATGTCCCGAAGCCTCGGTGCATTGGAGAAGGTGTGAACTCCAGGTGCGAGCAGGGATGCGGCCATGAGGGGAAGGGTCGCATTCTTGGCCCCGCTGATCCGCACTTCACCTTCAAGACGGCGCCCCCCTTCGATTACCAGTTTATCCATTCCGAACCCTTTCCTTTTTCCGAGCCTGCAGGATTCTGGGAATCCCGGAATAGTCTTTGAAGAAACGGTGTTCCTCATACTCCTTGTTCACGGTGATCTCCCGGTCCAAGATCTGCGCCTGTTTGTGGCCGATTTCCATGAGGAGCCAGGCCGACGGTTTGAGAATCCCCGGGGCCTCTCCAAGGATCCGGCGGATGATGTCCAGACCCTCGGGGCCGCCACCGCGCAAAGCCCCTTTGGGCTCGTGGCATCTCACCTCGGGAGCGAGGGAGGGGAGTTCGTTTTCTCCAATGTATGGCGGATTGGACACGATCAGGTCGAAAGGCGCGACGTCCCGGGCGAAGGTGCCCAGCAGGTCCATGGCCGCAAAGGCGATGCGGTCGGAAACACCATGGCGCAGTGCATTGCGGCGGGCCACTGCCAAAGCCTCCATCGACCTGTCCACGGCAATCATCCTGATGCTCGGCTTTTCATGGACAATGGCGATGGCTATGGCTCCAGATCCGGTCCCCAGATCCAGCACAAGTGCCGGACGGTCGGCGATCAGTTCAAGTGCCTTTTCCACCAAGAGTTCTGTTTCGGGCCTTGGGATGAGCACTGCCGAATTCACCTCGAATTCGAGGGACCAGAACTCTTGCTTGCCTGTGATGTACTGGACCGGCTCCCGGGAGGCTCTCCGACGCACGGCCTCCCGGTATCGAGCCAGTTCGTCCGGCTTGAGAGGCTTGTCGTGATGCAGGTAAAGCTGCAGGCGTTCGACTCCAAGTGCATGGGCCAGCAGGATCTCGGCACCGGCACGGGGCTGATCGATCCCCTTCCGTGCGAAATACTCCGTCGTCCACTGGATGACCCTGAGGATGGTCCACGTCTCCTCCATCCTCATGAACCCTCAACGTGTGGGGCGAATGCAGTGTCACCTTGTTTCCCGCAACTGGTCAGTGAGACAGATACCGAGGTTCTGGGGCGGGTTGGCTTCATGGCTTCCTGGTCACCATGGAGGAATATTGGCACGACAGGGTATCAGGATTCGGCTCCCTTGAGCGCTTCTGCCTGAAAATGGGTAATGAGGGGATCGATGACCTCGTCGAGACTGCCTTCCAAGAAGGCGTCCAACTTGTAAAGGGTGAGATTGATCCTGTGGTCGGACACACGATTCTGGGGGAAATTGTATGTGCGGATGCGCTCACTGCGATCACCACTGCCCACCTGACTCTTCCTCTCCTGAGCGATCTTGGCTTCCTGTTCCATCTGCATTTGGTCCAGAAGTCGGGCCCGCAGAACCTTCAACGCTTTCGCCTTGTTCTTGTGTTGCGACTTCTCATCCTGGCAGATGACCACCAGCCCTGTGGGGGTGTGAGTGATCCTGACGGCGGAATCGGTTGTGTTCACGCTTTGGCCCCCAGGGCCCGATGACCGGAACACATCGACCCGCAGATCGTTGGGATCGATGAACACGTCGACCTCTTCAGCCTCCGGAAGAACAGCCACCGTGACTGCAGATGTGTGAATCCTTCCCTGGCTCTCGGTGGCAGGCACTCTTTGCACCCTGTGGACGCCCCGTTCGAACTTCATCCGGCTGAAGGCGCCCTTCCCGTTGACAGCGGCAATGATTTCCTTGAAGCCTCCGATGCCTGTGGGATGAGCGTCGAGGATCTCCACCTTCCAGCGCTTGAGTTCGGCGTAGCGGCAATACATCCTGAAGAGGTCTGCGGCGAAGAGGGCCGCTTCATCGCCCCCAGTCCCGGCACGAATCTCCAGGATGACACTCTTTTCGTCGTTGGGGTCTCTCGGAAGCATCATGAGTTTGAGGCCCTGCTCGCTGGCATCGAGCCGCTCCCTGAGGTCAAGGAGCTCATTCCTGATGAGCTCCTTCATGTCCGGGTCTTCCTCTATCTCGAGAAGTTCCTGGTTTTCCTGGATCTGCTGTTTGAGGTGCTTGTGGCTGCGATAGGCCTCTATGAGAGGAGCGATTTCCGAGTGTTCCTTCGCTACCTTCTGGTATTCTTTCTGATTGGTCAAGAGCTCCGGATTGCCGAGTTCTTCCTCCAGCTTCCGAAACTTTTCCTCAACGCTCTCTAAACGTTCAAACATGGTGCTGGAACCCGAAATCTATCGTCATCGGCTCGGAGTCACCCTTTTGAGGAGATCAGCCGGCCGTTGATAGCGTCATGGGAAAAGAAAAGCCTCCGCCCTCGACAGGCCGGGTGGTCGCCAACGCAGCTGCCCGGGATCGGGAAAACCTGCCAAGCTGGATGAGTGTCGTTCACGGATTTGCGGAGGAACCCTCTCGACTTCCTGGATTTGAGAGGACACGAGGCAGGAGCAGGGGGCTATTTCTCCGCGGGCTTTGCGTCCTTGTTCTGGAACTTCTCGTACTTCTTGAGGAACCGCTCGATGCGCCCCGCTGAGTCGACCAGTTTTTGCTTGCCTGTGTAGAATGGGTGACAATTGGAACAAATTTCGACACGGATTTCCTTCTTGGTGGAGCCTGTCGGGATCTCATTGCCACAGGCGCATCGAATGACTGTCTGGTGGTAAGCGGGGTGAATGTTTTCCTTCATGAAACACTCCTTCCACAATGGGCATAGAATCAAATCGAAAACAAATTAATATACCCAGACTTTCATACTCATATCAAGCGATTTTAGTATGGGCAGCCCAATCAGCTGCTTCTATCGATTCATGGACGCCAGGAACTCCGAATTGTTCTTGGTCCCGTGCATTTTGTCGAGCAGAAATTCCATGGCATCGATGGGGTTGAGGGGCGACAGGAGCTTTCGCAGGATCCAAATGCGGTTGAGATCGTCCTGAGGCAGCAGCAGTTCCTCTTTCCGCGTGCCTGACTTGTTGATGTCGATGGCAGGGAAGATACGGCGATCGGCAAGCTTGCGCTCAAGCACGATTTCCATGTTGCCCGTGCCCTTGAATTCCTCGAAGATCACCTCATCCATCCGGCTTCCGGTCTCAATGAGAGCCGTCGCAATGATCGTCAGGCTGCCTCCCTGTTCCACATTCCGGGCGGCGCCGAAGAAACGCTTGGGACGGTGCAGTGCGTTGGAGTCCAGTCCTCCCGAAAGGATCTTCCCACTGGGAGGAACCACCGTATTGTATGCGCGGGCGAGGCGGGTGATGCTGTCGAGCAGGATCACCACGTCCCGTTTATGCTCCACCAGCCGTTTGGCCTTCTCGATCACCATCTCCGCAACCTGCACGTGACGCTGTGGCGGTTCGTCGAAGGTCGAACTGACCACTTCTGCCCTCACGTTGCGCTGCATGTCCGTCACTTCTTCAGGACGCTCATCGATGAGCAGGACGATGAGGTAGGCGTCCTTATTGTTGATGGTGACGGCATTGGCGATATTCTGCAGCAGCATCGTCTTGCCCGTGCGGGGCTGGGCGACGATAAGACCGCGCTGGCCAAACCCAATGGGGGTCAGGAGGTCCATGACCCTTGTGGATAGGTTGTCCGAGAGGCTCTCCAACTTGATGCGTCGATCAGGGTACAGGGGCGTGAGGTTGTCAAACAGGATCTTGTCCCTGGCCACATCGGGATCTTCATAATTGACGGCTTCCACCTTGAGCAGGGCAAAATACCGTTCGTTGTCCTTAGGAGGGCGGATCTGCCCGGAAATGCTGTCCCCCGTCCTAAGATTGAAACGCCGGATCTGTGAAGGGGAGACATAGATATCGTCAGGTCCGGGAAGGTAATTGTAATTCTGACTTCTCAGGAAACCGAAGCCATCCGGCAGGATCTCAAGCACTCCCTCCCCGTAGATGAGGCCGCTCATCTCGGCCTGTGCCTGGAGGAGAGCAAAGATGAGCTCCTGCTTTCGCATGGAGCTTGCCCCCTCTATGTTCAATCCTTTGGCGATTGCCAACAGCTCTTTGATGTTCTTGTTCTTGAGTTCAACGAGGTTCATCTCGTTGTGAACCTGTTCGCGGCCCCCTGTTTGTTTGCCTGCCTTCTGAGGTTCATCCAGCGCGCTTTGGGTCGTGTCCGCCATGATCTCCAAACTCCGTCGAGAAAAGTGATGAAATGAGATAAGTGATTTGTTCGTCCTTCAAGGATTGCTTGCATAGACGATGCGAGATCGTCCTCATGGGATGCCAGGGTATCAAGATAGCGGCTTTTTGGCCGGGAGACTTGAACAAGATTCACCGGAGCATGCAGTGGATCAGGATCATCTCACCTGATGGCACTTCAGTAGTCAGGGTTCTGGGTAATGGGGCGACTCCTAGAGGCAGGTTAAACTCCCTGAGGTCGGATCAACTATGCAGAAATTTTCTCGCTCTTGTCAACATCTTTGCGAATGGTCCCTAAAACCGCTTCTGGCAGCCAGCGGAAGAGGCATGACCCCTCATTGGGTCTTCCTTTGGGCAGGAAATGGGGTGACGTGGAAATCAACGTGCCAACCATCCAGGGCCTCAGCGGTGACCTCTTCGCTTCGTGTGGCTTTGTGCTTCTGGGGGGAAACCGGTAGCGGAGTCTATCAAAGACCGATGCGGGCCCAAATGCTCGGCTTCTTGGGACCCTCGGCGGCCTTCTTCTCCGACTTGGCCAGCATCTTTTCGAGCCGCTTGTCGTATCCAAGGTCCTTGGCCGTGTCGGGATACTTCTCGTTAATCTTTTCCAAGCGATTCTTGGCAGCCAGGTATTCACCGGAGCGATAATAGAACTGGCCTATGTAAAACTCGCGGGCCACCGCGCGCTTCTTGCACTCCACGATCTGTTTCTTTGCCTTCTTGGCGTAGTCGGACTTGGGGTAATTCTGAATGACGCGTTGGAAGGCTTCGATGGCCTGTTGGGTTTCTTCCTGGTCGCGGTCTATGGTCGAGAACGACAGAAAATGGCACATGCCTATCTGATAGAGCACATAAGGAACCACCTCGTTTCTGGGATGTAGCCGAGCGAACTCCTCATAGGCAATGGCGGCCTCACTGTAGTTCTTCTTGTAGAAGTGGGCGTCTCCAAGCTTCAATTCCGCAAGTATGGCATACTTGCTGTACGGATACTGGTCCTTGAGCTTCTGGAAGGCTTTCACAGCGTCGCCGTACTTCTTGTCCCGCATTTTCTGCATGCCTTCCATGGCGAGCATGTCGGCATTCTTGTCGACTGTCGAACTCCCCTTGTTGAAGAGATCGCCGAAATAGAAATCAACCAGGTTGGTTCCTCCACAGCCATATGAACCGAGCAGCATGACGAGGAGCAGAGCCGTGAACAACAGGGTGCTCCGCGTGTTCACAAGTTGTTCCCTCTTATTGAATCCGTTCATGTGTATCCCTCAGATCGAGCCAGTCCGGAGTGAGCGCTCCTCGATATACTTGCCGGCGTTAAACGCGGCCGTGGCGCCGTCCCCGACGGCGGTAACGATTTGCCGCAACTGCTTTGACCGCACGTCCCCGGCAGCGAATATGCCCGGGACAGAAGTGGCCATTTCCTGATCGGTGTGCAAGAATCCCTGTGGATCACGGCTTACCTCCGCCGGCACGTAGGCGGTATTCGGCTGTATTCCAACGAATACAAAAACGCCGTTGACGGGGAATTCCGATGGATCACCAGTCTGAGTGTCCTTCAGCATGAGGCGTTCCACCCCCTGAGAATCGCCTCTGATCTCGGTCACGATGGAATTGAGAATGAACGAGATCTTCGCATTATCGAAGGCCTTGTCTTGAATGACCTGGGCCGCCCTCAGACGGTTCCTCCTGTGGATCACGTGGACTTTCGAGGCAAATTTCGTGAGGTATATCGCTTCCTCGATGGCTGTATCGCCCCCACCGACGACGGCCACTTCCTGATTGCGGTAAAATGGAGCGTCACACACCGCGCAATAAGAAACGCCGCGACCGGTCAATTCGGACTCGCCCTTGACGCCCAGTTTGTTGGGGGAAGCCCCCGAGGCGATGATCACCGTCCTGGTGTGGATCTCCCCTCCGGCATGTCGAATGGCATGACCGTCTGGCTTGAAATCGATGCCCATCACCTCTGCATTGAGCGTCTGCAGGCCAAACTTTAATGCGTGAGCGCTGATGAGCTCACCCAGTCCGTACGCGCCAATTCCTTCAGGAAATCCGGGATAGTTATCCACCCTCTCATAAGTGAGAAGTTGCCCGCCAAATCCCATGCGCTCGAGAAGGAGGGTCTTGAGCCGCGCCCTTGCGGCATAAAGGCCCGCCGTGAGTCCAGCGGGTCCTCCTCCGATGATCACTGTGTCATAATGGTCCGTTGTATGCATTGCTCGTTTCAGAGATTCTCAAGAGCAGGTGAGGAGAACAGGGGTCTCGATCTGCTTCCGAGAAATCCCCCGAAGCATCGGGTTCTCAGCCGACGGCCTTTTCGATGGCCGCGGTGATCTGGGATTTTGCCACAGCGCCTGTGATCTGTTCGCTGACGTTACCGTCCTTGAAAATGATGAGCGTGGGGATTGCACGAATTCCATAGCGGGAAGGGGTCTTGGGATTGTCATCCACATTGCATTTGGCCACGCGAAGCTTTCCTTCGTATTCCCCCGAAAGTTCCTCGATTACCGGTGCTATGGCTCGGCAAGGTCCACACCAGGGTGCCCAAAAGTCAACTAAGACGGGAGTGTCCGATTTCAACACCTCGTCTTCGAAAGTGCCGTCAGTGATCTCAAACACGTTCTTTCCAGCCATGGGAAGAGCTCCTCTCTGGTGCCTGTTCGGTGTGGTTTCCTAGTTCCTTGCGTCGCGGCCTTCGAGAGCCCGTAGCAACGCATCCGCCACATATAAACCATTCATTTCAGGGTTGTCAATCGAACATTCTGCATAAGGCTAGGAATAAAGCCCTCTTACGAAGAAAGCGCGGGAACGGTTCGACATGTGATCCTTGGTGTGGCGTTTCGCATGGCGAGACCACCGAGGGATCGTCTTGCCCATTCCTGATGGTTCGAAACCAGCGTCGGTTGGATGCCCCCGGTCGCCATCTCTCCCCAGGGACCCATGGTTGCACAGCTGGGGGAAAAAGTATTTGTCGCCTCGTCTTGAAATGAGTATTCAAAGAGAGACTTATTTCTCACGATTACTTAATTTCGAGAGTGAGAGAATTCCCGGATGACTCGATCGGGGTGTCTTCCGGTCCGCCAATGAGGTGGGCTCAGCCGGTACAGGAGGGACTGGCGGGCCTCGGGATGACTTGAACGCGTGAATGCCCAGTGTAAATTCAGAGGAGGTTTTCCAATGAACGCGAAACGAAGTATTGCATTGTCTGTAGTTGGCGTGTTGGTCTTCGCGCTTGCGGCGGCCATCCCCGAATCCATTGCCGCGAGCAAGTCCAAGAAGGGCGCCCAAAGGTATTCCGACTACCGAAGAATACCTGCCGGGTCGGACATCATTGTCCGGGTGGACCGGGATATCCTGATGCGGAATGCTCGGGTAGGCGACGTCTTCACAGTGACTCTCGATCGGGACGTGGTCGTGGGGAATGAATTGATGGTCCGCCGCGGTGAACGCGCCCAAGTGCGACTTTTCAAGCCCGAGGGTAGGACGGATGAAGTGGCTTTCCGTCTCATCACCCTGACGGTGGACGGCTTTGTCTATGACGTCAACAGCGATATTGCCAGCGAATATGCCCAACGTGAAGGGGCAGACGGCCTCACCGTGCTTGGTAAGACGGCCGTTGGCGCGGCCACTGGCGCTGCCCTGGGTGCCATCGCTGGTGGCGGCAGGGGTGCGGCCATTGGCGCCGGAGCGGGCGCAGGCGCCGGCTTGATTTGGTCTGCGGCCACCATGAAGGATGCGAGGCTCCCTGCCGGCACGCGTCTCAGATTCAGCCTCCTCGACCCGGTAATCCTCAACAACTGATGTTCTTCCATCGGTGCTGGGGTGGAGGACGCTTGGCAGGACGCCATCAAAATGTTTTACTGGGGTGGTTGAATTGGCCCATCGCGTCGCTTCCCGTCGCTCTGCGAGGATGGAAGCAAAGGAAGGAGACAAGAGAATGAATCGGAAAGTCCCCGCGATCCTTTTGATCCTGATAATGTGCACACTGGTTGGAGTGCTGGATCGCGCAATGGCCGAAACCAGGACGATCGAGCTCAAAGTGGCCCAATGTGCGTGACCCAAGACTGCCAAGACGATACGGGGTATCGTCGAAAGCGTTGTGGGCGTCTCCAGAGTTTGGGCCGATTCCAAGAAGCAGATTCTCATCATTTCCTACGAGGATAGAACGGCCAGGCCGGAGGATATCGTTGACGCCCTGACGCGCGGTGGCTACGAGCCTTCGGGGGAACCGCGCTTCGTCTCCCCACCGGTTGCCGCAGCATCTCCCCCAGTCCCCCCCGCCGAAGTGAAGAAGGCTGAGTTCATGATCGTCGGGAAGATGACGATTGAGGAGCTCTTTGCTGGCTTTCCGGTGTTCGCCCAGACTGCGGAGCACTACCATCCAGAGGCCAGGATCACAACTAAGCTCAAGAGGGTCAGGGGAAGACATGAGATCCTGCTCTTTCTTGGAACTTGGTGCAGTGATTCCGCAGTGGAGGCACCCAAGATCATCAAGGCCCTGCAAACAGCTGGCAATCCGCAGCTGTCCCTGACAATCATCGGGGTCGACAAGGCCAAGAGGGAATGGTCCGGAATTGCCGAAAGATATGTCATCGAGAGGGTACCCACCACCGTCGTTGTGAAACATGGGAGGGAAATCGGACGGATCGTGGAATATCCCAAGGAAAGTGCGGAAGGGGATCTGTTGCAACTGGTGACGCAAGGGAGTGCCGCTAAGCATCGTGGGTTCAAGAAGAGAGGGCGCTTGGGTGGCGGACCGTAAGATCGTCTTCCGATGTCAGCAGTGTGGTTATCTCAGTGGCAAGTGGCTGGGTCGCTGTCCGGATTGTCAGAGCTGGCACAGTTTGATTGAAGAGGTGACTTTCAAGAGGCAGGAGAAGGAACACGCCTCCGTGGCGGGGCGCAACCGTCCCCTGCCTCTTGCTGAGATTCCCTGCGAGGGGGATGTCCGCCTCCCAAGCGGCATCACGGAATGGGACCGGGTCCTCGGGGGGGGGATGATCCCCGGATCCCTGGTTCTCCTGGCCGGTGACCCGGGCATCGGCAAATCCACGCTGCTGCTTCAAGCTCTCGACAGAATGGCCAGAGAAATCCCGGTACTGTATGTCTCAGGAGAAGAAAGCGCACAGCAGCTCAAGATGCGGGCAGACCGTCTGCGGGTGAAAGCCCCGAACCTTTTCGTTCTTCCTGAGACATCCCTCGAAGCCATCCTGGACTCCATCGAGGAAAATCCCCCGCGAATCATGGCCGTGGACTCCATCCAGACCGTGGTCACCCGTTTTCTGGATGTGGCGCCCGGATCCATCAGCCAGGTGCGTGAATGCGCATCCCGTTTCATGAGGGTTGCCAAGGAGAGGAATGTTAGCATCTTCCTCGTTGGGCACGTGACCAAGGAAGGGTCCATCGCAGGACCCCGCGCCATGGAACACGTGGTGGACACGGTGCTCTACCTGGAGGGTGACCGTAGCCACACCTTCCGACTCCTTAGAGCGGTGAAGAACCGTTACGGATCCACCAACGAGGTGGGTGTCTTCGAAATGAAGGAATCCGGCCTTGAGGAGGTACCCAATCCGTCGCAGCTGCTCTTAGCCGAGAGGCCGATCGGGGTTTCCGGGTCGGTGGTGGCATGCTCCGTGGAGGGGACGAGACCCCTGCTGGTGGAGCTCCAGGCCCTGGTGAGCACTTCTGGATGGGCGCAGCCACGGCGGACGAGCATGGGGGTGGACGGCAACCGCCTGTCCCTGCTCCTCGCGGTGCTGGAGAAGAAGCTTGGTTTGAACTTCGCGCAGCAGGACGTTTTCGTCAACGTGGCGGGAGGGGTTCGCCTCACAGAACCGGCCACCGACCTGGCCCTCACTACGGCCATCATCAGTTCCTGCCTGGACCGGGCCCTCCCCCCTGATTTGGTGGCATGGGGGGAAGTGGGACTTGCTGGAGAAGTGCGCGGCGTGGGGCACGGTGGGGTGCGTCTGATGGAAGCCCGGAAATTGGGGTTCCGTACCTGCCTGTTGCCTGGAAGCAACGCGGAGCGTCTCGGTCAGGAACCCGGCGTGGAATGCATTGCGGTGCGCTCCCTCCAGGAAGTGCTTCAACTCCTCTTCGAAACGAAATGAGACGCCCGCCTTCAGGACTCCATGGCTTTCCTGATGGCCTTTCCAAAAGGTTTCCCCAGAATTCCCACCTCCGTGATGATTCCTGTGATGAACTTGCTGGGTGTGACGTCGAAAGCGGGATTCAGGGCTCGTGCTCCCTTGGGTGCCACGGGCCGGCCGAACAGCTGTGTCACTTCCCCGGGGTCCCTCTGTTCGATGGGGATGAGTGATCCATCCGCAATGGTGGGGTCGATGGTGGACCTGGGGGCGGCGACGTAAAACGGGATGCTGTGCGTAGAGGCAAGGACCGCCACCATGTAGGTCCCGATCTTGTTGGCCGTGTCCCCATTGCCAGCGATTCGGTCGGCTCCGACGACGACCACGTCGATTTTTTTCTGTTGCATCATACTGCCCACGGCATTGTCCGTGATGAGGGTCACTTGGATTCCCGCGCGCATGAGTTCATACACCGTGAGGCGGCTGCCCTGAAGGAAGGGCCTTGTTTCGCAGGAGATCACCTGGATAGAGGGGTCGCTGGCATGGGCGGCACGGATTACCCCGATGGCGGTCCCATAATCGGCGGTCGCCAATGCACCCGCGTTGCAGTAGGTGAGTACGGTGGCTCCCTTCGGGATCACCTGTTTTCCCCATGAACCCATGGCCAGGTTGGTTTCCACGTCCTCCCTGAGGATTTGATCGGCCGCGGTGCGGATCAGCTTCTGAAGCGAAGGGACATCGGCAGTGGGGTTTTCCACCACCACCGAGTACACTCTTTCAACTGCCCAGCTCAGGTTGTTTCCGGTGGGGCGGGCACTCCTCACCTGCTGGCATAGCCGGACGAACTTAGTGCGGAAGGTCTGAGGGTCCGCTGCCTGGATTGTTCGGGAGCCGAGGGCCAGGGCCATCGCCCCGGCCACTCCCACCGCAGGGGCACCCCTGATGGCCATCTTCTTAATGGCGTTGATCACCTGCTGAGGTGTCGTGCAGCGCAGAAAGACCTCTTTGTGGGGCAACAGGCGCTGATCCAGGATTGCCACCACATCCCCGTCCCGATAAATCGGCGGACACCACTGACCGACCATTCTCTATTGCCTCCCTGGTAACGATGAAACCGAGACACGTTCAGCGCCAGTGAGCTTGAACCCCCGCCTTAGTCAAAATCCATGCTTGGTCCATATGGAAGAGTGTCTGTTCCTCACTGGTTCATGCCATCAAAAGCCTTTATCCAGCAGCCTTTTACAGATTCGGGGGCAACCCTGCAATGACAGATGGATCATCCTCCGTTCCAGCGCATTGCCATGCGCGATCAGCAAACGATGGCTTCATGGGTTGAGTTTCTTCTGAAGGATTTCGTTCACCAGTTGTGGATTGGCTTTCCCCTTCGTCTTTTTCATGACCTGTCCGACGAAGAAACCCATAAGCTTCGCTTTTCCTGCCCTAAACTGTTCCACCTCGCCGGGGTTTTCGGCCAGGACCTCGTCCACCACCGATTCGATGGCCCCTTCATCCTTGACCTGCTTCAGCCCCTTATCCTCGACGATGCTCCCAGGGCGCTTGCCCGATGCGTACATCTCCTCAAAGACGGTCTTGGCAATCTTGCCGCTGATGACTCCCGATTCCATGAGCTTCAACAGCTCCGCCAGGATGTCCGGCGTGATGGGGCAGTCTTCGATGTCGCGGCCGTCCTTGTTGAGCTCCCGCAAAAGCTCGGACATGATCCAATTGGCTACGGCCTTGGGCTGCGGATAGGCGTCGACCACCGATTCAAAATAATCGGCCAGGGGTTTGGACCCGGTCAGAACCTGGGCGTCGTAGGAGGAGAGACCGTAGTCTCTCATAAATCGCTCCCGTTTCGCCTCAGGGAGTTCCGGCAAGCTGCCTCTTACGGAATCGATCCATTCATTGTCGATGGCGATGGGGACCAGGTCGGGGTCTGGAAAATACCGGTAGTCATGGGCTTCCTCCTTGCCCCGCATGCTGATGGTCACATTGCGACCAGCATCCCACAGTCTTGTTTCCTGAACGACGGACTCGCCCCGTTCGAGCAGGGCCCGCTGGCGGCGGATCTCGAATTCCAGGGCCTTTTGCACATTTTTGAAAGAGTTCATGTTCTTGAGCTCAGTCTTGACTCCGAGGGCGTCTGTGCCGGCTGGTCGCAATGAAATGTTGGCGTCGCAGCGGAGGCTTCCTTCCTCCATGTTCCCGTCGCAGATCTCAAGGTATCGAAGTATCTCCCTCAGGGTCTTGAGGTACGTTGCCGCCTCCTCGGGCGTGGCGATGTCGGGCTCACTCACGATCTCCATCAGGGGGACACCCGTCCGGTTGAAGTCGACGTAACTGACAGGTTGAAACTCATCATGGATGAGCTTTCCGGCATCCTCTTCCATGTGGATGCGGTTGATGCGGATGCGCTTGGTGCCGCGGTCGTTCGGGATATCCAGCCACCCGTCCTGGGCGAGGGGCAGCTCGTATTGGGAAATCTGGTATCCCTTTGGCAGGTCGGGATAAAAGTAATTCTTGCGGGCAAACTGGCTGAACGGCGCAATGCGGCAGTGGGTGGCCACGGCGATGCGCAGTGTGAACTCCACCACCTGGCGGTTGAGGACCGGAAGGACTCCGGGCATGCCGAGGCACACGGGACAGGTGTGGAGGTTGGGGTTGGCGCCGAAAGTCGTGGAACAGCCGCAGAATATCTTGCTCCTGGTGAGGAGCTGTGCATGGACCTCCAGCCCTATGACCGGTTCATAACCCATGTTTGTGTTCTCCCTCTGGGCAGATCAGCAACAGTTGGAACCGCGAGCGATCCATGTATACACCATCGGATGCTTGGCTTCAACCTCTGACCCGGCAAGGCAAAGTGCGGCGTTTGTAATCGTTTTCCCGACAAATCGGAGTGTCCTGTTCCAGTTGGTTCAGGTGGTGCTCAAATACAGGAAAAAACCCCACAAACAACGTTTGACATTGTGCATCTTTTCATTTAGTGGTAGGGATGCTCGTGA
>CAZURN010000054.1:0-19459 GCA_964623165.1 uncultured Syntrophobacteraceae bacterium
AATCGGTTCTGAAGGGTGAGAGGGAGGAGTTTTCCCTTGAGTATCCGAGTCACTCACCGTCCGAGTCCCGATGGTTTCTCATGAAGGTTCTGCCGTTCAGAAATCCGGAGGGAGGCGTGGTCGTCTCCGACACGAATATCACTGAACGGAAGAATGTGGAGTTGGAGGCCTTGCGTCGCAATGAAGAACTCGCCCACATTACCCGCGTCGTGACGATGGGGGAGTTGGCGACGTCGCTCGCCCATGAAATCAATCAACCACTGACAGCCATCCGCTGCAACGCCGAAGCCGCGCAGCGTTTCCTTGCTTCAGACTCTCCAGACCTGGAGGAAGTCCGACAGATCCTGATTGACATCATCGGTGATGACACGAGGGCGGGTGAAGTGATTCGGAGAATGCGAACGCTCGTGAGAAAGGGGAGATCAGTGCGGGATGCGGTGGATCTCCATGACGTCATCCGGGAGACCATCAGTCTCGTGAGTGGCACACCTTTGTTGGATGGTTTGGTCATGGTGGCAGAACTGGACGAAGACATGCGTGCGGTTCAAGGCGATCGGGTGCAGTTGCAGCAGGTGACCTTGAACCTGCTCATGAACGCGGCGGAAGCCATGAGGGATGTCCCTCTCACTTCAAGAAAGGTCATTGTCAGGACGGCCATGCGGGACAGCAAGACCGCCATGGTTTCCATTGAGGACTCGGGCAAGGGCATCAACGAAAATGACAGGGATCATCTCTTCGAGCCTTTTTACACCACAAAAGCCGATGGTCTGGGCATGGGGCTTTCCATCAGCCGCAACATCATCAAGGCTCACGGGGGGGTGATATGGGCTGAGAACAACCATGAAGCCGGCGCCACGTTCTCTTTCACGCTGCCTCTGGACGAAGGGCAACGCCTGTGACGGATGATCAACCGGTCGTGTACGTGGTCGATGACGACCCTTCGGTGCTGCGTTCGATGGAACGGCTGTTGCGAGCGGCGGCCTATGAGTTCAAGACGTTCGCATCGGCCAGCGAGTTCCTTGACTACGCGCACCCGAATGTGCCGAGTTGCCTCGTTCTCGATGTGAGAATGCCTGGGGTGAGCGGTCTCGAAGTCCAGAATCACCTGGCGGATAAAGGCAAAGCCTTTCCCATCATTTTCATCACCGGCCATGGAACCGTCCCCATCAGTGTTCAAGCCATGAAAGCCGGTGCGGTGGATTTCCTCCTGAAGCCGTTCGATGCCGAGGACTTGCTGGGCGCAGTTTCGCGAGCCATTGAAAAGGATCGAGTGGCGAGGCGGGAACGAAATGAATTGAACCAGCTCCGAGCCCGTTTGAGAACTCTTACCCCGCGTGAATATGAAGTATTCGGGTTCGTTGTCACGGGGATGCTCAACAAGCAGATTGCCTTCCATCTGGGAACCACCGAAAAGACCATCAAGGTACACCGTGCACGCATCATCGAAAAGATGGGCGCCAAATCCTTTGCGGATCTTGTCCGGTTTGCCGAGAAACTGGGCATTCGATCCACACAGGCATGACCTTTATTATTGGACCAAAGTCCAATATTTTCCTGCGGTAAAGTCCACTAATCTTGAAGACACTCTCAAGTCTTCCACGCTGCCGTTTTGCGTGCACCAATGTGCACTGAGAATTCTCCGTTCAAGGCTCTGTCTGTTCGACGAGACTTCTCGCCTTCAGCTCGAAGTGTCGCTCTTGGGGCAGACCTTACGAAAACATGCAATCCAATTTGTGTCGCCCTGGAGATGGTGGAGGTTTCGTGGATGAACACTCTCTGACTGTGGTTGTAGTGGATGATGATGAGTCCGTGAGGAGGGCGCTGAAGCGATTACTGCAATCCAACGGGTATCAGGTTGTCACCTTTGAATCTGCCGAAGATCTGCTAAGTTCCGGTTCTCTTGTGGATGAAGTCTGCCTCGTCCTGGACGTCCGCCTCCCCGGCATGTCCGGTCTCGAGCTCTATGGCAGCCTTGCCTCCTCCGGGCGCAAGGTGCCGGTGATCTTCATGACCGCCCACGAAAACCTTCAGTGGCAGAAGATGGTGGATCAGGCGGTAGGGATACCATGTCTCCGAAAACCTTTCGGCGAGCACTCCCTCCTCAGTGCAATTCACGCTGTTTGCGAAGGGTTGGAGTGAATTCTCTCAGAACATGAGGAGTCTTGCAATGTGTTCAGCTTCCATGGAGTTGAAGCTGGGAACCGCTTTAACTGCGGTGCCGCTCAGAATGGTCTCCTGGATCTGTTCTCTGGTTTTCCTGTTTGCTGCCTCCGGGTGCGCTCACTACCCAATAAACAAGCCAATGCTGCGATGGGAGTCGGGTGTGGGATACCGGGGCATGAATTTTAGACAATCAGGAAACGACGACCAGCTGCTCCTGTTGCTCACCTTCTCCGGTGGCGGCACTCGTGCAGCCGCCTTTTCGTACGGGGTGCTCGAGGCTCTGAGAGACACCGAGATCACCATCCATGGCACCAAGAGGCGACTCCTCGACGAGGTGGACTGGATCTCCGGTGTTTCCGGGGGGAGTTTCACGGCGGCCTACTATGGCCTTTTTGGGGATCGCATCTTTGAGGATTTTGAACCCCGCTTTCTGAAAAAGAACATCCAGGGCGACCTTGCCCGAGCCACTCTCGTGAACCCGGCGAACTGGGGAAAACTTGGTTCCCCGTATTTCGATCGCAGCGACCTGGCTGCGGAATATTATGACAGGCATGTTTTCAACGGGGGCACATTTGGCGACATGATGGCCCGCGGGGGGCCCATGATCGTGATCAACGCCACGGACATGACCCATGGCACAAGGTTTTCGTTCATACAGGATTCTTTCGACGTCATCTGCGCGGATCTGTCAAAGTTCCCTGTTGCTCGGGCTTGTGCGGCTTCCTCGGCGGTACCGATTCTGCTGAGTCCCATCACCCTGAGGAACTATGCCGGCAGGTGTGGCTATCAGATGCCGCCGGTCCTCGCACAGGCGATGGTGCCACCGAGGGATGTCAGTTCCCGCCGCTTTGACCTGGCCAACAACATGCTGCCTTTCCTGGATTCGAAGACGAAACCATACATTCACTTGGTGGATGGAGGAGTCGCGGACAACCTGGGACTCAGGGCGGCCCTTGAGCGTGTCACCCTTATGGGGGACTGCTGGTCCACATTGAAATACGCTCAGCAGGAAAACGTCCACAAGGTCGTCTTCGTCATCGTGAATGCCGAGACGGAAATCGACCCCAAATGGGACCGATCCGAGAAGATCCCTCCTTTCAGCGCCATGCTCGCGTCATACTCGTCCATAGGCATTTCCCGCTATAACATGGAGACAGTGGCCCTCTTGGCCGAAAGCTTCCCCAGGTGGGCTGACGAGATCCGCAGGGGGCGCTGTGGACCGGGAAAGATCTCGACGGAACCAGGGTCCTGTGGCGACATAGAGTTTTACCTTGTACAGGTGAGGTTTGACGCCTTGGATGACGAAGTCGAACGTACCTTTTTCAAACGCCTTCCCACCTCCTTCGTGCTCAAGCCTGAGGAAGTGGACAAGCTGCGGGATGCAGCGGGCCGCATCCTGACCGGTTCCAAGGATTTTCAGCGACTGCTTCAGGATCTCCGGTAGGGGTTCGCGGACACGGTTTGCGACTTGAAGTCGGGGGAATCGTTCAATCGTGAGAAAAGGAGAGGTTCATGACCCGTATGTGTTCAGTTCCCAGATGGTTCAAGGTCTTGCTGTTTGTGTGTTTTCTGCCGGTGGTCCTGGATCAGACCACAGCCTTTTCTGCGGCACCCGCACCTCAGTTCGAAAAGCCGGTCAACCGCAGGGCGGGGGACGTCCTTCCGCCCAAGCTCATTGCCGGGCCCCATTACCGTGTCCGCGACGTTGTGGTTTCCTACGGATACATGAACCACTATGGGGTGGATTCGGATTTTGGCGCGTTCGAGGTGACCGGGGATTTTGCCCTTCGGAAGCTGATTCGGGAGATTGGGGCCATTGCGACGCTGCGCAATTTCAAGAAGAGCGAGGCCTATGTGGATGGAGTGAAAAAGGCGGCTTCGCAACCTTTGGAGTTCGGTGCAAACCTCATCACTGACCCTGTGGACACCATCAGCGGGGTCCCCAAGGGAATTGCCGGGTTGTTCCAGAATGTCAAGACGGGGCTCAGCACGAAAGCGAGTCCAGGTGAAGACGGCAAGATCGAACAGGCGCTGGCCGTCTCCTCCAACAAGAGGGACCTCGCTGCGCGGCTTGGGGTTGACGTCTACTCCAGCAACAGTGTCCTGCAGAAAGAGCTCAACAGTCTGGCCTGGGCCACCACCCTCGGGTCCCTGACCCTGTCTGCGGCACTGGCCCCCGTGGGAGGACCCGCCGTGACCGCCGTTTCACTCACCAGGACCGCCCAGCAGGTGAGCGATACGCTCAAGGAGTATCCACCCCAGAGGCTCCGCCAGATCAATGAGCAAAAACTAACGGCCATGGGGGTTGCATCGGGCCTGGCGACGCAGTTCCTGGAACACAACTCCTATACACCCACCCATCATACCGTCATTGTCAATTCACTGGAGGCCCTGACGGGTGCCAGGGGGAGGGACGCATTCATCCAGCAGGCCCTGTCGGCCAACGACGAAGAAACGGCCAACTTCTTCATGAATATGGCCGAGACCATGCGGGGGTATCAGTTGAAGGTGTCCCCCATCAAGCAGATCAATGCATACGGTCCCCTCATCTTTGCCAAGGCAGGCAACGGGGTCGTGCTAATCCCGCTGCCCCTCGACTATGGGATTTGGACGGAACGGGCCAGCCAGCGCGTTCCCGCCGCATTGGCCGCGTACAAAGGCTCCATTCCCGATGCCAAAAAGATCGAAGCCTGGGTGTCCGGAACCGTTAGCAAACGGGCCAAAGAGGAACTGGCGAGGCTCGGCGTCCAGGTCGTGGAAGACGTGGACAAGAAGATTGAATTCGTCTTTTGACATGGTTGAACAACAAATCGAAAATTTGGAGATCACTGTCATGAAACCAGGACATTCAGGGGAGTCGATGCGTTTGTTGCGCACAGTTCTGGGCTTTGTGCTTCTGTGCGCCATCGTTTCCGGTGCCTCCCAGGCAGCCCAGGCTTTCAAGAAAGTGATGGGAGACAGGGGGGAAATGTTGGTCGGCGAACTCACGAAGAACGACCTTTACAAGCACTGCTCCGAGTTCAAAGAGAATGCCGACGATTTCATTCCTGATCCGAAGGCCGTTGCGGCAATCAAGGGGATCATGGATCCCATTTCCATCATCATGTTCCTGGGCACCTGGTGCGGGGACTCCCAGAGAGAATCTCCGAAAGTCTTGAAACTTCTGGATGCAGCGAAGAACTCCAAAATCTCGCTCACCATGTACGGGGTCGACACCCGGAAGGATGATGGAGCGGGGCTCGCAAAGAAGTACAGGATCGAAAGGGTTCCAACCGTCATTTTCCTGAAGGGGAACAAGGAATTGGGAAGGATTGTGGAAAGTCCCAAGGACACGATGGAAGCCGATTTCCTGGCCATCGTCGGGGCAAAGTGAAAGATCATGGAATGCAGTGGTGGGGAGTCCAAGGTCGAATCGAGCAGATTTAAAGATGTAGCATAGTGGGCGCCATGAAACGGACGGGCACAAGGCCCTGTGCTACTGCAGCTTGGCATGAAACCGATGCAACCCGGTTCCCCCGGATGCCCGGCCCGGGGGCTTTTTTGGGAAACGGCCTTGGCAACTCCCCCGCCCCGGAGTTGGAGCGGGGGATTCTGCAGGCCTTGTCTAGTATCCCTCTGGTGGATTGACCACCACGTAGGTCACGTCCCCACCCGAGTAGGCCTGGGAGTACCAGGTCGTGCCGCACTGGTAATAGGACACGCCACCGACGACCACGGTGGTGGCGGTGCAGGGGAGGGCATAGAAGGCAGAGGCCGAAATGGCCGTGCCGATGGCGTATGCGGCCCCGACGGCGACAGCTCCGGCCGCCGCATATCCCCATGGAGAGTATCCACCCCAATAACCATGATGTTCACCATAGTCCTGCCAGTCCTCCCGGGCGTCCGATCGGTATTGCTGACGGTTTTGCTGCCGGTCCGTGATGGCGTCCTGGCGATCGCTTCTCACATCCTGTCGTCCTTCGGTCCTGTCTGTTCTTCCATCCTGACGCGCTTGCGTCCTGTCAGTTCTGCCCTGTTGCCGGTCTCCGCCCAAATCGGCGCGGGCTTGGGTCCGTTCGGTTCGACCCGTCTGCCGGTCCTGGGCTCGCATGGTCTGTCCCGCCTGGCCGAAACGGTCCGCGGACCCCGCATAGCTCCCCCTCTGGGATGCGGAATAGCCGCGGTCAGCTCCAACCCCGGAACGGTCGAATGAGGAGGCCCTGCCTGTGGTGCCCATAGAAGATCGTGAGGAAAAGCTCCCGGAGCTCGCAGGCCCGGATCGATTGAAGCCACCTCCGCCTCCATAGGCGCTGCCACCCGAGAAACTCCGTCCTCCCCCGCCACCTCCGGAGAACCCGCCTCCACCAGAGAAGCTGCGTCCTCCGCCTCCCGAGAAACCGCCGCCCCCTCGACCGCCCCCACCCCCGCCTCGACCGCCCCCTCCTCTTGCATGGGCCTCAATGGCCAGGGATAGGACGAAGAGCAAAGCCGCTGCAATGGAAAACACCTTGAACATGGTCCGTATTTTCATTTCCTGCCTCCCTTCTTTGCCACAGGCTTGACCGCCGGGCGCATCCTCGACAGAAAGTCGATCTTGGTGGCATCCTGAGGAATGGAAAGAGCAAAAAGGGTATCGGGGGTGTCGGGTGAGAGGTTCCAACCAGAAAGATTCGCCTGGAACTGGGGCTGTCCTCTCTCCTCCCGATAGGTGATCACGACTCGGCGGGGCAGGGGGTCGCCCTGGGCGGGGACCCATACCTGAAAGTCCACCCGATTCGTTCGAGCCGCCACATGGATGCACGGGGGATCGGTTATGGCGGAAGTTTCCACGACTTCGGCGGAAACGACCCTGCGGTCGATCTCCCCGGGGAGTTCCGCCAGAAACAACATGGCCAGGGGCAGACGCATCTGGAGGTCTCTCACAAAGTGCATCACCGCTGCATCGATGGTGCCCGGTATATAGGAGTTTGCGAAGACCTTTTGCTTGGGGCTGTAAACGGTGATGAGTCTGCCGTCGAAGGTGACATGGGCTGCTTCGCCGTCACTGCGCTGCACATCCATGCGGAAGCGGTCCGGACGGACCAGGGTGAGCTTGCGCATATCGCCAAACTCAATCTTCTGGCCTGTGTCCTGGACCACATCGTAAGCATCCTGGATGGTCACGCTGAACTTCGGAAGGCGACTCATGAAGTCTCCCATGCGCCGGAGGATCTCCATGGCTGATTGGCCCGCCATGGCAGCGGACCCTATCTCCTGCTGAGCCCCGGAGACCGGAGCTGCCATGAGTGAGGCCGCCATCACCAACAAACCGATACACACAATCCTGATTTTCATGGTTCCCTCCACAAAGCGATTCTTCCATTATGGTCCGCCATTGTCAGCAGACTGCCCGACACTTCCTGATTTCAGCGTCGCATTGAGCGAGGGCAACGACAGATCTTCCCGCTGGTGGATGCCGCTAGGGATTTTTCCCTATGCCAGGAGCGGCAGGTTCCGGTAGTTCAAGCGTTGACAATAATATAGCATTGATACCCGAGAATTTCAGATGAGATTGAATGAATTCTGTCCCAGAGAGCTTCCACAATGAACGTTTTGCAGGTTTGCCACGTCCTCGGGCTTGTCGTCTGAGGTCCCTCTTCAGCTCACAAGGATAGTAGGACCTTTCGGAGTGGTCGAAAATTGGACTTTGGTCCAACGATGAAGAGAAGTTCCTGCTGGTAGATTCCAATGCCTGACGAAATGCAACGCCTTGGAGACCCAGGGAAATGCTTGGATTGCATCGATTGAAAACGACTCCCAAAGCGACTGGAAAAACTGTAGACTTGATCTTGGTGAGATCGTGACAAACCCTATCTGCGCTTTTCCATTGGGTTCTGCTCTCATGATTGGATGGGATCGGGAAAATTCACCGGGATCGCAGCCGGGCGTCAGGCATTGATGAGCACCGGCATGCATTGCAGGTTGGAGGGGACATGCCAATACGGTTTTTCAAGGCCTTCGTGCTTTTGGGAGTGTTCTTCATGGGCAGTGTTCTCCTGGCTGGCGTTGCGTCAGCCCAGGGTAAGGGTGGGCTGTTGCTATTTTCCACAAAGGGTTCCCGAAAGGCCGATGAGAAGTCCGGCAAGGCGCTGCCTGTAGTTCCCGAAAATCTCGACCAGTCAAGAATCAATGAAATCGTGGCGGGTCTCAGTGACGATCAAGCTCGAAGACTGCTGATTCAGGAACTGGGGAAATCGTCCGCGGGCAATGCGGCAAAGCAGGGTGAGAAGGCTGCCACAGGCGTTGCCGGTATCGTACGGAAGGCGGAAGAGAACGTGACCCTGTTTCATCAGCGATTGAAAGACCTGCAGTCCGGGGCTGTGGCCGTGCCCTCATTTCTGCCAAAGGCTTATGCGGATCTCAGGGGTGAAGGAGGGACTTCGGACATCATCAGGATGTTTCTGGCAATCGTCGTGCTGCTTGCTGGAGGTCTGGGTGCCGAGTGGCTGTTTGGACGCTACGCGGCTGATATGCGAAATCGTCTCATCGCCGCCCCACCGAGCCATTGGACGGTGAAGATCAAATGCCTCCTGTTATTGGGTTCCATCGAATTCATGTCCGTGTGCGTGTTCTCTGTGGCAACCCTGGCCTTGTTTTTCCTCTTCTTCAATCGGGGGCCGTTTGCCAGGCTGGTCCTCCTGACCTACCTGACTGTGGTTCTGCTTGTCCGCGGAGCTAGCATCCTGTCTCGATTCCTGCTGGCGCCGGAAACCTCGGCAATGCGTCTCTTTCCCATGGGAGACGACACTGCTCGATACCTGCACCGATGGATAATGAGGGTAACGGTGTTTATTGGAGGAGGATTTCTGCTCAGAGCCCTCCTTGAATTGCAGGGGATCAGCGAGGGAATTGACATTTTGATCCGTTCGGTGATCGCCGCCGTGGTGTTGTGCATCGTTGTCCATCTCCTCCTCGACAACCGTGAGTCCGTCGCCCGGATCATTTGTCGCGACTCCGACGTGCAAACAACTGGAACCAAACTGTTCAAGATACAGCTGGCGGGCTTTTGGCACCTGCTTGCATTGCCTTATGTGCTGCTCACGTGGATTCTGTGGGTTTTCTATCTGCTGGTGGGGCGTCATGACCTCGTCATTCCTGTTCTCGCCCTGTTTTACAGTGTGCCGGTCTTTTTGCTCGTGGACTGGGTTGGACAAAAGTTTCTCACTAGCATCTTCGGCTTTGCGGACAAGCCCCGGACGGTGGAGGGGGAATGCGTGGTTGGAAAAATGACAGATAGTGAACCGGCCGGGGAACCATCGGAACAGCAGTCGCATAACCATACGGACCATGTGTCCCGTTTTGTCCCCATAATCCGCCGATGCCTGAGCTTCTTGGTGGCGGGAATCATCCTCTTCTGGCTGCTGGATCTATGGGGTCTCGACGTGGATCTTGGAGAGCAGGTCACGGAATCCGCGCTCAAAATCCTTCTGGTCCTCTCTCTTGCCTACGTCGCCTGGCGCCTCATCGAGGAAGCCATCAAGCGAAAGCTCAAGGAAGTGCAGGGGAGTCTCGAGGTCGATGAGGACTCGGAGATGGGAGGGACGGGGGGCAGCCGAATCGGCACCCTGCTTCAGATATTTCGAAAGTTCCTCCTTGCAGTGCTGGTTGTGATCGTGGGATTGATCATTCTTTCGGCCATGGGCATCGACACCAAGCCGCTCCTTGCCGGGGCGGGGATTCTGGGCCTGGCCATCGGTCTCGGGACACAGAACCTCATCAAGGACATTGTCTCGGGGCTCTTCTTTCTCATCGATGATGCATTCCGCATCGGTGACTATGTGGAGTCGGGCAAGGCGAAGGGGACTGTGGAGGCCATTTCCATACGATCCCTCAAGCTGCGCCACCCGCGTGGCCAGGTGCATAACGTGCCTTTCAGCCAATTGGGGATGGTTACCAACTTTTCCAGGGACTACATCATCGTCAAGCTCGATTTCCGGGTTCCATTCGGGACGGATGTCGATCAAGTCCGAAAAGTGGTGAAGAAGATCAACAAGGAAGTTCAAGAGGACGAGGAATTGCAGTCCAATCTGCTTGGGCCGGTCAAGTTTGCGGGAGTGTTGGCCTTCGACGACTCTGCCCTCATCATGAGAATGAAGTTCAAATCCAAACCCGGACTCCAGTTCCTGGTCCAGCGTCATGTGTTGAGGCGGCTCCAGGAACTGTTTGACGAACGGGGGCTTGAATTCGCCACGAGGGATGTCCAGGTGCGCCTTCCGGAGGAACCAGCTTCAAAGCGGGGGGGGGCGGATGATGAAACGGGGGCCACACCGGCGCCTTCCCCCGGGAAATCTGCCCTTTCCGCTGCTGCGGGCGCTGCCGTTGCTGCTGCTATTGCCGAGGAGGAAGCGAAGAGGAAGCAGATGGAGGCGAAAGGCGAATCCTCAAAAGAGTGAACCCCCGCCGTGGCCTGCGAAAGAGGAGCGGCACACCTGGGCACGACTCAAATCATTGTCCAGGCCTCGGCTTCCAGTCGCGGGCCATTTCCTCGGCCAGGGCTGAGTGTTTATCAGGAATGGCTCCGGCGATTTGGCTCCTCAAATGAGCAGATTCCGCACAGCCCTGGTTTGCGGAAAGGGTGAGCCACATGGTGGCGAGCACAGGGTCCTGGAGCACGCCATGTCCTTTGGCATAAGCCAGTCCAAGATTGTACTGGGCGACGGCGTTCCCTTGCTCTGCCGCTTCACGATACCACCTGGCGGCTTCCGTGAGGTCCCTGGGAACGCCCTCACCATAGGAATATGCGTATCCGAGGTTGTTCTGGGCGATGACGGACCCATTCTCTGCTGCCCGCCTTGTCCACTCCGTGGCTTGGGAAGCTTCATCGAGGAGGTCACCGGCCGTTGAGTACATCTGGGCAAGGAACATCTGCGCATCAGGGTACCCCTTTTCCGCCGCCAGACGGATCCATTCGGCCGCTTTGATGTCGTCCCTGGGGACTCCCTCACCGGAGGCGTACATCAAGCCAAGGAGCATTTGGGCATCGCCGTTTCCCTGCTCGGCCGCCTCGCGAAACCAGCTGGCCGCTGTTGCCAAGTCCTGGTCGACGCCTTCACCCAAAGCGTGCATCCGGCCGAGGAGCGTCTGGGCGTTGGGATGGCCCTGACTGGCCGCCGCCCCGTACCATTTCAGCGCCGCAGCGAAGTCCCGTGCCACCACCTTTCCAGAGTGGTAGATGTCGCCGAGAATGCACTGGGCGTGGGGATTTGACTTGTCCGCTGCCGCTCGAAGGAGAGTCAGGGCCTCATAGACATTCCTTCGCACACCATGGCCTTCCAAGTGCATGAGTCCAAGGAGCAACAGGGCAGAGGAGTGCTCCTGATCGGCTGCCTTTCGCAGCCACGCGGCTGCCAGGGCTGGGCTTTTGGATATTCCCTGGCCCTTGAGGTGCATCAGTCCCAGGAGGAATTGAGCTTCCCGGTTGTTCTGTTCCGCCGATTTCTGGCACCAGCGGGCGGCTTTGGCGTCGTCCTTCCTCACACCCTTGCCTTCGGCGTATACCCATGCCATGAGGAGTTGGGCATCGGCGTTTCCCAATTCCGCTGCCTTTCGAAACCAGTTGGCTGCCCCCGTGTCGTTTCTGGGAACGCCTTGACCGAGCGCATGCATCAGGCCAAGCGCCAGGTGTACCTGTTCGCCCGCTTTTGGGGCTGCTTTGCGGTACCAGAAGATGGCTTTCGCGTCGTTTTTCGCAACGCCTTTTCCAAGGACATGCATGTTGGCTAGGGCC
The DNA here is from genome assembly GCA_964623165.1 of uncultured Syntrophobacteraceae bacterium. Lineage (GTDB taxonomy): Bacteria > Desulfobacterota > Syntrophobacteria > Syntrophobacterales > Syntrophobacteraceae > JAAYUJ01. The sequence goes on from CAZURN010000054.1 coordinate 11,909, forward strand.
ACTTGAGCATCCGTATAGCCCCCGTTTGCCGCTCGCAGATACCAGTGGACCGCTTCGGACAAATCACGTGAGACCCCCATGCCTGATTCGAACATGGCTCCAAGGTACCATTGGGCCTCTGGATTCCCCGCCTGCCCAAAAGAAATGAATTCATCATAGGCAATTTTGAACTCACCACGTGAGTAGGCTGCCTTGGCACTCTCCATATCGGCTCTGGCTGGAGTCACAGAGAGAACCGTAAGAAATGCGGCAAAAAAGGATAGCAACCGCACGGGTCTGCTCCGTCATAGGGGTAATCCCCCAAGGAAGGGGAGACGGTGTGAAACAGATTCATTCCATTAGAACACATTGAGGATCCGTGGTGCAATACATCATTGCCCCATGCTCAAACGATCTGCGGAACCAGGCGTCCCCTCAGGTCCGAATCGCGCAAGGGTGATGCGGGTCGGAGTAAAATCCCTGCCGGAAATCTTTACAGGCTGCACCACCGCTCAGGTAATGACAACACTTTGAAATGCCTACGATTTATTTGTGAAGCGGTTTGTAACGATGGAACACCAAAAAACATATTTGATATCAATAGGTTCGGTTTCTGTTGTATCAATTTGTCCATAACCCGTTCATTGGACAGGTGTCGATATGGTTTACAATCTTCCGGTGGGCGAAGCCCTCGCTCCAGTCGGGTGAATTATCCCAGGGTCTGCAATGTTCAGTAATATTCCAAAAAATTCAAACTATTGGAAAGACGAGATCTCTTGGGTGTTACGTTTGGTTCGAGTTTTGCTTAATGAATCGGCTGCCTTACCCTCTTATTCACGAATCCGCGACTTTCACAACACGAGAAACATCAAAGGGGCGTTCAATGGACTGGCTTTCAATGGGCGTCGGTTTCCTTTCGGGGTTGTTTGTCGGGTCCAATCTTGGCATACTGATCCTCGGGTTATGCAGGATCGGAACGGACAGAAGATTGCGGCCTGCTGAGCCAAGCTCCTTCAGCCAGGACGACCCGTTTCAGGAAAAGAAGGTTGTTTGTTCCTGAAGCGTCTCTCCGGGCGTGAACGGGATTCCCAGGTTTCCTGCCGCCGTTTCCCCGAAGTCCCCTCCGCACCTGTCGTCCCAAATGCCGACGTGCTTTGCCCTGAGATCATCCGGTCTCGACATATTGTGAGGAGATGACATGAATGCGACCTATGACGCACGATTGGGCGAGATACAGAGGCTTGCCTGTGCGATGGAAGATCGAGGTGCGGAACTCCAGGAGGCGGCGGCTTTGGATGCCGGCTTTCCAATCAAGGTAACGCGCCTCGAACTGGACATGGCCGTCAAGCACCTTCGATCCATGTCAGAGGAGATACCCTGGGTCGAGGGAGGAAAACCTTACGGGACGGTGGCGGCCATCTTTCCATATGACGCTCCGAGCGTGATGCTGGCCCGACTCGGAGGAGCGGCGCTCCTGACCGGGAATCGTCTGTTGTTCAGCTTTTCGTCCCATACGCCACGGACGGCCAAAATCTTGGCGGAGATAAGTCGTCCTGTTCTGTCACTGGAACCTGTGGTCGGAATCGACAACCGTCAGTTTGGGAGGCGGTGCATCGATGATCCCGATGTGCGGCTCCTTTTCATATCCGGGGCATCCGCGGTAGGGGAGGTCTACAGGCAGGAACGGGATTCATTCGACAAGATCTTTTTTGCAGGACCAGGCGGAATGCCTGCAGCCGTTGTGCTGCAGGACGCAGACTTGTCCGCAGCCGCAGCGTTCATTGTTCGCCGGGCATTCATCAATGGAGGTCAATACTGCACGACCCTCAAGAAAGCCTACATTCACAGGAGCCACTACGATACCGTGCGGGATCTTGTGATGAGAGATGCCCGGGGTCTCAGAGTCGGGGATCCTTTCGATTGGGAGACGGACATCGGGCCCATTCGTGTGGCAAGAACCAGGCATGCCATCGCCAAGGCCATAGATGGATGCTCACAGGCCCGTTTGCTCATGGGTTCCATGAATGGAGAGATGGTTCAACCGTTTGTTCTGGAGATGAAGGAAGGAGAAATCCCGGACTTGGAACTCTTCGGGCCGTTCCTCGTTCTCAGATCCTTTGAAGACACCCATGAGGTGATTCGGGAGCTGACTCGAACCCGTTACGGGTTCCTGGTGGTATTCTTTGGATCATTGCAGGCTGAGTTGAAGGCGCTTCTGCAGGCTCATTTCGGAATGGTTCACGACAATCCAGAATTCCTCTTCACACCCATGAGGCTCCCATTTGGAGGCCGCAAGTCCAGCGGGTGGATTCTCGACCGTTGTGGAACTCAATGGGTGGAAAGGGACGGAGCCTTTGTCTACAGCAGGGAGCTGATCCAGGGCTATTGTCCTGGATGACCCTGTGCGGCCCTTGTTCCATGTTCCTGGCGATCTTTGCATTCCTCATCGATTCAGGCGTGAATCATGCGGCGGGTCAGTCATGCGGGGGAGTTTCGGAGAAAATTTTCATGCTGATCCGTTCTTTCTCCTCATCTGTCCACCTGGATGGCTGAAAAAATATGATGGCAGAATTCGAAACCCTTTGGGGATCTCCTCCATCGTCGACGCATTCAGGGCAAATCCTTATCTCTCCGTGATCCGTCTGCCCGAGGTGCTTCACAGGTCCGACCTGGTCTCCATCAGCATCGAAGGGTCCTGCCTGTATACAGCCACACTCGAGGAACAGCAGAGCAATACCGACTGCATCCGGGTTCGTGCTCTCAATGTATGCGGCGAACATCTGAGCCGTTCTAACCTGATCATCACGTGTTGTCATGGTGTCACCCATCTCCTCCGTTGTGTAAGAAAAGTCGCTGGAATCGATGCTGATGGCGCTCGATAAACCAAATACGTCCCTGCCCGCCGCGGTCCTCATTCACCATGCCCAAGGCCCCCGTCTGATACGGTTTGGGAGGATCGCCTTGTCAGGCCTTTCGCCAGCGAGAGAATCACGGAATACTCCTGCGGTGTCACTGGCTGAACGGAAAGTCTGGATCCCTTCCTGAGCAGCAGCATATCCTTCAATTCAGGGATGTTCCTGAGGGACGCCAACGGAATGGGATCCTCAAAGATTTCCTCCAGCCGGATGTCCACCATATACCAAATGGGCTTTTCCGGGGTGCTCCTGGGATCGTGGTGCCTGCTGCTGGGGTCCCAAGCCGTATGGTCTGGATACCCGGCCCGAATGACCCGTGCTATCCCCACCACCGATGGGTTTTTGCGGCTGTGGTAGAAGAGCACAGCATCCCCCTCCTTGATGGAATCCCGAAGCATGTTTCTGGCCTGATAGTTGCGCACCCCATCCCATGGGGCCGTGCAGTTGGGGCTTGCCTTGAGGTCCTCGATGGAAAACTCCTCAGGATCGGACTTCAGGAGCCAATAGTTTGCTCCCCCCAATGGTTCCTCCATGAAACCCTCTTGGTATGCCGTGATCAAACCCACTCTCTCATTCATAATCGTCAGAAGGGCTCGTTAATGGGTTAATGGGGATCGCGTCACATTCCGATCATTTAATCTAAGAGATCGGATGCGAGATCAGGCCCTCAATTCTACGAGCAAAGCATACAACGGAGGAGCTCCATGTGTCACCCAAATCCCGTCAACGCTCCTAGAGCCTCGCACGCCGTGGCCGTTCAACGCAAGGTGCTCTGCAGCCACTACGACCAATGTCTCAACGTGACCGTCATGGAAGACTGGGAAGGTTTCAGCTGTGCCCAGTGTGAAGCCTTTACCCCTCCCGACTGGTCCAAATCACAGTGGATCGAAGACACACAAAGGTGTCTTGCCCTGGTGGGAGCGATCTTTTGTCCTGAGGCATATGACATGGCAACCTCTTTCTGATTCATTTCCCGGTTAGGAACATGGTCATCGCTGGCCAGACTGCGTCTCTTGGTTATGTGGCGCATTGCGGGTTGACAAGCCTGCGCCTCAATTGAGTGGCGTGGTTGTGCGCTGACCTGATGGGTTCGGGAAGACGAAAGCGTCCGAGGCAACGGCGCACCAAGTCCGTTGAAGAGTCCACATCGGACAGATGGCCCGGGGAAATGAAGATGGGCTTGACATGGTCCCGGGAGCGATAGACGGTTCCAACCACCTCCCCCCCCAGCAGCAAAGGAACCTTGGCCCCCTTGCTTGGCGGGACCGGCTCGTGGTCCCCGCACAGCCTCTTCTTTGCGCACCCCACCGTGGGTATTCCAAGGCAGAGCCCCAAGTGTGACGCAAGACCGAATCGTCTGGGGTGAGCCACCCCCTGCCCGTCACAGAGGAGCACATCGGGAGGTTTTTCCAATTGTCTGAAGGCTTGCAGCAGCATCGGCACTTCACGGAACGAGAGAAGCCCCGGGATGTATGGGAAGTGAACAGATCCCACCATTTGGGCGACTTCCAGCAGGCGCAGGTCAGGCCATTGGAAAGTAACCACCACTGCGGCCATTTGATTGGTGGCCGATGTGTACCCAACGTCCGCAGCGCCGAGGATCTGGAAATCCATGGCAACTGGGATGATCCTGATCTGCCGGGCAAGTTCGAGCTGTTTGGTTCTGGCTTCCTGCGGTGTGAGATCCCACGGGTGATCAAGGCACACGCACTTCGGCATGGACGGTTCCAATAAGAAAGGGGCGATTCCCCCGCACCCGGGGAACCGGGTAACGGATCAGGAACCACCCCACAAAATGCAAGCCCTTACAGCCACCTCTTCTAGCTGCAGCGGGAGAAACCACACGAACGGCAAACAATGCACCCGCCTTCATGTTCCACTGCGGCGCCACAGTCGGGGCAGGCTCCCATTTCATCCCTTACCCTGCCGATGTTCGCGTCGGCATGAAGATTCAGGACCTGTGCAATGGCATCGGAGCAAGAGACAACCTGGCCTCCGTTCTGCCAGACCGGGGTAGGACAACGGATGCCCATGAGCTGCTTGATAATGGCCTCCAGTTTCACTCCGGACCTCAGGGCAAGAGAAATGAGACGGCTCGTCGCCTCGATCTGGGAATAGGCACATCCTCCAGCCTTCCCCATCTGTGCGAAAACCTCGCAGAACCCATACTCATCAGAGTTGATGGTCACATACAACTTTCCACAACCCGTGTTGATCCTTTCGGTCACTCCGGTGGTGCAATCGGGCCTGGGTCTGGGTTCAACCTGAGGATATTGTGGCTTCCTCTGAATGTTGAGGACCTGAACATCGCGGCTGCCGTCCCTATAAATGGTCAGTCCCTTGCAGCCGAGAGTGTATGCCATGAGATAGGCATCGTGGACGTCCTGGGTGGTGGCATGTTTGGGGAAATTGATGGTCTTGCTCACCGCATTGTCCGTGTGCTTCTGAAAAGCCGCCTGAATCCGGATGTGCCATTCGGGGTCCACATCATGGGAGACCACAAAAACCTTGCGGACGTCCTGGGGAATCTCATCGAAATGCTGAATGCTCCCCTTCTCGGCTATCCGTTTCATGAGGGATTCCGAATAAAACCCACGTTCCCTCGCCACCTTTTCGAAAATCGGGTGCACTTCCACGAGTTCCTGGTCGTCCAAAACCTTGCGCACGAAACTGATGGCGAACACCGGCTCAATGCCGCTGGAACAGCCCGCGATGATACTAATGGTGCCGGTGGGTGCAATGGTCGTTGTCGTTGCATTGCGCATGAAAGGGGTCTCGGGGCGGTCGTAAACGGACCCCTCGTAGTTGAGGAAATTCCCGCGTGTTTCGGCCATGGCGGCAGATGCGAGCTTGCTTTCCCGCTGGATGAACGACATGACTTCCTCGGCGGTCTCCACTGCTTCCTCTGAATTGTATGGCACGCCAAGAGCGATGAGCAAGTCCGCAAAACCCATGACACCCAGCCCGATCTTGCGATTCCCGCGCGTCATTTCCTCGATTTTCGGCAGCGGATAACGGTTCACCTCAATGACGTTGTCGAGGAAATGCACAGATTCCCAGACCACCCGTTTCAGGTGTTCATAGTCGACCTCACCGTCCCGTACCATGTTAGCAAGGTTGATGGAGCCGAGATTGCATGATTCATAGGGCAGAAGCGGTTGTTCGCCGCAGGGGTTCGTGCTCTCGATCTTTCCCACTAGCGGCGTGGGATTGTCTCGGTTCATGGCGTCCAGGAAAATGATGCCGGGCTCACCATTTTTCCAGGCAGACTGGACGATTTGATCAAAGACTCTGCGGGCGGGAAGCGTTTTGACCGGCTCCATGATGCGGGGGTTGATGAGCTGATAGTCCTCGTCATTTCGGACGGCTTCCATAAAGGCGTCAGTGACCGCAACGGAAATGTTGAAATTGTTCAGGCGCTCATTCTCGGTCTTGCAGGTGATGAATTGCTCGATGTCAGGGTGGTCCACCCGAAGAATGCCCATGTTGGCTCCGCGGCGCGTGCCTCCCTGTTTGACGGTCTCAGTGGCCGTGTCGAAGACGGTCATGAAACTCACGGGTCCGCTGGCCACACCCTGGGTCGAAAGCACCTTGTCCTTCTCCGGACGGATGCGTGAGAAGGAGAACCCAGTGCCACCGCCACTCTTGTGGATCATGGCCGCATGCTTGATGGCTTCGAAGATGCTGTCGATGGAATCCTCGACGGGCAACACAAAGCATGCCGAGAGTTGCCCCAGAGGTCGCCCCGCATTCATCAGTGTCGGTGAATTGGGCATGAAATCGAGGGATGTCATGAGGCGGTAGAACTTTTCACTGGTTTCTTCCACCCTATCGGGTCCTTCGAAAAGCGCATCGGCTTGGGCCAACGCTTTCGCCACTCGCCAGAAAAGTTCCTCGGGAGTCTCGATGGGTTGGCTGTCCTGGTCTTTTCGGAGGTAACGCTTCTTCAGAACCACCGAGGCATTAGGCGTGAGACGCAAAGGAGGGTCGCGCTTGACCACTGATACACGTTTTCTGGCTGCAGATCCGGAAGAAGCTCGTGGCTTGGATTCCTTGGATTCCTCCCGCGCCGTGGTTTGCCCAAGATCGGTCATAATGATTCGGTCCTCTCAATTTCACTGATTGAACTCATGAGGTTGTGTTCACGATCAACGGTGAACGCTCTTTCCGTGCGAAATTATGACTCCCCATGATATGGAAAAAAAGAGGGCTGTCAAAAACAAATTTGTCCTGGAAAGTGGGTGGGTTTTGGATAAGCGCACGATTTTCAATGAACTATTTTGGGCAGGTCTTGCCAGGGGGGCGTTGACTGGGTCTGGATTGCCCCCATCCTACATTGTGACTCAGCAGACCTCCGTGACGTTGTGGTCCCAGTACATATGCAAGAAAGGAACCAAATGTTACCTGGATTCACCTGAACCCCTGGCAAACTCCGAAACGGTGATTATCATAGCTGTGAATGCTGGGACGGAGGAGCTGGCATTCCTGTCGGTGCGATCGATCATCCAAATCATCTACGTTCCGGCCCCAGGCCGGTTTTTTGTGGAACGTGACAGTAGTTGAGTACCCTGTTTCATGGAGGTGTGAGAAATGGCCAAGGCGGTAGGAATAGATCTGGGAACCACCAACTCTGTGGTTGCCATCTGGGAGAATGGCA